>JACMLX010000136.1 GCA_014379355.1 Gemmatimonadaceae bacterium
GCGGCGCGTCGCATGGCGGAGGACCGGCTGCGTGCCCTGCGGGCGCTGCGATTCGCCGCGCGATTCGACTTCGAGATCGACGCAGAAACGTGGGCTGCGATCGTCGAGAGTGCGCCGTCGCTGTCGCAACTGTCGGTCGAACGCGTGCTGCAGGAGTGGACGAAGACGCTCGAGCAGGCACGGTGTCCGTCACGCGCCTTCGCGAACTGGCGCGCATCCGGCGCGCTGGCCGGACTCGTGCCGGCGCTCGTACCGGTACCGGACGACTACTTCGCTGCAATCGATCATGTCCCGTTGCCGTCGACCACGGCGCGGGCGGAACGCCGATCGTTGCGGCTGCTGGTGCGGCTGGCGCTCCCGTTCATGACGCTCGGTGCGCGTGATGCGAAGCGCGCGCTGGTCGCGTTGCGCGCGTCCAACAGTGACATTGCGTTTGCAAGTGCGATCGCGGATTCCTGGGCGTCGTGTGGCGACGATCTCGAACGCATCGCGGCGTCGGAATCGGTCGACATCGTCGCAGTGCGGCGGATCGTCGCGCGCATCGGTCGTCTGCGCGTGCATGGCACGTTGCGAGCCTTTGCGGCGGTGTGGGCGGCGCGACGCGCGGCGGGCATTCCTGCGCCCTCCGACATGGCGGTGCGACGAATGGTCCGACGCATGCTCCGGGTCGCGTTCACGGATCCGATCGCGCTGCAGGACCTGGCGGTCAGCGGTGACGACTTGCGTGAGGTCGGGATAGCTGCCGGTCCGATGCTGGGCCGGATCTTGCACGATCTGCTGGAGCGCGTGCTGGACGACCCGGCACTGAACACGCACGACCGGTTGCTGGGGTTCGCCAGCGCGCTGGCCAAGGAGAGCTGAGTGGCATTCTTTCGTGAGCCGGTCCCCGAGGTCTCCGTCTGGCGGCGATTCCGCAACGCATCGGACACGTATGCCGTGATGCGCCGTGATGGGTTGATCGGCACGCGCGCCCTCGGCAATGCGGAGGCGATGGTCGAGTTGTTCCTCGAGCTGGTGCCGGAATTCCCGAATCTCTTCGCGCTGACCATCGATGATTGGCGAAACAACGTGGTCTGGCGCGCCGACAGTGTGACACAGGCCGCGTTGCTCGATGCGTTCTATCCGTTGCGCGTCCCGATGATCGGCGCCGGTGGTGTCGAGTTCACGCTCGAAGTGCCCGGTGATCAACTCTCACTGTCGGCGCACCTCGAAGTCGTGACGTGGTCGCGCACGGATCGCTGGCTGTATCTGCACGACCGCGCCGGTCTCGCGGAGCGTGCACGTGTGCGCGGTCGCTTGTGGCGTCCCGCGCGCGGTGCGTTCCCGCCGGCGGGGAACCTGACAGCGGGCGTGAAGTCGATCGCGAAGGCACTCGCGATGCACCCCGTCTGATGGCGCGGCGGGGCACGAGTGGCGCTGCGGCGCCGCCGGGCTTGTTCACCAACACGGTGAGTTCGGCACCGCTCGCACACCGTCTCCGTCCGCGCACGCTCGAGGAATACGTCGGGCAGCGACAGCTCTTCACGCCGGGAACGCCGGTGTACGATGCAATCGAGCGCGGTGTGCTCGGCTCGATGATCCTGTGGGGACCGCCGGGCACAGGCAAGACGACGTTGGCGCGCCTGGTCGCGCAGCGCGTCGGATGGACGTTCGAACCGTTCAGCGCCGTCAGTGACGGGGTACCGCGATTGCGCGTGATTGCGGAACAGGCGCGGCAGCGGCTGATCGCCAGCGGTGCGCGCACACTGCTGTTCGTGGACGAGATTCACCGCATGAATGCGGCGCAGCAGGACGCACTGTTGCCGATCGTCGAGGACGGGACCGTGACGCTGATCGGTGCCACCACCGAGGCGCCGAGCTTCGAGATCAACGCCGCGCTGCTCAGTCGTGCACGGGTCGTGGTGTTGCAGCCGTTGTCGGCCGAGGATCTGCGCGCGCTGCTCGAGCGCGCGCTGCGCGATGTCGATCGCGGACTGGGCACGCGCAACCTCACCGCTGACGACGATGCGCTCGACGCGCTCGCACGGTGGGCGGATGGGGATGCGCGGCGCGCCATCGGTACCCTCGAAGCGGCCGCTGCGGCACTCGATGATGGCGCAACGCTCACCGTCGCCTTGCTCGAACTCGCCTTGCAGCAGCGACTGCCGCGACACGACAAGACCGGCGAGCAGCACTTCGACCTGCTGTCAGCGTATCACAAGTCGCTGCGCGGCAGCGATGTGCAGGGTGCGTTGTACTGGATGGCGCGCATGATCAACGCCGGTGAGGACCCGATGACGCTGTTCCGCCGGGCGATGGCGATGGCCGCGGAGGACATCGGCGTCGCCGATCCTCGCGCCCTGCAGATGGCGGTGGCGGCGCGCGACGCGTTCCACATGCTTGGTGCACCCGAGGGACTGATACCGCTCGCCGAAATGACGATCTATCTTGCCACGGCGCCGAAGTCGAATCGCGTCAAGGTGGCGCTCGACGCGGCACTGGCCAGCGCGCGCGAGACGCCGAACGCCCCGGTGCCACTGCAGCTGCGCAATGCCCCGACCAGTCTTCACAAGTCGCTCGGCCATGGCGCGTCGTACGAGTATGCGCACACTCAGCCAGGTGGCGTGCCCGCGCACTCGCATCTTCCCGACGAGATTGCCGACGCGGTGTTCTACGAACCGTCCACTCTGGGGTACGAGAAGGAGATCGCCAAGCGCCTCGAGTGGTGGGCGGCGCGGATCGCAGAACGGCGTGACGAGTTGGTCGACGGCAGTGCATCACCTGGCGCGACGACGTGACGCCTGGTTCATCAACAAACGTTCTGGAGGCACGATGCTGTTGGGTATGAGGCGTGGGCTGGTGATGGCGACGATGCTGGGCAGCGCAGCGCTGACAGGTTGCGCCACTGCAGCAAAGGCGATCTTCACGCAACCCGACGTCACGTTTCGCGGTGTCGGCGTTCGATCGCTCGGCATCGACGGTGCGGATTTCGAGGTGTTGCTCAACATCTACAATCCGAATTCCTATTCGCTCGGCGCGTCGGCGCTGCGCTACAGGCTGCTCGTCGACAGTGTCGAGATCGGCTCGGGTGCGCTCGACAGTGCCTTCTCCGTCGCCCGGCGTGACTCGATGGTGGTGCACCTACCGGTGCGGATCGGATTTCGCGCGGTGCAGGCGGTCGGGCCACGGCTGCTGCGGGGCGGGGAAATCCCGTATCGCCTGATCGGCGACGTTACCTTGCAGTCATTCGTCGGCACCTTCAACCGACAGTTCAACGAGGGCGCCAGCTTCGACGCCTTCAAGACGTTCCGCCCGTAGCCGAGGTGTATCATCGCACGTGATTCGATCACCCTGACCGCGCCACAGGAACGCGCGGTGCTGGTCGGCGCCCCGCGCAAGCGCACGGCAGCGCGCCACCAGGTCGATGAACACCTCGCCGAGCTCGCGCGCCTGGCTGACACGGCCGGCGCGCTGATCGTCGGCACGCTCACGCAGCAGATCGACAAGCCACACGTGGGCACCTATCTCGGCAGCGGCAAGCTGGATGAGCTGCGTGAGCACGTGAACGCGCTCGATGCCACGCTGGTGCTCTTCGACGACGAGCTGAGTCCGACGCAGGGCAAGAACATCGAGGCCGTCGTCGGCAAGCGCGTGATGGATCGCGCCGAGTTGATTCTCGACATCTTCGCGACCCGTGCGCGCAGCAGCGAGGCACGCATGCAGGTGGAGCTGGCGCAGCTCAACTACATGCTGCCGCGACTCACGCGGTTGTGGACTCACCTCGAGAAGTTCCGCGGCGGCATCGGCATGCGCGGGCCTGGTGAAACGCAGCTCGAGACTGACCGCCGGTTGATCGGTCATCGCATTCGTGTGCTGCGCGAGCGGTTGCAGGATGTGACGCGCCATCGGGCAACGCTGCGTGCGCATCGCGAAGGGGCGTTCCGCGTCTCGCTCGTCGGCTACACGAACGCCGGCAAGAGTTCGGTGCTGCGTGCGCTCAGCGGCTCGGAGGACGTGTATGTGGAAGACCGGCTGTTCGCGACACTCGACCCGCTGACCCGCGACGTCGATCTCGGTGAAGGCTATCACTGCCTGCTCACCGATACCGTCGGTTTCATTCGCAAGCTGCCGCATCATCTGGTGGCGAGTTTCCGCGCGACGCTGGACGAGGTGCGCGAGGCCGACCTGTTGCTGCATGTGATCGACGCCAGCCACGCCAGCTGGGAAGAGCATCGCCTCGTCGTGGATGAAGTGCTCACGGAGCTTGGCGCCATCGACACGCCGCTCGTGCACGTCTTCAACAAGATGGACCTGCTCACACCGGACGTGGACGAGGCGGTCCGCACGCGTGTCGGCAACCTGATTCCCGACTCGCTGTTCGTCTCGGCTCACTCGCTCGATGCCCTCGAGCCGCTGCGCGAGCGCCTGCGCGCTGGTGTGCGTGCCGTGCGACCGATCGTGCGTGTCCGTGTGCCGGTGTCCGACGGCAAGTTGCTGTCGACGTTGTATCGCCAGGGGGAGGTGCTCGACCAGGCGGCGGAGGGCGAGGACCTGATGGTGCGCGTGCGCGTGGATGCGGCGTTGCGCGGGCGGCTGGAGCGCGACGGTGTGCTGGTGAAAGCGTGACATGACGTCGTTTTCGCACGTGGCCATGTGCGTGGCCGCCCAGGTTACGAAACGTTAGATTGGCCCGCAGATTGCGACGCGGCAACGTGCCGCGCGTTTCGCCGACTCCTCCATATTCATGTCACCTCGCAAGGCGCTGATCACCGGCATCACCGGTCAGGATGGGTCATACCTCGCCGAGTTTCTCCTGGCGAAGGGCTACGAAGTGCATGGCGTCGTGCGCCGTGCGAGCACGTTCAACACCGGACGCATCGATCCGCTCTACGAGCAGCCGCATATCTCGTCGGGCAAACATCTGCAGCTGCACTACGGTGACCTCGGCGATTCATCGTCGTTGCAGCGTGTGCTCGCTGCCGTGGTGCCGGACGAGGTGTACAACCTCGGCGCGCAGAGTCATGTGCGCGTCAGTTTCGACGTGCCGGAGTACACGACCGACGTCGTCGGCACGGGCACGCTGCGCCTGCTCGAGGCAATGCGCAGCCTCGGCATCAAGCCGAAGTTCTATCAGGCCAGCTCCAGCGAGCAGTACGGCCTCGTGCAGGCAGTGCCGCAGTCCGAGAACACGCCGTTCTACCCGCGATCGCCCTATGCCTGCGCGAAGGTGTTCGCGCACATGCTGACGGTGAACTACCGCGAGAGCTACGGCTTTCCCGCCAGCTGCGGCATCCTGTTCAATCATGAGAGTCCGCGGCGTGGCGAGAACTTCGTGACCCGCAAGATCACGCGTGGCCTGACGCGCATCAAAGTCGGCTCGCAGAAGAACCTGGCACTCGGCAATCTCGAGGCCCAGCGCGACTGGGGCTTCGCGGGAGACTACGTCGAGGCGATGTGGCTGATGATGCAGCAGGACGTGGCCGACGACTATGTCATCGCCACCGGCGAAACGCATTCGGTGCAGGAATTTCTCGAGGTCGCCGCTGCCTATCTCGATCTCGACTGGCGCGCGGTCGTCACGCAGGATCCACGGCACCTGCGCCCCGCCGAAGTGGACTTGCTGCTCGGTGACCCCTCCAAGGCGAAGCGCGTCCTTGGCTGGGAGCCGACGGTGACCTTTCGGGGTCTGGTGCAGATGATGTGCGATGCGGACCTTGCGCTCGCGCAGCAGGAAATGCGCTGACGGCTCGACTCGGCACCGCGTTTCTCTCTCGCTTCCGTCATGACCAGAATCCTGCTCACCGGCGCTGCCGGCTTCATCGGCTCACACGTCGCCATCACGCTGCTCGAGCGCGGTGACGAAGTCGTCGGCATCGACAACCTCAACGACTACTACGACCCGACGCTGAAGAACGCACGCCTCGCGCGGTTGACCACTCGCCCCGGCTTCAGCTTTCAGCAGCTCGATGTGTCGGACCGACCGGGGATGGCGCGACTGTTCGTCGACGGTGCCTTCGACAAGGTGATCCACCTGGCGGCGCAGGCCGGTGTGCGGTACTCGCTCGAGAATCCGCATGCGTACATCGACAGCAACATCGTCGGCTTCACCAACATCCTCGAAGGGTGCCGACACAACGGCGTGCAGCACCTGACGTATGCGTCGTCATCGAGCGTCTACGGTGCGAACACCGCCATGCCGTTCAGTGTGCACCAGAACGTCGACCACCCGTTGTCGCTCTATGCCGCGACGAAGAAGGCGAACGAGTTGATGGCGCACACGTACAGTCATCTGTACAAGCTGCCGACGACCGGCTTGCGATTCTTCACCGTGTATGGCCCATGGGGCCGGCCGGACATGGCGATGTTCCTGTTCGCGAATGCGATCCTGGCTGGCAAGCCGATCGACGTCTTCAACAACGGGCAGATGCGTCGCGACTTCACTTACGTCGACGACATCGCCGAGGGTGTGGTGCGCACGAACGATCGCGTGGCGTCAGCGAATACAGGCTGGGATGGTGCGGTGCCCGATCCCGGCACCAGTCTCGCGCCGTACCGCCTGTACAACATCGGCAACCACAATCCGGTCGAGTTGATGTACCTGATCGAGACGCTCGAAAAGGCACTCGGCCGGACGGCGCAGAAGAACATGCTGCCGCTGCAGATGGGTGACGTGCCGGCGACGTACGCCGATGTCGAGGACCTGACGCGCGACACAGGCTTCACGCCGGCCACGCCGATCGAGGTCGGCGTGGAGCGCTTCGTGAAGTGGTATCGGGAGTACTATCGCGTCTGAACGGCGCGAGATAAGGCGAACTCATCAGAGGCACGGAAGAGTTCGCCTGATCGTGCCGAACTGTGACCAGAACGGCGTTTCGTGGGTAGTCACAAAATGGGAATACTCGCCATGCGATTCCCCGCGGACTCATAGACCTAATCTCTGTACTGCCTTAGGTTTAGATGTACTGGTTGGATCGGCAAATGTATGCGGGATCTAATTTCTACGAGGCAACCCGGTCATTCGAATGCAAGAAGGTGACATCTCGGCGTTCCACTTTCTGGTGGTAGTGTTGGCACCACTGCTGGTGAGTCAATTTGTGACGCCCTTCGTGATCAGCGCGGCGCGGCGCATGGATCTGGTTGATTCGCCCGATGGCTTCCGCCGCATTCATGACACGCCGGTGCCCCGTATCGGCGGGGTCGCCGTGCTCGCCTCTTTCGCCTTCGCGCTCTTCTTCATCCGCGATGTGATCGGTGGAGAAAGCGGCGTCATAGGCGTTCTCGCAGGGTGCGCAATCGTTTCACTGGTTGGTCTGTACGACGACCTTCGCGGAGTATCGCCTCGTGTGAAGGTGATTGCGCAATTGGTCGCTGCGGCGGTCGCCTGGTCGTTCTCACCGCAGTTGCATGGAATAGCACTCGGATACACGAGCGAATTCGCGCTTGGCTGGCTTGGACTTCCGGTGCTCATGCTGTGGGTAGTTGTTGTGTCGAATGGCTACAATCTGATTGACGGCATCAATGGACTTGCTTCTGCGGTTGGCATCGTCGGTGCATTCGCTGCGGCCGCGATTTCCCTCGCTCTCGGGAATCACGTTGACGCGTTGCTCGCGCTTGCTCTCGCGAGTGCGCTCTGCGGCTTCAGTCGATTCAACTTTCCGAAAGCGCGAATATTCCTCGGTGATGCCGGGAGTCTGACAATCGGATTTCTTCTCGCGATGCTGACGGTTCGGGGCGCCTCTCGTCCCAGCGGAAGTGTCGTGCTTGTGGTTCCAGTGCTTGCCTTGCTCGTTCCGCTGTTTGAGACGGGCTTGACGATCGCGCGCAGATGGCTGCGTTCTGTGTCGGTCGTGGTCGCTGACGCGCACCATATTCATCATCGCCTGCTCGCGGTCGGCTTTGGACATTCTGGCGCGACGCTGGTCCTCGGCAGCGCTTCGGCAATCTTTGCGACGTTGGGGGTTGCGCTGGGAGTTGCCGGGCCAACGATGATGTGGGTATTCAGTGTGTTGGCAATCGGCGCGGTTGTATTGTCGCTGCTGCTGGCGGTCAGCGTCCTTTCATACCATGAAATCGGGATCGCAGCAGAGGTCCTCATGACCGGTCCTTCACGTGCGCGTCGCGTGATTCGTGACCAGATCGCAGCGACAGATCTCGCGGCGCGGGTGCAGACGACGACAAGTATCGATGCGCTGAATGAAATGCTGGCGCTCGCCGCGAGCGACTTCAGCTTCGTGAAGATGTCCCTGCTGCACCGAGGGATGGACGTTATCAGTGCAGACCCTCCCGGGCGCGTTTGGCGACTCGAGTTTCCGCTCTCGACGCCGGACTCGATCCCCTCCTTCGCTGGATTCGCGATCAGTGTATTGTGCGGTGCCAATGGTGGCTCGCGTCCCTTCGGCGCCGAACGTGTAATTCACATTCTGGCACCGGCATTGGAAGCGTGGATCGTAGATCATCAGGATGCGCTGGCGACAGAGTATGCGGCGGCGGCTTCTGGGACTGCAAAGGCGCGCCGGTCCGTGATGCTTCGAATGCCGCGCGGCGGTGTCGCATAGCACGGCTAGCAGTGCACGGTGCCGCTGTGCGGCGGTGCATCTTGTGCCGCGCGCAATCAGTGGTTGGCCGCCCTGATGTGTCGAGAGGCATAGTCAGCGTCGGGGGAATGGGTGCTTCCGCGCTCCTTCTGGTCGGGTGTGCGATGTCACTTCTGTTGCCACGCTCGCTTCGTGCGCAATGGCAATCCTCAATCGGTGCGAGCGGTACCGTGCTGGGCGCGCCGGTCGGTAGCGATGTAGAGCGATATATGCATGCGGTGTCCGTTGCTGGCCTGATTCGCCCGGTGCCTTGGGCTGCGCGGCCCATCTCAGCACGTGATGTGGCAGACTTGCTGCGCGGCGAGAGTGGCAGCTCTCCGTGGACGACCGTGATGCAACGCGCCGCCAACCGTAAGGCTTCGGTCGGTGGCAGTGTCTTTGCTGCTTACAATACAGGCTTTCCCTGGGGGGCGAACGACGGCCCCGTATGGCAGGGACGGGGTGGAACGGCTGCTGCCGGTGTCAGCGCAAGTGTGCAGTTGTGGCGCGTGAGACTGACGGCGGCGCCGATTCTGTTCTCTGCGCAGAACAGCGCGTACCCGCTCGTGACGACGCCAGGGTACAGTCCCCTGATGTCGGCGGTGTATCCACACGACATCGATTTGCCACAACGCTTCGGCAACTCCGCCTACACGCGCGTCAACCCTGGGGAATCGTCGATCGACGTCGCCCTCGGGAGCATGAGTATGGGGCTCTCGACACGGGCAGAGGGATGGGGAATCGGCGAGACCTTCCCGGCGATTCTGGGGCCCAATGCTGGCGGATTTCCGCATCTTTATCTTGGCACGAGTGCGACTGGCGCCAGAGTACCGTTTGTGGGCCGCATTGCTGCTCGTTATCTGCTCGGTTCGCTCGCGCAATCAAAGTGGTCACCAGTGACCGGTCCGGACTCATTTGCATCGATCGAGTTTTCAGGCCGTCGTCGCGTCGCAGTAGGTGTCGTCGCGTCGATCATGCCGGATGTAGCTCCAGGCCTCGAGCTTGGTGTCAGTCGCTTCTTTCATAGTCCGTGGCGCGAGCACGGCCGTGCGTGGGGTGCATGGTCGAAGCCGTTCGAGGGAATTCTCAAGGACGGCCTTAAAGAAAGCGCTCCGGGTTCGCCAGATCCGAAGAGTGATTTCGACAATCAGCTGGCGTCCCTGTTCGCGCGATGGAATTTTCCGCGGCGTGGAGCTGAAGCTTCGTTCGAGTACTTCCGTGAAGATCACAACTGGGATGGGCGGGACTTGGCTGGAGAGCCTGAGCAGAATGGCGCCGTCGCCGCGTCACTTCGTGTCGTCACGGCGCGACGGCCCAGCGTTCTCGCACTACTGACGTTTGAATACTTTTCGGGTGATGTCCGTCCGATTGCACAGCAGCGCGCACAGGGGCTGCTGTATTTTCACGGCGCCCTGCGCCAGGGTCATACGGAGTCCGGTCAATTGCTCGGCGCACCAATCGGGCCGGGTGCGGTGGACGGCCAGCGCATGTCTTGGGAACGCTTCGTTCCGGCTGGAGCACTGCGCGTATCACTGCAGCGCTGGCGGACACGTAGCAAGACATCGACGAATGCGGAAGGACTGTTCCTGCCTGCGGCAGTCTACGATGGTGACGCGCACGACTGGACAGTCGATGGTTCTGTGTCATTGACACGTGTGCGGCGCGCGGCGACAACAATGCTGGAAGCCGGCGTTGCTTCCGCACAAGTCTTCGGCTTCTCGGAATCTCGCTGGAACTTTTATTTGCGCGCAAGTGCCGCACGCTTCTGAGAAAAGGGGGCGAGAGTCGCCGTGAGCCATGTCAACGATTCATTCGAGGAACATGCGCACAGTCTTCGCAGACGTGGGATGCGAGTACGTGCGATGCACATGGTATCGAGGCTCTTCGTACAGCACTTCGATTTCAGCCGGGACATCGGCGAACAACTCCGCAAAATCTCGATGCACGAAGAACGCGTTTGATCCCGTGAGCGGGTTACAGCACACCAACTTGTAGTTGTGATTCGAGAATAGGCTCGCCAGGGCGCTCAGCGACGCCCCCATGTAGTCATCGCCATTCCAAGTGTGCGTTGGGTCATATCGGACGCTGAATTGGATCGGCGGCGGGAACTTTGCGTTGTATTCCGCGATGAAGAGTTTCGGCGCCACGCCGCTCGCAAGGAGCGCTCCAATCAGGTGGAGGTCGTTGCCATCCAGATCGAGCGAGATCACATCGGCAGCAGCCGCGCCAAGTTCACTCAGACCGTGCCTCATCGACTGCACAATGTTGTCGAGGCTCAGCCATTGGCGGAAATACCTGAAGCGGCTTCCGGCTGGAATCTCGAATGAAAGTGCTTCGCCGCCCACCCAGAAACCCGTCCATCCGAGCGAAGCCAGCACAAGTGTGTTGTTCTCCAGACCATTGCCGACGCCGAATTCAGCAAACGTCCCTGAAGAAGCGATGCCGAGCCGACGAACGATTTCGAGGGTGATGCCGTCTTCATCTCCTTGGGAAAACACCTTGCGCGCGTGTCTGCTCAGTGGATTGACATGCGACGCAATTCGACGACGTTGCACGTCTTCAAGAACGACATCGTGCAGGTGATTGAGTGTCGCGTTCGGGCTGTGGAAGCTCTGTATGAGTGCGTAGAGTTTCTTGCGGATCTTGCTCGGGGACATTCCGGAACGCCTCAGGTGTGGGCAATAGAACGGGGAGTTGGCTCGGCAGGACGACGAAGCCCTTCCAGAATGTTGCGCTCTCGCGGCATGTACTTCACGACCCGACGGCGCTATGTCAAGATAGCAGGTATTCCGGCACACCCTCGCTATTCGGAGGTCCGTACCGGCGAAAGGTGCCACGACAACTGGTGCAGTCCTCAGGATAGCCAAATGCACTCGACGATGGCGGCAGAGCAGCAGGTATATCGGCTCGTCGAAGTGAAGCCTGTAGATTTGGTCGTTGGCGCTCGCTCTTCTTTACACGCCGTGTCTGGAATTTCGTTTGCCGGCTTTCCCGATTGACTCCAAGGCGCGTCAACTGCGCAGCTCAATATCTCGCGACCTCCCAGGCGTTCTTGGCATGGCGATTTCAATCAGACTCACTTTTTCGCGCGCCGTTGATTTGCTTGGCGCGCCATTGACCATCATGGCGAGCGCGTGGCTGTCGGCCGTCCGTCGGCTGGGTGGAAAGGATACACCAATCAGCAGGCGCATCTTCGCAGCGGTAGGCGTGTTCCCGATCCGTCGGCACTACTACGAACCGTTCTTCGATCCGCGCGATCTCGTGCATGACCTCAGCCAGGATCGAATCCTTCCAGGCATCGATATGAATGTCGCTGGCCAGCTGGCGTTGCTCGGGTCCTTTCATCCGCATCACGAATTGCTGGAAATTCCGGAGACACCGGTGCCGAAGCCAGGCTACTACTACGGCAACGATTCATTTGTGGCCGGTGACGCAGAGTACCTTTACCACGTGATTCGCCATTTCAAACCCAAGCGATTCATCGAAATCGGCAGTGGCATGTCGACTTTGCTCGTCCGACAGGCGATTGCAGATGAGCAGGCGATCGATTCGGCGTATGCGTGTGAGCATACGTGCATTGAACCATACGAAAGCCCGTGGCTGAGCCTGATCGATGTCAACCTCATCCGTCAACGAGTGGAGCAGGTCGAGTTGGAGACGTTCGCTTCGCTCGACGCCGGCGACGTCCTCTTCATCGACTCGTCGCATGTGGTCCGACCGCAGGGTGACGTGGTATTCGAATACCTCGAGATCCTACCAAGACTGCGCCCGGGCGTGCTTGTGCATGTGCACGATATCTTCACACCTCGCGACTATCCTGCCGCGTGGGTCCATGAGCGGATGTATCTCTGGACGGAGCAGTATCTCGTTGAGGCCTTTCTCACGTGCAATCCGCACTTCGAGATCATCGGCGCACTCAACTTCCTCGTGCGTCATCATCGCGCAGCGCTTCATACCGTGTGTCCAGTTCTTGCGCGGCGTCCCACCAGTGAAGATCCGGGCTCGCTCTGGTTGCGTGTCAGGAACACGTCGAGGTAGGTCCGGCTCAGCGCTGCGTGAGCAAGCGCCGTTCGGCCTCCGCCCAGTCCGCGGGCTCGTCGATACTCAGCGAATCGTCGTCGGTGAGCAGGAGAGGGGCGCAGCGTGTACCATAGAAACTTTTCGCGCCAAGAACAATTGCGGTCCTTGTGAGAAAGATCGTACCGTCTCGTCGATACGCGGATGGGACGTCCTGGCGACGTGTGTACGACCCGCCATCTGGAAGGAAGTATTCGAGGCGGTTTTGAGGGGAGATGCGCATGACGTAGTGGGGGCAGAGATGCTGCGGCACCGGGACAACGGAACAGACGGCATCCCAGTCTCCGAGCATGTCAATCGCGGTGGTGATGTGCGCCGGACGTCTGAGGGGCGACGTCGGCTGCAGGAGCAGCAACGCGTCGTACTGCTCCCCGAACGCCGCGAGGGTTTCGAGAGCGTGCACGGCGACAGCGATCATGGCACTCGCGTCCTGCGCAAGTTCGGCCGGTCGCATGAATGGCACGTCGATACCTGCCCGCCTGCCAGCCTCCGCGATGCGCGCGTCATCGGTGGACAGAATCACGCGTGCGAGGCTTTGAGACTCTATTGCAGTCTCGTGCGCGCGCTGGATGAGGGGCTTCCCCAGCATTGGCCGCAGATTCTTGTCTTCAACAGACTTCGAGCCACCACGAGCCGGTATGAGCCCGAGCACCCTCATGGCGCGCCAGGATGATGACGCATCGAATTCTGGACCTGCCGAATCTCTCGGAAGAATTCGCGCACCGTCGATGGTGCGGGCCGCGCGTCCGGTCGCGGGTCGCACGGTCGACAAACGAACGCGACGTGCAGATGGTCCGCACTGTACGAGCGATGCACAGGTTCAAAGCCGACGCGTGCGAGGTAGGCTTCCATTGTATCCTCAGTCAGCGAATACGGATGGTCGATCTTGACAGCCGCCTCAACGGAACCCTGGCGCAAGTAGGCCGCCCGGAAGTCGACGATATCGACGACAAAAATACCCTCCGGCTCGATGATCTCCCGAAGCTTGTGCAGCGTCGCTGACACATCCAGCAGATGATCGATCGTCTGAAACATGCCGACGAATTCGAAGCGCCGTCCGGCAGGCTCCCACTCCTCGGCCAGACCAGTAATCGTTTCGATGTCGAGCGCATCCGCCTCCGCGATTTCAGCCGGTGCCGGATCGAGCACGGTGGCCTTCAGATCAAATCGGGATCGTAGAAGTGCTGCAACAATCCCAGTCGAGCCGCCGACATCAAGAAACCGTCCGCCTCGGACCCGCGCCATGAATGGCGCGAGCATGTCGGCCATGTCCATCGCATAGAGGTGCTGCTCGGCCTGGACGGTGGTCGCGTCGATGAGTCGGCCGTGATAGGCGCTGACGAGCGGCCGGTAGACGTGTCGGTAAAACTCGTCATACGAAGCTGAAGTCATTCGAGGATTCAGCACCACAAGACTGCACGCCGAACAGGCAGTTGTGCTCGCCCGATACCCGTACCGATCGACATGCGTCAGTACGGTCCAGATAGCAGCACCGCATAAGTTGCAGGTCGTCAGGTACTCCTTGGCGCGCGCGTCATAGTCGTATCTGATCCCGTGAATTCGGTCCGGACGCGATGGCGTGGTCGACGTAGTCATGCGTAGGTCACGATGGGTGATGGGATGATGACATTCGATTTCAGCCGCGCTGGCGACTACACGCGTTTCGCACATCGTAGAGCGACATTTAGAATTCGCGCGGAAGCCTGGCCGTCGATTCGATAGCACATGCGCTCGACAAGTCGCGATCGCTCTTCACGGAGGTGCTCGGGGTGGTCGAGAGCGTACGCCATGCCTGCCATCAATGCGTCGATGTCACGCGGTCGCGAAATGGCACCGATCTCCTGCGCCTCGATCTGGTGGGTGTATGCGAGTTGCTCCCTCGCAAGTGACTGCATGGCCGCGTCGACGCCCGGACGGTTCACAGGCGTGATGAGAAAACTCGGGCGGTCGAAGATGCACGACTCGATCAGTGCGGTTGTGGCGCAACTGGCAAAGACGACGTCGGCTGCGGAGAGAAGGGAGGCCTTCCACAACTCCCTCGCCATGGCGGGCGAGCGAGGACCGGCTTGCGGTTCGACATGGCTTACAATCTCGTTCGGCAAATTCGGATCGAGTATCACGCTGTGGCCATCGACAAACTGATGATAGAGACGCGCATTCTCGTGCGGGTGGACCCGTATGACCAGGATCGCGTTGTGCTGAAACAGCACGGTTCGCTGCCGCATCGCATCGATGAACGCCGTGAGATCGTGACGTTCAGCGTCATGGAAACCTGCTGCAGTCAGGTACGTGATGATCACCCTGCCGGGTGCCACTCCCAGCTGTTCCTCGACTTCGGCGCGAGAATACATGTCCGCCGTTCGTGCGTACGTGTCGAATTGTGCGGCACCGGTGATGTGAACGCGAGACGGATCCACCCGATGATATCGCAACGCGTGCGACACCATCGGTGCATTCCACACGCAGAACTCCTGTGGCTGGACCTTCATCGCACCGCGACCGGTAAGATTGTCCCAACTTGATACTACTGCAAGCGTCGGCACTTGCAGTCCGTTGGCGGCGCGAAGCAGCGTCTGGTCCTCGTGCCGGAATCCGGGGCTGGGCACAAGTACGAGATCCGGATTGTGTTCTGCAAAGAGCTGCGCGTAGATGCGGTCGGCGCGCCGTTGCAGTAGGCGCTCGAGCAAGCCGATGACCCGCGAACGTCGCGACGTCGGTCCCCGGCGAATTGGGAACATCAGGCGCAGAAGTGTGTGCGTCACGTCCGGGGCGCGCACGAGAGCCATGTATTTGCTCAGAGTGCCCAGCGCGGAAAATTCCATGTCCATCAGCTTCATGTGCAGCCGCGCCGCAGCGCCGAGGTCGGGTCGGATGCACTCATGCACCATCGGTGAGGACGCGAACTCCGAGGCGAGCAGCTTGCGACTCTCTTCCGTCGGCGAGATTGTGACGACCTTCCACCCGCGCGCCACAAATCCGTCCGCGACGCCGCTTGCGAGCAAATCTCGAGCTACCAGTATATGCGGAACAGAGAGGAGTACGGTGCCAGATTCGTAAGGTGTGTCGGTGAGCGATGGCGCTGCTCCTTCGATCTGCACGCTTCCATCATACAGTCCCGCCTGCTGCAGAACTTCATCAGGCTCTGTCATTCTCTCCGGTCCGATTGTTGAACATACAACGTCTATGAACGGCTTCGGCTGGAGTACGCGAGCCGTCGGACACCTGCGCGCGTCCATCACAGTCCATCTTCGACTTCCGCTGCGGAAACGTAAGGTTTCCTCACTGTCGACACCAGCCCGCACCCGTCAGTGTTGCGTGGCATGTGAAGCAGCGCGTCGCACTGCACGCGACTGGCGGGCGGCGATTCTCATCGCGGTATCGCGGAGCGCATCGTATCCTCGAATGCCTTGGCGACATCCGCCCACGTCGGCAGAAACTTGCGAAGCGCGGTTTCGCGCTCCCTCGTCAGACGTGACGCATCGCCGCGGCCGTCCAAAAGCTCCACAATCGCCGTAGCGGCCGCCTCCGCGTTTCCGGCGCTGAAGAAAGTTGCCGCGCCGCCACAGGCCCACGTGGCGTATGGCACGTCGGGCGCAATGATCCGGCGGCCCGCCTTCAAGGCTTCGTAAAGCGTCATGCCATAGCTTTCGGCGTCCGACAGATGCAGCAGTCCGTCGACCGCCGACAGCGCAGCACCTGCGTCCTCCTGGCTCAGCCTGCCGAGATTGACCACAAGATCGCCGGTTTCCGCCATGACGGTGCTTAGGAGTGCTGCAGTCTGTGGGCACTCGGGCAGAGTGATGTAGATCACCACATCCTTTGACCTTCCCACATCCCGGAGTGCGCGTGCGATGCCAGGAAGCAAATCGTGCCGTTTGTGCGGGTAGTACGCCGCGAGATAGAGCAGCCGGAATCTGTCGCTCCCTGACGCATCGTCGAGCGCGGGCGGAATACGACCGAGGGAGGTGGCTGCCGGCGACGGATGAGACACGACGTGAATGCGCGCCGCATCCACGTCGTGCTCGCGACTAAGCGCTGCGCGCATGATCGGAGTCTGCACAATCACACTCGTCGCGCGTGCGACAGCGCGTGCGAACACTTCCCTTTGCACACGCGCCGACACGCCCTCCTCATCGCGCAGCAACAGCGCGTTGTGCACGAACAGCACACTTGGCGTCGTTCCCCGGATCGCGCCGATATCACCAAGCGTCAGGATGGCGTCAACATCGAATTGGCGAGCTGTCGCTGCCAAGCGCCAACCGACATCGAGGAGACGCTGCGCCCGATTTGACCATCCAGCGCGCCGAGCGCCGACGACACGAATCCGTTCGCGCCAGTCCAGCGCCGATAGCACACCTTCCGCGACAAGGCCGTGGCAGCGCAGCGCTCGACGCATCAACAGCTCTGGAATCAGCGAGCTGGCGACTCCCAGAGGCCCGGCGGCTGTCACGTTCACGGCGTCGATGAGGACGCGCATCTAGTCGTCGCCCGGAGAATCGCTCGCGCGCGCGAGCGCCCAGAATACCCAGAACTGCATCATGACGAACGAGTCGATGCTCGCCACGAGAAAAGCAATCGCGGCAACACTGGCCGCTCTCGTTGACGCCGTTCCACGGACGGCGGAACGCCCAAGCGATGCCACAAGCAGTGCCAGCGTCGCAAGGCCTATGATCCCGGTTTCGGCCGCCAGCCGCACCACAAGGTTGAATGCATTGGGCAGTGTGGACGAGGCGTTCTGCTGCTCAGTGACGACCGTCAGAAGCTTTTCCACATCACTTACAGCGAGATCGCCCCCGTCGTTGTAGGCGAACCCAAAGGCGCCGAAACCGACTCCGAGCACGGGATGTGCCCTGAACTCCGACAGGCCGATGGCAGCTGCCGCAGTGCGTTCCAGCACCGAGACGTCGACTGTCGCGAGGTTGTCGGCCGCAAAGATCGGGGAGATGGCCAGTGTAAGCGGAGCGACAAACGTCGCAACGAAACTGGTCGTGATCAGCAAGCGCAGCGATCGCCGACGTGCTAGGGCGATTGCGATCAGCGCAAAAATTCCAGTTAATGTTCCTGTGCGACTCGACACCAGAATGGCGACGAGCAGCAACAGCACGCCGGCGGAGCACGCGCAGAGTGAGTTCAAGGACCATGGCCGCGCCCGAAAAATAGGCAGCGCCGTCATGAATGCGCCTGTAGGTGCCGCAAAGGCGGAGAAAAAAGACGGTTCGGTAAAGAATCCGTACACTCGGGGAAGCACAGACTCTGCATCACGAACCGCCACCGCCGGGAGTGCGCCGGCAGCGCTCACGAACGAAAGGTTGTTGTGCCAGAGTTGGAGATGCGCGCCGAACGCGTGTGCCAGAAGGAAAAAACACGATGTGAGCAGAGTGAAGACGCCACCAGACACAACGCCGGCAATGAGCCACCGCTTCACGTTTACCGACGAGTCGCATGCGAGAGAAAGCGCAATCGACGCGCCAAGCATGATGAGCACCGTCGAAAGCTGACGCGACCACTTGAGCAGGGGAGCATCCGCCCCGATTCCGCGTATGCCGAGCAATGGAATCACCGAGAGCGCGAATACAAGTGCAAGCCAAACCAATGGGTCGCCAAAAAGTCGTCGCGGAATCATCGGTCGCGATGCAAACGTCAGCACGCCCATCGCACACATCGCGAGAATTGAAATTTGCAGCCCGAGTCCGGTATTGGCGAAGACCAGATCCGGTATTGCGGGGCCAAAGCCGATGACGAACGCCAAGCCTCGCCACATAGGATCGTCAGGCTGGTCAGCGGATGGCGGAGTCATATTCCGTCCGAATGGCCTCGGCAGTGTGACGCCATGAGAAGGCGCGGGCACGCGCGATCCCCGCACTGCGCAGCGTTTGCCCTGCCTCCAGCATGTGTTCGAAACCGCGCGCGATGCTCGTCACTAGCATGGGATCGACGAGCACGGCCGCGTCGCCGGCAACCTCCGCCGTGGCACCGTGGTGACTGGTCATGACAGGTGCGCCGCTTGCCATCGCCTCGAGAATCGGGATGCCGAATCCCTCGTACACGGCCGGGAACGCGAGTCCTGCGGTCGACCGGTACAGGTCGCGAAGTCTTGAACGATCGACGAACCCCTCGAATGTGACATGCTCGACTCGGCTGCCGAGCCGCTGCTGGAACTTCGAGTCGACGTGCCCTGTCACGCGGAGCGTCGCGTCACGGTGATTTGAGCTGTGCCGGCGCCATTCCGAGAACGCGGAGATCACCCGCACAAGATTCTTTCTGGGATTCGCGCCACCGACGGCGAGGAAGAACGGTGGTTCGGTATCCATCAGCTCGTCGCCTGGAGAAAAGAAATCCGAATAACCGCTCCATACAACCGCAATGCGGCTCGATGGAATTCCGAGCAGTGCCATGAGATCGTCAGCGGTCGTCACGGAGATCGCGAGGACCTTGTGCGCCTCGGCGATGCGCGTCCGGGCATGCCAGGTGTTCAGCAGGCGCGTTGGCGTGTCGAACAGTTCTGGATACCTGAGAAATCCCAGATCGTATGCGGTGAGCATGCGCACCATCCTCCGCGGGGTACCGAACGGCAGAAAGCCATCGACTCCGTGATAAATGGACGACGGCGTGCGCGCGGCAAGCGTGCCAGCGCGCACCATGTCGAATGCGAGCTTGGCAAACTTGTTTGCCGGCGCGCGGGTCGTCGTGTTGCTTGGTCGTACCGCGCCCGGCACATCGGCGTCGTCAGGAACGCCGATGCCGTGGATCGCCACACCGCCAATTGCCGACAGGCCAGAGACCACGCCGGAAATGTATGCTTCGATTCCACTACGCACGGGAAAGATGCGGCGGAGGTTCATCGCCACCTGAAGAAGCGGCTCCGAGCGCCAACTCATCATCGTGAGCGATCCGTCGCAGATTGTCGAGATCCCCGCAGCGACACGCAACCGACGTGCGCTGATGACAGGCGGTTCATACTCGCACCGCGTCGTCCAGTGGCGCTGCTCCACCGGGAGGAGTCAGCCTGATGACGATACTCGACGCCAGCGCGCTGAATGCATAGCCGCACAGAGTCGCGTACACAGCACCGGCCACGCCTCGCGATGGAATGAGCAGTGCATAGAGGGACACCGAGACAAGGGCCGAGCACACTGTAATGACAGCAAAACGCCGCACTTGCCCTGCTGCGACGAACCGCATCAGCAATCCACCTGAAAGAACCATCAGTGGCGGAAGCACGCTCAGGCTCCGCGTCGTCGCAATTGCATCGGAATACTGGCTGGATGACACTAAATAGATGATGGGCCGCGCCATGAGAAACAGCACGGCACTCGCCGCCACCTGAATCACAAGTTGCACGCGCAGCCATCGCCACCACGGCGGCGGTCCGTCCGTTCGCACGTCGCGGATGATAAGGGGGTACACCAGCGAGCTCGCCAGCCCGCCTGCCGCACCGTAACACAGCAGCTGGATGTTGTAGGCGATGCTGTACGATGCAAGATCCGCGGCTGACAGGATGCCGTAGACGAAGAAGCGGTCCCCGACTCGAAGCAGTTGATTGGCCAGCGCCGGCAGGAAAAAGTGACGCGCATAGCGAAGCATCTGCAGTACGTGAGTACGCCCGTGAGCGAGACCGCTGCGCCACTGTTGCCTGCCAAACGCCGCCTGCATCAGCACGGCGACGGCGACAACATTGCTTCCCGCAAGAACCACCATCGCGTCGCGAATGGTCGGGTGGGGCAGCGCCAGCAGCAATGCGATCTGCGCGACGGATCGAGCAAACTTTGCCCCTTCGCCAATCACGCCACGCCGCTGCAGGACGACATACCGCACCATCTCGACGATCATCAGTTCAGTCCAGACAATCGTTCCGACCAAGAGCGCATTCGCGCCCGCCAACCACACGAGCGACGATGGCACGAGCCGGGCAGGGATCAGGGCGGCACTCGTCGCGACGCCCAGCAGCAGTATCGATTCGAAGGTCAGTTGCGCACTGAGCCACGCAGACGGGTGCTTGACTGAGACCACGTGACGCTGGAGGTATCGATATGCTTCACACCCGAAGATGATCGTACCTAGCGCTGCTGTTGCCGTGACAAGATTGTACTCCCCGTAACCGTCACGCGTGAGGCGGGTGGTCAACAGCTTCAGTATCAGCAGGCGAGCTGCGATATCGAGCAACTGAAAGGCTCCAGCGCCCGCGAAGACTTTCAGAAACGCATAGGTTTCCCGCCGACTCTCCCGCGCTGCGGTATCCGGCTCGCCTTCTTGTGGAAGACGTGGCGGACGCGCAAAAGTGCGCAGTTGACGTCTCACGCGACGCTCACCGGGCGAGCGTCACTCGAAGTGCAGGAACTTCGTCACCGTCAACGGTGCATCCGCAAGCGCCTGGGCGATTCGAGGCCCGGCGAGCCCGTCACCATACAGCAAGTCTTGTGGATAGCGACCGGCGGCAACCTGCTGTCGAAGCGCGGCGGAAATGGAATACTGCGTGTAGTCTGCCGCCAGCACATTCACCGACTTGTCTCTGCCATGCTGTCGCGATCCGATGTCGACGACGGGCGTCCCAAGGTAACCGCATTCGCGTACGCCGACTGAAGAATTGCCGACGAGCGCCTGCGCGTTGTAGAGGAGCTTGAGGAAGTCAATCGGCGCGAAGTTCTTGAAGAAGTGTACTGGGGCGTCAGGATGCCGCTCGCGAAAGATGCGAAGCGCCTGCGAGGTGCTGTCGCTGCCGGCATCCACGTTCGGCCAGAACCAGAGCGCGGGAATTCCCGTTTCGAGCACCGCCGCGAGCGTTTCGTCCGTGTGCCTTCGTGCGAGCCGGTGCTCAGTGGTGACGGGATGTTGCAGCACGACGATGTATGGTTGTCGCACATCGACATACGGACCGACGCCACCATATTTGCTGCACGGATCGAAGTCGAGCGCGGGGTCATCCATGATGCGTGACGCGAGGTCGATCGACGGACATCCAGTGACGAACACTTGGCGTGATCGCTCGCCAAGGCGCCTCACGCGATCGGCGGCCGGCTCGCATGACACGAGGTGAAGGTCGGCCAGCTTGGTCACGCTGTGACGCACCTTCTCGTCGATTGATCCCGTCACCTCACCGCCCTGAATGTGCGCGAGCGGGATATTCATGTACGCCGCGGTCAGGGCCGTCGCCATCGTCTCGAATCGATCGGCGACTGTGACCACGATGTCCGGGTTGAGATTCTCGAACGTCGTAGCGAGTTCGATCATCCCCAGGCCCGTGGTTTTTGCCATGGCGCCGACGTGCTCGCCCTCGATGACCATCCGGACCCGAGCGGCGATCGCGAAGCCGTCACGCTCGATCTCTTTCACCACCATGCCGTAGCGCTCGAGAAGCGCGGACGCTGCGACGACGAGTATGAGCTCGAGGTCGGGGTGTGCGACAATGGCGTCCAGCGCGGTCTTGATTCGGCTGTAGCTCGGGCGTGCGGTGATGACAACGCACACACGGCGCTTAGCTCGCGACATCTGCGTCGTCGGCAATGTCCGTCCAGGCAAGTGGAGTCAGCGACGGCATATCGCGCCTGAGGCGACGCCCGATCACGAGGGCGCGTTGCATCGCTGGAATGCCCGAGCCCGGTTTTCGCGCAAGTAGATGCTCCGCCCGCAGCACAGTGTCGGCGGAAAGAGGCTCGCGCAGGACCAGCGATTTGCTGAAGATTGCGCGCGTCGTCAGGAGTTGCGCCGCCTTCGCATCCTTGTCGACGGCGTGCTGCTGCATTTGCTCGTTGAATCGAACACCCTCGACGAGCAATCGCAATTCATCGGTCGTGACCGAGGCCGGGACATCGGGCCCGAACATGGCACGGTGAAAAGTCAGGTGTACCTCGACGATTTCCGCGCCCAATAGTGCGGCCGCAAGCGAGGGCCAGATCGTCCCAGAGTGATCGGAAAGTCCAACGGGGCACCCGAATCGCCTTGCCATCTCCTGCATCACGTTGAGGCCCACCGACGCCGCACCGCACGGATACTCCGAGGTGCATTGCATCATCGCATAGGCCTCCCCCGAATCGACCAAACGGCTGGCGAGCTGTTCACATTCCGCCCACGAGCTCATGCCCGTTGACGCGGCGATCGGACGCGGTGCACGACTCATCGCATCGAACAACTCGTCACTGGTCACTTCACCCGACGGTACTTTCCAGAAGTCCATGCCGATCTCCGCCAGCATTTCCACGGCTTCCACAGAGAATGCGGAGCTCGTGAACAACAGTCCCGCCGCACTCGCGTGATCTCGGAGGTCTCGCCAGTGGGAAGCGGAGAATTCCATTCGGCGCCAATACTCGTACCGCGTGTCGTCCTGCCGACTAAATTTGACCCGCCATGGCTCGTGCGAGGTGCTCTCCGCCGCCGCAATATGAGTCTGGAACTTAATGGCATCGGCGCCAGCGAGGGCGGCGGCATCGATAAAGGCGTGCGCTTGGCCCAGACTTCCGTCATGGCTTTGCGCGACCTCTGCGACGATAAGACAATTGCCGTGCCGACCGGGATCGGGGGACGTCGCGACGACGGCGTCGCGAAACGATTGAGCTACCAAGGCTGTCAGTGAAGCAGGCGGTGGTGAGCGGCAGAAGGGACGAGCAGATGCCGCGATTTACAAGTATACGCTCGCGTTGGAGTGATTGCATCCTGGGCGTACATTTCTACCTCGCCTCCGCAGAGTCATTCCGGCGAGCCATGATTCACCCGTGAACCGCTGATGACGCCTGATTCAAGTCGCTCTGCAAACGCGACGGCCGCCACGCCATCAACTGCTTCCACATTCGTGCACCTGAGCGATGTGGTGCTCGTACTACTGCGCGCGCGCCGTGTCCTCGTGATTTGCGGAACTCTCGGATTCGTCGCAGGAATTGCATGGGCACGCGTGCCTCGAAGCACCTGGACTGCTGAGTCGACGTTCCTGCCCGAGCAGCGCCGCCAGTCACAGAACGCCCTGTCAGGCTTGGCGTCGCAGATCGGCATTTCCGTCGGCGGCCTGGATGGCTCACAGCCAGGAACTCTTTTTGTCGAGCTCGCTCGGTCCAGAGACGTCCTCGATTCGGTATCGCTGTCCGCACCCTTCGTGGAGCCAGGCAGTAGCGGGAAAGGAAAGTCGCTGACTGAATTGCTTCTTATCGATGACTCTGATCCCAAGCGCCGCCGCCTCGCGCTACGCAATAGGCTTGCTGCGGCGATCGATGCGTCCACGAACGCCAAAACAGGTCTTGTGACGGTCCGGGTGTCGCTTCCGGCGGACTGGCTCGCGGCGGAAGTGGCAAATCGACTCGTCAGGCAGCTCGACAAAATCTCAGTCAGAATTCGGCAGCGCCGAGCAGAGTCCGAGAAGCTGTTCACAGACCAACGAATGGCTGAGTCGGCCAGAGAGCTGCAGTATTCTGAACAGCAGGTAACAAGTTTTCAAATCAGCAATCGCGATATCTCGACATCACCGGCGCGCCAGTTGGAACTGGAACGGCTCAATCGAGATGCGTCGTTGCGACAACAACTCTTCGCCAGTCTAGCCAACGCGGCGCAGCAGGCGTCCTTGGAGCGTCTGCGCGACACTCCGGCGGTGACCATCGTTCAGCAGGCGGATCTTCCCCTGCAGCCGGATCGCCGCTATCTCGCTCGCAAAGTGCTGCTGGCAGCCTTCGGCGGTCTCGCGATAGCGATGCTGATGACGTTGCTACGCCACTTCTGGTTTGGAGAGCGCCGGGCCGCGTCCGCGCAGCTTGACGCAGAGTGGGAGCGATCACGATACGATCTGCTGCGACCGTGGCGATTGTTCTTCGGCTCGAGCCGGGCCGCGTGAAATTCTGTCAAAAGCCGCTGAAGTACCTGAGCGCGCTTCGCACATGCCAGCGCAGGTGCACCGGATCGCGATGCGTCGCGCGTCGCGCGTCGTGAACGACCTCGAGAGATGGCACATACAAGACTCGCCAGCCATGTGTGCCGAGCCGGCGGCAAAGGTCCACATCTTCAAAGTACATGAAGAATCGCTCATCGAAACCTCGCACCTGTCGCCAGGCTTCGTTTCGCACAACCAGAAACATTCCTGCGGCCCAGTCGACAACTTGATTCGATTTCGTGGGAGCGTACTCCGAGCGCCAATCGCGGCTGAGATAGCGCCAGGCAAGCCTTTTTATCGTTGGAAAACGCCTCACGCTGTCTTGCAGCATGCCGGCGGAGTCAACGACTCGCGGCGCGACCGCCCCGACGCTCGCGTCCGTGAGCGCGTCCGCAAAGTCATCGAGGCGGAACGACCGCAATCGGATATCCGGATTCACCACCACGAAGTGGCGTCCCCGTGAACGCTCGAATGCCGCATTGTGATTGGCGCCGAAACCAAGTCGTTCAGAATTCCGATGCAAGTGCACACGAAGCGATTTGCCCGCTGCTAAAAAGCCCTCGTCTTCCGGAATATTCAGAGTGATAAGAAACTCACATCTCCCTGCATTCGGACTCTCGAGCAAGCGCGAGAAGTCGTGAAGCAATGCACCGACGTGCGGTCCATGACCGTGACTCACGATGCTAATGCTGAATTCGCATCCGGCCGTCAAGGTTTTTGCCGTGGGCATGGGGGCATGTTAAGGTTGACTGCCACGGCCTGGAAGAAGCACGAGTATGTCTCACGAATGCGTTGGCAAGAGAATATAGCGCGAGAGGCCGGCGTCGATGACGCTCAGGTAAAGCGGCCTGTGACTGCTATCTGCTATGCGACGCTCAGCAGGGTCATCCCCGCGTGAAACCGTCCTTTCCACGGCAACTGATCACGCTACTGCTCACAGTGACGTCCAACCTGGTTCACGCGCAAGCGACGCCTGTCCGGCGAAGTTGCGCCAATGGTGTGCTGAGTGTCGAGCTGCCCGGTGGCCAGCTGGACGAGAACCGACGAGCTCTTGGTATTCGCGCAAAACAGGGCTGGGCACTTTGGCGCGGTGCAGCCGACGGGGCGAGAGGTCGTATGCTGGCCGACAGCAGTCGCGTGCCGCTGCGCCTCGCCATCGTGCTGCCGGAAGTACTTGCAACACATCACCAATCCTTTCCCATGCCTGCCAACGATGGGCCGTTGTGGGCCGGCCGTGGTCTCGCGTACAGCGTGACGGGTGGCGTTGCCCTGTGCGGACGCCAGGGTCGCTGGGGTGCAATCATAGCACCGACGTACTGGTACGCTGAAAACGCGAATTTCGACTTGCCGGACAACCCGCAGTTCGTTCCGCCGTACCGTGGAGGCTACTCTCCGTTTGCGTCTCGGTACTACTACATGCCACGATCGCTCGACGCGCCAAGGAGATTCGGGCCAACAGCGCTCAGCGGGTTCGATCCAGGCGTCATTACGGTCTTCGCAAGAAATGCACGCGTTGACGCGGGCTTCACAACTGAGCCGATGTGGTGGGGCCCAGGGCAATACAACGCTTTGTTGCTGAGCACGCAGGCAGCCGGACTGCCTCGCGCGTACGTTCGCACGGCTCGCCCGCTTCGCCTCGGCGGTGAACTCGACATTTCGTACTTCATCGGCGGAATGTCGTACTCCCGGTTCTTCTTCGAGAACAATCCGATCGATACGACGCGATCGATCGCTGGCCTTTCTGTCGTATGGCGACCGAAATTCGAACCTGGCCTCAGTCTCGGTGCGGCACGACTCGTCATCGCGCCGATCGCAGGAAAGGCATATCTGAAACAGCTCTTCGATCCGATCATTCCAGTTGGCACACCGAATGCTGTTTCACGCGCCGATTCAACACAGTTTCCGGGCCGCGACCAGTTGTTTTCCGTATTTGCAAACTGGCGGCTTCCTGACGACGGAACGGAAATCTGGTTCGAGTGGGCTCGTGCCGAATTGCCGGAGAATCTTCGAGCCTTTTTTCAGGCGCCGAACCATACGCAAGCCGTCACTCTCGGACTCCAGCGAGTGAGCGCGCCGTTTCACCGAGACTGGACGTGGCGCGTTGGTGCCGAATACTCGCAGACAACGCAGAGTTCGACGTACCGCGAGCGACCGACCGGCTCGTGGTACACCAGCCGCGCCGTTCAGGCGGGTTTCTCACAGAAAGGCCAGGTCCTCGGCGCCATGATCGGACCCGGCAGCGTCACCCAACGCCTGAACCTCGACTTCGCCGGTCCCCGCGCCTCGCTCGGAATATTCGCTTATCGCATCAAATGGGACGACGACTCCTTCTTCACCATCCCGCGCCCCAATGGCAACGGACTCTGCAAGCACGATGTCAGCCTTGCCCTTGGCGCGCGGGGCACGGCACGCACACCGGCCGGCTGGTTCGAGGCAACGCTCACCTCGCAGAACCGCCTCAACCTCTACTGGCAGGCCCTCGGATTGTGCTTCGAGAACGAGGAGCTCCAGATCGACAAGCGCAACCTGTCACTCGAATTCCGCTTCCACCCGCGTATTCGATGATCGCGTCACCGCCAGTGCCCCGACCGCACCATCAGGCGTAGCTTTCAGCACAACCGTACACAGCGCTCTGGTCGGCATCCGCCGCTGGAGACCTCTCGAGCCGCTGACCTGAAGAGTGTCCTGCCCGTCCGAGCCATCGGCTCACTCCGCATCGTGACGTCCCCCACGCCCCCGTCTCCACGGTCGCGGCCGCGACGCCGCTCGGGCGATGCCGCACCGCTGCGGCGCGTGGCCGGCGATTCGAAATATTCCGACATCGCGCTCCCAGAGATCCTGCACGCGCGCGCGCCACATGCCGTATGGCGACATCTCTGGCGTACGGTGCTTCGCGTGCTGGTGCTCGTCGGCGTCGATCTGCTGACCCTCGAAGTCCTGCGCATCATTCTCTCGGCCGCACGCGACCACGCATGGTTCGGCGCGCGGATCGCCACCACCCTCGACACGATTGTGCCGCAAGGCGCCGTGCCCGCGGTCCCGCTGCAGGCGGCGGTACTGCTTGGACTGACGATTTGCGGCGCGTACGTCGGCGGAGCGCGCAAACGACACGTGCGCAGCGTCGCGATGGGTGCCGTCCTCGGCGTACTCGTCGTCACCTGGACGGCACTCTTCACCGAGCCGGAACCGAGTCGGATGCTCGGCGTCGCCTTCATCTGTCTCGCGATCGCCGCCACGCTCGTGCCGGTTCGTGCGACACTGGACATCGTCGTCGATCGGATCCGGCCGCGCGCCGCGTTTGCGTTGCGCGCAATTCTCGTGGCACCGAGCCGCGACCTGCGCGCCGGCCGCACGAACCCGGCATTTGCTGATCCGAGTGAGTTCCGCTTCGTCGGTGAGGTGGACACCACGCACATCGAATCCGTCCAGGGACCGCTCGGCCCCACCAGCGAGATGATGCGTCTGATCGACGAACATCGCGCCGACACCGTCGTGCTGTTCGGACATCTCACCGATCCCGTCGCCGAGCGACTCGCCCGCGTCGCCGACGCGGCCGGATGCAACGTCGTGTGTCTGCCGCGCACCATGTCGCTGCACGGCTTCGAGCCGCAGCTCGTGTTTCATCACGGCGAGCCGCTGATGCGACTGGTGCGTGTCGGCGAGCGTGGTCGGCAGCTGGTCGTGAAGCGTGCAACCGACATCGGGATTTCGTTGCCGCTGCTGTTCCTGCTGGCGCCGCTGTTTCTGCTGGTGGCCATCGCGGTGCGCATCACGTCACGCGGACCGGCACTGTTCCGGCAGGTGCGCGTGGGGCAGGGTGGTCGCCGTTTCCACATGTGGAAATTCCGCTCGATGATCGCCGATGCCGAAGAGCAGCAGGATGAACTTCGCGCCCGCAACGTGTACGGCGAGGAACCGCTCTTCAAGATTGCGCGCGATCCGCGGATCACGCGATTCGGGCGATTCCTGCGGCGGACCAGTCTGGACGAACTGCCGCAGTTCTGGAATGTGCTGCGCGGCGACATGTCGCTCGTCGGTCCGCGACCGCCGTTGCCGGATGAAGTAGCGCGCTACACGGAGCGTCACCTGGTGCGACTCGATGTCCGGCCTGGGCTCACGGGTCCATGGCAGGTGTCGGGCCGCAACCGCATCGTGCATTTCGAGGACGTCGTGCAGATGGAGGCCGAATACATCGCAGAGTGGTCGTTTGCGCGGGATGCAGTGATTCTGGCGCGCACAGTCCCGGCTGTCCTGCGTATGGATGGCGCGCTATGATACAGGCTCGCGCATCCACCACACCTGCAGGCGGCATGTCTCGTGCGCGCAATGGCTGGCACGCGTCTGCATGACGCGCGGCACATCCCGGTGGTGAGGCGCTGACTGGATTGCCGCGTTCGCACCGCGTTCCGCGTGACATGAAGCGCCTCTGTACGTCAGTAGTGCATGACCATCCCTCGTTCCGTCGCGTCAAGTACTGTTGGGTCGTCTCGTGGTTTTCGCAGGCACTTTCCGACTCCAATGACAACCTCGCTCACTGAATTGCTCTCGGCCATATGGCACGACGGTCGTGCAGTACTCCGTGCACGCTGGTTCTTTCGTCACGCTGAACTGGGTGCGCGAGTCCGTGTCTGGGGTCACCCGAGCGTCGGCACGGCGGGACGAGTCATCGTGGGAGATCAGGTGCGGATATCGTCGACACTCGCTGTCACCCAGTTGGAGAGTGGCCCCAACGGCGTGCTGGAAATCGGACAGGGCACCTTCATCAACCACGGCTGTTCCATCGCGGCGAATGAGCTCATCCGGATCGGACCTCGGTGCAATATCGGCCCACACGTGATGATTATGGACACGAATTTCCACCGGCTCGAGCCGGAGCGTCGAAATGAAGAGGCAGGCTCGGCGCCGATCGTGCTCGAGGAGAATGTCTGGCTCGGTGCGCGTGTGATCGTGCTGCAAGGCGTCACCATCGGCGCGGGCAGTGTCATCGGTGCAGGGAGTGTCGTGACGCGGGATATTCCGGCACGCTCGCTCGCCGTCGGGCAACCCGCCCGCGTGATCCGCACGCTGTGATGCCGCCGGGTACGCAGCGCAGTCCAGCGTGATAGCCCTCCGCACGCGCCGTTCCCCTGTGCAGATGACAGAACGGCCCTCGCATCAATTGCGAGGGCCGTTCTGTCGTCTCATGAACAGTCACTGCCGCGATGTGCGCAGCGGCGAACCGATCGTGCCGATTACCGAACCCAGATCGTGAAAATGCGCGCCATCCAGAACTGCAGGTCGCCCCGGAACGCAATCGGGCGCGCAGGTCGCAGCATCACTGGAAGGGTGCCTTCCGGAATCGGGGTCGAGTACTGCCTGTCCGGATCGGCCAGTTTGATGCTGGCCACCTGCACCGGCGTCTGCCACGTCGCGCCGCCGTCGAACGACAGGTCGCATTCCTTCTCCGGCGTGTATTAATAGTGTCCGAACTGCACCACACCTTCCGTGAAGGGCACTGTGGGTCCGGCCGAGATCGACGCTCGGAGCAGACGCGACAAACGCGCCCTCGCACGCGGCTTGCCGGTATGTTACCACGTTGTACGCCGATCGTGCTTGTCGGCCTTCGGCATTCACTCTCATTCCAGTTGCATGGCCACAGATCAGGGCAGGTCGTCACCATGAACGCGTCGCTTCGTATGGCAATTGATGCGGCACCGCACATCGTCGTGACTGGCGGCGCCGGGTACATCGGATCACACGCCGTCGTCGCCTTGTTTGCTGCCGGATATCGCGTCACGATCTTCGATGATCTTCGACGGTCCCATCCTCAGGTGCTCGACGGGATTGCTGCGATTACCGGTGAGCCTGCGTCGCTCGTTTCGGTGGATATCTGCGATGAGGCTGCGCTCGACGCAGCATTCGCGCAGTGCGGGCAGGTTGACGCGGTCATTCACTTCGCAGCGTACAAGAGTGTCCGCGAGTCGGTTGCCGATCCGGTCATCTACTACCGCAACAATGTCGGTGGAACGGTCTCGCTGATTGCCGCGATGGCGCGAGCACGCTGTCGCCGCCTGGTGTTTTCGTCGTCGTGCACCGTGTACGGGCAGCCGGATGCACTGCCCGTCACCGAAGCATCGCCCATGAAGACGGCTGCCTCCCCGTACGGCGCCAGCAAGCAGATGTGCGAACGGATACTCCGTGACGCGCAGGCGGCCAAAGGGAACACGTCGCTCTCGCACGTCGTGTCACTGCGCTACTTCAATCCCGCGGGAGCGCATCCATCTGCCCTGATCGGCGAGCTGCCCGCAGGCACGCCCGACAACCTGATCCCGTACATCACACAGACGGCCGCGGGATGGCGCAAGACACTGCGAGTCTTCGGCAGCGACTACCCCACACCGGACGGCACCGCGATCCGGGACTATCTGCACGTCATGGATCTCGCGGAAGCGCATGTCGCTGCCGTCGAACTGGCGATGCGCGCGTCGCCCGGCCTCGAGGAGATCAACCTCGGCACGGGTATCGGGGTCAGCGTGCTGCAGGCTGTCGCAGCATTCGAACACGCGACGGGCGTCACTGTCCCGATCGAGATGGCGCCTCGCCGACCGGGAGATATCGAACAGATCTGGTCGTCGGGAACACGCGCTGCGGACAAGCTCGGGTGGCGGACGGTGCGCTCGATCGACGAGATGATGGCATCAGCCTGGGCGTGGCAGACGCGACTCGGCAGCACGCCGCCTGCCGGGGTCTGAAATGGTGACGGTCATGTTCGTGCGCGGCGTGGAATAGCGCGCACGGACCCTCGACTCAGGGTCGGCGCATGCACGCGTCAGGTATCACGGCGATGGTGATTCCGCCAAAGCCAGAATCTGCGCGCGCAATCCCGTCACGTAGTGATCGAGGTTCATTTTCCCTTCGATCAATTGCCGACCGGCGCGACCCATCCGCGCAGCAGCGTCCGGGTCACGCAAGAGTCGCTCGATCGCCGCTCGCAGTGCAGCCGGGTCTTCGGCGCGCACGTACACACCATGCGCACCGTCCACGATGACGTCGGTCTGCCCGGGTGTCAGCGAGCAGATCACGGCCCGCTCCATTGCCATCGCTTCGAGGATCGCAGTCACGCCGGCCTGAAAGGTCACGGCGTACAGCGGCATCACGAGAAATACCGAATCCGCGTACAGCTGACGCAGCTCGAATTGCGTGAACTTTTTGACTGTCACGTTGGCCGGGACGTCCGCGTGACGCGTCGTGTCATCCTGCTTGCTCCATGGGCTCGCGGCAGCGATCACGACGTCGATCGGCAAGTCTCGCACGGCGTCCATCAGCGTCGCGTAGTCGCGACGTTCGAGGCCGACGGCGCAGATCAGCGGCCGATCCCGGGCGACTGACATCGGAGTCACATGAGTCGGCGCAAAGAATGCGTCGTCGACCATGAACGGCGAGAGCACCACCCGCGCCGGTTCGACATGCCAGCGTGTTTCGATGAAGATTTTCTGCCAGGTGGCATACACGATGAATCGATCGACGTGCGACTGGATGCCGAATCGGTCGAAGAACAACATCTTCTTGCCGACCGAGAGCGTATGGACGATCATGGCATGGCGCGTCACGCGAGCGCCGCGACCGAAGAATTTCAGCAGCAACGACAGGGGAATGCCGATCTGTTCGCCGTCCGTCATCACCACGCGGTATTGCGCCCGTTTTCTCCAGCACATCCACGCCAGGAGCGCATTGCTTCCGGCGAATCGCTCCAGCATCCGACCGAGTACGCCACCTCCTGCTCGCGCGGCGCGATAGTCGAGGAGGTCGGCGTCGAAACCGCGCGCCATTTCCAGATAGTCGGCACGTGGTCGCTCGCCACGAAGGATCCGTTCGTGAATCGCTGGATCGATCTCGCCGGACACCGTCAGCAGCACGGATGGCGTCGCCGCGGTGTCAGCCATGCCGTACCTCGGTCGACGTGGTCACTCGAAAAAATGCGCGGCGTCTGAACGCGTGTGCGACTGCAAGTCGATCAAGGCTCACGATTCGATGACGGATATAGGTGCGTGACGGCCGACTCGTGGCAATGTCGGTGCAGCCCTGACAATTCCAGATCGACTTCGGCGCGTGGGTGAGTGGCGGGTCGCAGCGAATCTAGCGGGCTGTAAATGAAGTTGGGACAGCACAAAGCCCGGCGGTGTGCCCGGATGGCACGGCGGAAACCGCAGCAATACCAGCGGTATTGCGAGGATTGCCAACGCCGCCAGCTGGGATGCCCCGCCGGGCGACTGCATCCCGAACTTCGTTCACAGCCCACTGGTCCACGCCAGCCTGCGTGCCAAAGCGTCGCTGTACTGACGACCAACGACCCACTTCCATGACGTTGGCGCGACGCCAGCGCCTGACGTCCCGCAGTCGTGACCATCCCGTGCCGCAGTCGTCTGCGGATTTGATTTCGCGATCGCGTCGATCACCCGACCGCCGTTGTCCGTCGTCGGCGGCACCGCACGAACGTGCATACGGGCGCGGCGAATACGTGATGAATCGCCGCGTTCACGCGCACGGTGTGGTGATGGCGAAGTGGTCCGGACGTCCGTACCCTGAAGCGAAGGGGCACAACACGCCCGTCACAGTCAGGTCCTCCTCGAGGTACTCGTGTCGCGCCGTCAATTCGTCTCACGTCACTCACGTCAGGACTGGCTCCGCTCTGACGCGACCGCGACCCGCGGCTCTGCATACGACGGGCGTGTGTCTCGCCACGATTCGCGCTCGAGGATGTCCTGAGCGGCTGGATGGCTGATGCGCGACAGTCACGCTGCGGCGATGCCATTTGTGAGTGTCGTGATTCCGACCGTCAACCGGCGCGAAAGTCTCGCAGTGACGCTGGGGACGCTCCCGAACCAGCGGCACGTCGCAGGCGGCTTCGAGGTGATCGTCGTGTCGGACGTCTCGACGGACGGCACGGACGGTTTCCTGCTTGGTGCGCTGCACAGGCCGACGCGTACGTTCGCGTCATGGCTCCGGGTCCCATATGCCTACGGAAAGCTGGAAGTCCTTCGCGTGCAGCGTGGCGACGCGTCGTGGAATCGGGTGCGCGACTTGTTTCTGTCGCGGCAGCGTGCGACCCGGATCCTTGCATATTCCGTGCTTCCCAGTGCGAGACGCGATGCCTTCGTCCGCGGCACGCTGCGCAGGGTCGCGGAGGCATTGTTCGCCGTGCCGCTTGCGGAGGCGCAGCGCGTCGGATTGAGCATGCTCAGCGCCCTCTACAACGTGCACTGACTCGACGGTGCACGGGACGAGCTTGGCGCATGGCCGGCACTGCGCGAGGTGCTGGCCCAGCACGCCACTCCAACGTAGACATCGCCCGCGCGTCGCCCGCTCCAGGCGTTCCGAAGAGCGGCCTTCGCCCAGCGTGAGAACGCCAGCGGTGTCTCTCACGTTGTTTGCCTGTCGGGATCGTCGTCTGCGTGGTCCACCGACGGTTCCAACGACGTGACGACGAGGGGCGTCGTGCGTCTCATCCCAGTCGCGGAATCGTACAACAATCAGCCTTCGGCAGGTGACCGGCGAAGGCATTGCTGCCCTTCTCAGCGCTGATTTAGTTCAAACGGGTCATGTTCCGTCCGGAGGCGGTGCACTGACGGCTTGCGTTCGTGAGCCGCCCGCCGGTCTGCGGGCGCGTCAAGCGAACTGAACATTAGTCCTGCAGCACCAGAATTTCGTTATGTTCGTGTCGGTCGGCGGAGCAACAGTTTGTGGGTCGATTCGCTTCGAGGCCCCGGCGCACGCGTGGAGTGCCTTTTTCGTGCGCAAAGCCTGTGGTCTCGCATCGATTGTCCGGTTCTGATGCCAGCATTTCCTGACCCTGACTCATCTCTCTCTCGCCCATGACTTCGCTACAGAATATTCCGCCGAGAGGGGTCGCTGAAGTCCGCAGTTACCGCGAGCATGAAATGCTGGTCGCGTCGTCGATGGGCTCCGGTCGCGGACCTGAGAGTGAACCGCTCATCGATCTGAACCTGGTGCGGGATCTGTTGAAATTCGCTCTGCACGCCTGTCGCCGCCACAAGAAGGCGGCACTGTCCGTGGTCGGGGCGTTCGTGCTGGCGGCCGTGCTAAGTCAGCTCATTCTCTCAAAGAAGTACTATACGGAAGCAAAGCTTCTGGCAGACCGCAACGTGGTCATGCCACTGCTCGGCAATCCCGGACGTCGGATGTCCGACGAGGCCGATACGCCGACACGGCTTGCTCCCGAAATGATCCTGACGCGTGAGAACCTCGAAAAGGTCATCGAGACGACGGATCTGTTGCGCTCGACCGAGCGAAAGCAGAGCCAGATGGGACGGATCCGCAGCCGTATCAGGGAGACGCTGCAAGGTCCGCTGACACCGGCGGAACGCCTGGAAGAGTTCGTGTGGAGGCTCCGTTCGTCGATGAACGTGGCGGTGGCTGATGGTACCGTTGTCATCGGTACGGTCTGGAGTGACCCAGACGATGCCCTGAAAATCGTGTCCGCGACGCAGGATCTGTTTCTGAAAGAGCGTCAGGCGCAGGAAGTGTCTCTCGTCGCCGGCAGTATTTCGATTCTCGAACAGCGCGCACTCGACGTCCAGAAGGACATCACCGCAATGCTCGACACCCTGTCGAAACAACGGGTAGCGCTCACACCCGATGAGATGCGCCTGTTTCCATCGACCTCTCGCGTTTCAACGTATCAGGGACCGAGTGCGGAGCTCGTCGTCGCGCAGAGCAGGCTGGAAGCGACGTCACGCGCGCTCACCGACGCGGAGCAGTTTCGCAATCGGCGCCTGGCAGAGTTGCAAGCCACGCTGTCGGAGCAACAGAACGTGTACGGACCTGCGCATCCGCTGGTCGAAAACACGGCGCAGTCCATTCGCGTGCTGCAGAGTGAACCGGCGGAATTGGCTCAACTGCGTCGAGAGGTCGAGGAGCAGCGCATGGCGGTGGCTCGCCTCACACGAAGCTCAGGCGGCGGCGGAGGGAACGGTGCGGACGAGTCGTTGGCCGCAGCCGCGCTCCGGAACTTCGCCACAGTGCGGGTCGATTCCATCGTGCAGGAAAAGCAACAGTACGGCCGGTCACGCCTGCGCATTGCGCTGAGCTCGTATCAGGCGCTGCTCGAACGCCTCGAGGCGGCCCGCATCGAGCTGCTCACCGTCCGCGCAACATTCCAGTTCAAGTACGGGGTGCTCATCCCGGCCACCGTGCCGAAACAGCCGATGGGAACGAGTGCGGCGATCATCATCGCCGTGGCAACGATCGTCGGTTGCGCGCTGGCGGTCATGACGGCCATCGCGCTCGACCTGGCGAGTGGCAGGGTGCTCGAACCATGGCAGATCGGTCGCGTGATCGGTCTTCCTGTGCTCGGCGAGGCTGCCACCACATGACGAGCATGTGTCACGAGGCACGACGCATCGCGCTCGTGCGCGTCTGCTCGATCCCAACCGAATGCGGGTCTCAGATCACGCTGAAATCCGTCCGGACCCAGCGCGAAGCTGGATTGTTGCTGAGCGTCGATCCGAGGTCGCATGACGGCATTTGAGATGAAGAACGGCGTGACGACTGGTGACTCACCGACATCCTCTGCGCTCGTCGGTGCGAACAGTGTCGGGCACAGCGCTCATGACTTTGAGACGCTGCCGGAACCGGTCGCGCGCATCTGGGATCGCCTGGAGATCCGTGATCGCTCGATGATCATGTGCCTCGAGGCCATCGTTCGCACCGTGCGGATCGATGGGACTGCGCCGGTGTCGGAGATCGCAACACGCTTCCTCGACAGGGCGTCGGCGGAGGAGCGTGCCAGAACCGGCCCTGATGCACTGCCGCTCAGCGCGTCGGCGCTCGATGAGATTCGCGTCGACCTGATGGAGTCGATTCTGCCCCGCCTTGCGCGTGCCCAGTTGATCTCGCTGCCGGCGACAGGCTTGTCGAGTCCGGACGCAATCATCGGCATCGCCAATCCGGTGCTGCGACTGGCGTTGCTCGAATCCGGCCTCATTCAGCTCGACAGCGCCGCCATGGTTCCGGTGATGCCGCGGACTGTGTCGCGAAAGATCACGAAGGCCGAATCCGCCCATCCGCCAACGGACGAATGGGCGCAACTCTGGTTCGCCATTCAGCGGTATTCATGGACCCTGCTGGCGGTCATTCCCGCACGGCCTGGCGAGAGTGGACTGGCGTCCGCCAGCGCGCTCGTCGCAGCGGGCCGCATGTTCAATGAAGGCGCTGTGCATCTCGTCGACGCCACCGGAGCGGCCCCGCAGGCGGTGGATCTCATCATTGCCAGCATGAGCGGCGCGCTCGCCGGCGGGAACCAACTGGTGATTGCGCTGGACTGTCCGTTGTCGAATCCCGCATCGATTCCGATTGCGCGACATGCCGGCACCGTGCTGCTCGCCGTACCGCTTGGCGAGGCGTTCCTCGATGAGACACGGCGAACGATCGAAAGTGTGGGAAAGCAATATTTCATCGGCTCTGTTGCACTCCATGGGGCCAAGGGCTGACGGTGCAGGGATTCGTGCGCGCAACCTCCGTGGCTCCGGCACGCATGTCGAGGAGCGCCTGAGTGTCCAGGCTGCTCCTGATGTCGCTGGTCATCATGACGTTCGTGCTGCCGATCCGGAGCGCCCGAAATCCCAATGGCATGCTGGGATTGCGCCGCGCGATTCTCGGGATGACGGCGTGGGTCGGCATTTATGTCGTGATCCTCGCGGTGTTCAGGGTTCTTTATTAGCAACTGGCCTGACGTCATGACGACCACGACGAGGCCGCCCTCGGTGCCGGCGCTCCTTCCCGGCATCGGCAGCAACGACGCCAAGGCGGCGCCTCGGCGATTCGCGCGCCTCGAGCGCAAGGCCACCACACGAGCGATTGGCGCAATCGTCGTCGTGGTCGTGATCAGCGTGCTGATCATGCTGATGACCGGTAGTGTCGTTCTGGCGCAGATGCCCGCGCAGGTCGCGCTCGTGGGCTACATCGTATGGACACAGCCACTCAGGCGCACGATGACCGTGGTGGTGTTCGCACAGTTCTTCTTCTTCACGCCTCAGTACGCGAGCGGTCCGCTGTACCAGGGCGTGCTGCGGCCCGGCTCGCTCGTGGTGAATGGATTGCTGAAGAATGTGACGGGGATCAACGCGATGTCATTCACCGGGATCGAGCTCGCCTTCGTCTGCATGTTCATCCTGCTCATCATCCGCGAAGTGCGTGGACAGCGGATCGACGCCGAAGGCCGGGTGCCGGGCGCGCGAGTCTTGTTCGTGTTCCTTGGTCTCGAGTTGCTGGCCGCCCTGACGCTCGAAGCATGGGGCCTCGTCACCGGCGGGAGCGCGCGAGTCTCGATTTTCCAGATCCGGCCGTTCATCGTATTGCCGTTGCAGACGATCGTGCTCAGCTACACCCTGCGTGACTCCCGGGACTTCCGTCGCCTCGCACTCTGGGCGACGCTCGCCGCGATGCTGAAGGTCGCACTTGGCGTGTATTTCCTGAACAAGGACGCGTGGAGTCTCGGCCTCGAGGCGTCGTACATGTCGTCGCACGTTGACTCCGTGCTCTTCGTCACCGTCGTCTTTGCGTGGTTTGCCGCCTGGGCCCACGCGCCGTCATGGCCGCGATTCCTCGGCATGGGGGGGGTCGTCTCCTGGATGCTCCTTGGCATCGTGGTCAACGATCGCCGGCTCGCGTGGGTCAGTCTGGTCGCGTCGCTTGGGGTGTTCTACACGACCGTGAACGGCATGCTGCGACGCCGAGCGAACCTGGCTCTGATCGCACTCGCGCCGTTCCTGGCGCTTTATCTCGGCATTGCCAGCAAAGTCAGCACCGGTATTTTCTCGCCGGGCCACACGCTCCTCGGCATCGCGAACACGTCGGATGGTTCGAGTCAGTGGCGTATTCTCGAGATGCAGAACCTCGTGTGGAATCTCGACCAGCACCGCTTTCTCGGGAGCGGGTTCGGCAAGCAGTGGGTCGAAATCGTCACGCTGCCGTCGGTCGCGCAGGCCTTCAAGGAATACCGAACGGTGGCGCACAACAGTGTGTTGTGGCTTCTGCAGCTGTCGGGCATCGTTGGTTTCGTGTTCATGTGGATGCCGATCATCGTGGGCATTTTTCTCGCGGCGCGGAGTTATCGTTTTGCCCGAACCGGATCGGAACGGACGTGTGCGGCGACGGTGATCGCGATTGTGTTGTGTTACGTGAACCAGGCGTGGGGCGACATCGGTCTCATCGAACCGTTGAATACGATGATGCTGTCGCTGGCCCTGGCCCTGGCCGGAAAGCTTGCAATCGAGACGGGTGCATGGTCTCCTGACGCCAGGCTCCTGTCGCGCTGAGCGCGGAATGCCGCGCGGACGCGACTGCGCGACGACGTCGAGATCACCTGTACGGTTTCCGCGGCGCTCGGCGCTCGCGTGCAGAGGCTCTGCGCCGTCGAAGTGCGCGAATGACCAGAGCGTTGATGTGACACAATTGAGATCGGTCTCGCAATAGAACTCTTCGCGACCAGACTGTTTCACATTCGGCACGATTCGTCATCTTTCGGAATTAGCCTGTCCACATTATTTTCAGAATGAGGTCGCCACGCTCGTTCGAGCTTGCCCCGAATCGCGTCAAGTCTGCTGGAATGTGCCGAAATGCGACGGTTTTCGCTGACTGAGTCAGATCCTTGGCATGCAACGTCCCTTCTATAGCGGGCAGGAGTTACGGCAATGCTGCTGAACGCTCCTGATTTCGCTCTGCGCGCATGGGTCCGTCAGGCGCTCTCGGCAGGCCCGAAGGTTGGCGAATACATAGATTGGAACGCAGTTACGAACTGGGCGGCGAACACGTCTCAACTCGTGCCGCGCGTCCGCGAGCGCTTGCAAAGCGCGTCGACCTTGGCGTCGGCCTCCGCCTCACGCGGATCGACGGCCAAGTGAGCGTGCTTCCCGGTCTCTCTCGTTTCGAATAGGTGTAGTCCGTGACGTTCCTGCCACTGAACGGCTTTCCTCCCGCCTCGGCCGACGATGAGTCGCTGACGGCAGGTGGCAATGCGGTGCGTCCGATGCGCGACGCGCGCGGCGTGTGTGGCATCGTGCTCGCGGGGACACACCACTGGGGCGATGGCGCGTTCGAACGCGTGCTGCGCGGTCCGCTCCTGCCGATCGCGCACACGCCCTTGATCGAGTATCCACTGCAGTGGCTGCGCGATGCCGGCATCGCATCGGTGGTGTTGTGCGCAAACAGTGCCACGCAATCGTTGCGCACCGTGCTCGGCGATGGCGCGCCCGGATCCATGTCGCTGTCGTACTTCGAGGATGATGAGCCGCGCGGACCAGCCGGTTGCGCGCGCGATGCTGCCCTCATGACGAGTGCTTCGACATTCATCGTCATCGAAGGGACCATCATTCCGACCCTCGATTTCGGCGCGTTGATCGACGCACACCGCGCGTCGCAGGCGACGGCGACCGTCGTCGTCGAGTTCGACCGGCGGCGTCGCGGCATGGCCAGCGGCGTGCGTCGCCAGCCTGCGGGCATTTACGTCTTCGAACGCGAAGCATTGACGTCGGTGGCGCAACACGGCTACCAGGACATCAAGGAAGGGCTGCTCGGTCGGTTGAATGGTGAAGGTGAACATGTCGCGATGCACGAAGTGCACGGCTTGTCGGCGAAGGTGCTGGACTATGCCAGCTACGCGGCGGTGAGTCGCTGGCTCGTGTCGAGCTCCATCGAGCGCCCCGTGTTCCTGCCCAACTACACGCGTGTCGGTGAGGGCATGTTCCATCCGTCGGCGACCGTGCATCGGTCAGCCAGCATCATCGGCCCGGTGCTACTGGGTGAAGGCGTCATCGTGGAGGAAGGTGCGATCGTCGTCGGACCGGCATCCGTCGGCGCCCGATCGATCATCGCGTCCAATGCGATCGTGTCGCGCTCGTTCATCTGGGATGATTGCGTGATCGGATCCGGCAGCAGCGTGGACTCGTCCCTGCTCGCCGATCGCAGCGTCGTCGTGCCCGGCGATCAATTGAAGAATGCGACCGTCGCGGATTCGTCATCGCCGGTGGAACCACCGCCCGCGGACGTGTTGGCGGCGTCCATCGCACTGGACGCACGCATGCGTGCGGGTGGAGGTGCCGAGGGTCGTCGGAGCAGCGTCAGCGGAGCGGTCGGCAATGATGTCCGATCGGCGCGAATCAGCGAATCACTTACATGAGCATCATCCCAGTCCTGCTCGACAGTCGCCCCGCGTTTTCCGGCGCGGATTCGGCGAGCGGGTCACTCCTGCTGCTGCCTGCCGGGAATGAGCTGGTACTGCGGGAAATGATGCGCAGCGTGCTCAAGGTCACGGCGCATCGCCCGATCGTGCTGTCGTCCTTCGAACCGGACGAGGCGTATCAGAAGCGGATCGTCGACGCATTCTCGGATGTGGATCGGATCACGATGGTGCGCAAGTTCGGCAACGAGTTGCAGCGCTTTGCCCCATCCGATGTGTTCCTCTTCGTGTCCTCGATCTGCTATCCCGTCGACGGCATCGACCTGCGGCCACTCTGTGCGACGGCGGTGAACGATGCGCGCATGGTGCGGCACCTGGTGGCCTTCGAGGCACCCACGCTCCGCACGAAGGAATTGGTGCAGACCGATGACGACGGGCGCGTCCGGCGCATCCAGCGCTACTTCGAACCGGTGACGTGGCCATTCCCATCCGGCGTGATGGCGTCGCTCGTGCCGGTCGCGTGCGCCCAGATCGCGCTGCCGCTCACGCTCGGCTCACTCGAGGGGCTGCGCATGCAGCTGACGTCGAGTGGCGTACCGAGCCAGGACGTGCCGTTCCATGGTGACTGCTTCGATCTCGACGATGAGGCGGGTGCGCTGGCGTTGAGTGAACGACGCGTGAGCGCGCTGCACACGATGCGCGACCTCTCGCGCAATCGCGGCGCGTCGAGGGTACACTCGCTCGTGTCATCGAAGGCGACGATCGCGGCCACGGCGCGCCTCGTCGGGCCAGTGATGGTGCGCGACGGGGCGTCGATCGGCGAAGGTGCACTCGTGGTCGGTCCGGCCTCGATCGGCGAGCGCGCGACGATCGGTGCGGGCGCCATCGTCGCGCAATCACTATTGCTCGCAGACTCCGCCGTCGCGCCGGGTGCGACCGTCCGGCATCGCGTCGTGAGTGGTGATGCAGTGTCGACTGCGGCCGTGGCCGGCCAACGTCGCCATGCCGCACCGCATCGCGTGGCCGAACCCGATGCGCCGCGTCGCTCCATTCCAACGTATGTGACGACCAAGGCGCTGCTCGAACCGATCCTTGCCGCCGTCGCACTGATCGTGCTGTCTCCGCTCATGGCCGTGATCGCGATACTGGTGAAATTCACGTCCACCGGTCCCATCTTCTATGGGGATTCGCGTGAGGGCAAGGATGCGCGTGCATTCAAGTGCTGGAAGTTCCGCAGCATGCTGACGAATGCCGATGATCTGCAGCGTGCATTGGCGGCGCAGCAGAAGATGGACGGCCCGCAGTTCAAGATGGCGAATGATCCTCGCGTGACGAAAATCGGCGGCATCCTGCGCAGGTTGAACGTCGACGAATTGCCGCAACTCTGGAATGTGCTGAAGGGTGAAATGAGCCTGGTCGGCCCGCGACCGTCGCCATTCCGCGAGAATCAGATTTGTGTTCCCTGGCGCAACGGTCGACTATCCGTGCGACCCGGGATCACCGGACTCTGGCAAGTCTGCCGGAAGGACCGCGAAACGGGTGACTTCCACCAGTGGATTCATTACGATCTGCTGTATGTCCGCAACGTCTCGTTTCTTCTCGACGTGAAGATTTTCGTCGCCACGATCCTGACGTTGGGTGGGCGCAAGCCAGTGCCACTCAGCTACATGATTCGTCGTCGTCCGCGGGCGCGTCGCCTCGGCGCGACGACCACGCCTCGCTACCGGGTTCGCGCCGAGAGTGTGCCGAGCACCGTGCTGCGATGACGCGTTCGCGGGCGTGCCGAATCAGTCGGCCTTTCGCTGGGATGGTGAGCGGTCTTGTGGCATGCCTGCTGTCCACATCGGTGTGCGCGCAGGGGGTGCGAGAGGTCAGGACGCCGAGCTTCTGGTTCCTGGTGCTCGGGGCGGAGCAGGGCTGGGATTCGAATCCCTTGCTGGTGACGGGCGGGGTCTCAGATGTCATCAGCACCGCCGGCGCGAGTCTCTCGCTGTTCAAGCGACGCCAGGTCAGCACCTACGCAATCAATGCCACTGCCGCCATCAATCGTTTTCAGAAGAACACGGCCTTCACGAATTTTGCGTACGGCGTGAGTGTGAGTGCGGACCGACGACTCACGGCCGCCGTGACTGTGGCCGCGCAAGTCGGTTTCGATACCCGGCTGTCATCAGCGGTCGTCGGGGCCGTCGATCTCCCGTTCCTGGGGCTGGTGCAGCAGAAGCAGCTCACATCGACCGTGTCGCTGGCGGACAGACTCACGGCGCGCACCACGGCGACGGTTCGCGTCGGGTACAGTCAGGCTCAGTTCGATTCGCCGGGTGCGATACCCGGATACCTGGCTTCGGGCAACGGGCAACTGACGCATGTCATCTCGGTGACCAACACCATCGGGCTGGATGTCAATGCCCAGCAGGGAAACGCGCAGGGCGCGATGACCTCTCTGCAATCGCTCGGGGTCAACTGGACCAAGGCCTTCGGCAAGGTGGCGTTGATCGCCACTGCAGGCGTCGTGCGAGCCGCGACGCCGGGCAGGGCGACGTACGGTCCATCTGGTTCTGCGGCGCTCGCCGACAGTATCGGGCCTGGCTACCTGACTGGTGGCTACAGCTACACCGCGTCGCCGGCGTTCGGTCTCGGTGGAATCCTGACGACGTCGGCAGTGTTCGCGTCGTACGATTTCGAAGCGCTGCGAGGTAACTTCCTGAGTGTCTCGGGCGTCACTGGACGCAGCAAGCAGAGCGGATCGAGCCTTCCGGCGTTGCGAGGCGAAAGCGTGTCTGTGCGACTGCGTCGTGTGCTGAATTCGGGACTGACGCTCAGTTTTGGATCATCGTATCGCGCCCGGAAAGACACTTTCCTGACCAAGGGCTTTGGCGCGTCTTTTGGATTAGGATTCACGTTCGGCAGTTGATCGGATGTCGTCACGTGGCACTGTCCCAGACCGTCTTGCTTCCCATGAAAATCTCGCACTGGCATTCCCGGAGTCGCGCGGTAAGCGTGGCTCAACGCTCGATCTGTTGCGCCCTCGCTGTCAGCGTGCTGTCAGCGTGTGCCTCGGGATCAACCGGCCAGTTCGAATGGGCGGATGCGTACCTGTCACGAACGCCCGGCGCGTCCGACGCCACCTACATGATCGGCGTCGGCGACCTGCTGGCGGTGCAGGTCTTCGACAATGAGAAAATGTCCACGCGTGGCCGGGTGCGATCTGACGGTCGCATGGCGATCCCGCTGATCAACGACATCGTCGTGGCCGGCAAGTCACCGACGGCGGCGGCGAACGACATCGCCACCGCGCTGAAGGCAGGCAACCTGGTGCTCAATCCCCGGGTCAACATCGTGGTCGAGGACGTGCTGCCGGTCCGGATCACCGTGCTGGGTGCCGTCAAGTCGTCGGGCACCTTCGCCGTGGAGCGTGGCAGCGGTGTTGCCGAGGCCCTCGCGGTTGCGGGCGGTCTCACGGATTTTGCGCACAAGGACCGTATTTTCGTCGTGCGCAAGGTGCCGGAGCCCCTCCGCCTTCGTTTCACATTCAGCTCGCTGACGGACCTCGGCCGCGCTGGCGGATTTCGCCTCCAACAGGGCGATATTCTGGTGGTTGAATGATCGACCTCCGTCGCAGCGGCCGTGAGCGCCTTCGTGTCGGGCTGCTCGAGTCGTTGGGCGGTGCACGACGTACAACACGCGACAAGGGGACTGCTCGCCCGCATCGGCAGGCCGCACGGTGAGCGCGATGCTCGACGCACTCCGTCCGGCGGATATCGTCGTCCTGCTCCTGTCACTGCCGCTGTTGGCAGCGACCGGGTATCTCGTCCTCCTCACGATCTGTTCCGCGCGGATCCTGCCGCTGCCGGCTGACGAGACGACGCGATTCGATATCGTGGTGCCGGCGCATAATGAAGCGTCGGGCATCGGCGCGACCGTCGCCAGCCTGCGGCAGATGACGTATCCGGCCGACCGGTTTCGCATCCTGGTCGTGGCCGACAACTGCACCGACGATACCGCACAGCGCGCACGCGATGCCGGTGCGCAGGTGCTCGAGCGCACGCACGGCACTGAACGCGGCAAGGGGTATGCGCTCGCGCATGCGTACGCGCAGTCGCTCTCGGACGGTTTCGCGCAGATGGTCGTCGTGGTGGACGCGGACACGAGCGTATCCCGCAACCTGCTGACCGCATTTTCGGCGCGCGCCGTGCGCGGTGCACAGGCCGTGCAGGCGGAGTACGGCGTGCGGAACGCGAACGCGTCATGGCGCACACGTCTCATGGTGCTGGCGTTGACGATGTTCCACACCGTTCGCTCGTTGGGTCGGGAGCGACTCGGCCTGTCGTGCGGTCTGCGCGGCAATGGCATGGGCTTCAGCAGTGATCTGCTGCGTCGCGTGCCACCACGTGCGTTTTCCATCGTCGAGGATGTCGAGTACGGCGTCGCACTTGGCCTGGCGTATACGCGTGTCGAGTATGTGCACGACGCAGAGGTCCGCGGTGACATGCCGGTGACCGAGGCCGCATCGCGAACACAGCGGGAACGCTGGGAAGGTGGGCGCCTCGCATTGATCACGTCATTGGTACCGCCACTGCTGCGCGCCTCATTCCATCGCGCGGGTGCCATTCCGCTCGACCTGGCTCTCGACCTGCTCGTTCCGCCCCTGACGCTGCTCGCCGGTGGCGTGGTGCTCGGCGCGGTGGTTGCTGGAACTGGCCTGCTGGTCGGCTGGTTGTCGTTTGCCGCGGCGGTTCCGATGCTGCTCTGTGTGGCGTTCCTCGCCGCGTACGTACTGCGCGGCGCGGCACTCTCTGGTGGCGGCGTGCGCGTGATTGGTGACCTGGCGTGGGCGCCGGTCTACGCAGTGTGGAAAGTTTCGGTGCTGTTCAGGCCCAGGCGTCGCGATGGCGAATGGGTTCGGACGGCGCGCTCCGACGAGATCGTACCGTGACGACAAGGTTCAAGTGAGGGCACCCGACAAACGACATCGCGTGCGATTCGGCCGATTGTGGGTCGATGCGCTCGCGTTCGACGATGCGATCGCTGCAGTCAGGCAACTCGTGGCGAGTGGCGATGGCGGCGCGATCTTCACGCCGAACGTCGACCACGTGGTGATGGCGGACCAGCATGAAGGGCTGCGCAAGGCGTATCGGCGCGCCAGCCTGTCGTTCGCTGACGGGATGCCACTGGTGTGGACGTCGCGACTGCTGGGGAAGCGCATTCCTGAGAAGTTGTCCGGCTCGGACATGCTGTTGCCGATCATGCAGCTGGCGGTCGAGAACGACTGGGGTGTCTACCTCCTTGGCGGCATGCCGGGTATTCCAGGCGCCGCAGAGATCGCATCGGAGCGACTCCGCTCGGAATTCGGGGTGCGCATCGTCGGCGTCGACCCGGCGTTCGTGTCGATGGACGGCAAGAGTGCCGGTGACGCCGAGGTGGTCGCGCGCGTGAAGGCCGCGAAGCCGGACCTCGTGTTCGTGGCACTCGGTGCGCCGAAGCAGGAAATGTGGATTGCGCGCGCGCTCGACGAGATCAAGCCCGCTGTCGCCATCGGGTGTGGCGCCAGCCTCGATTTCCTGTCCGGCAAGTTGCAGCGCGCACCGCGATGGATGTCCAACACCGGATTCGAGTGGGCGTACCGATTGGCGCAGGATCCGAAGCGGCTCTGGAAGCGCTACCTGATTCGCGGCCCGCGATTCCTCGGCATCCTCTGGCGCACGTCGCGCCTGTTGCACGCGCAGCGCGTGAGGATCGTCACGGGAGATACCACGTCGCCGGGCGTATCTCTCTGACGGACAGCGGCAGTGTGCCGCGCCAGACACGAAAAAGAATGCGACGTGCGCGCTGCGTTGCCGCGTCCGATGTGTGAGTGTCCAGCCTCAGTCCGTGCGCGGCGAAGGTGACAGCCAGCGCTTGATCGCAACGCGCGAAGGCTCCTCGATCCAATGCAGCACGGCCAACGCCGTGACCTGGCAGGCGACGAGGTACATCAACGCCCACGGCCACGACGCGTCGTTCTGCGTGATGCCACCGAGCGCAAACAGTCGGGCGCAGTAGCCGATCAGCGGGACATGCAACAGGTACAGCGCGAAGGATGCCTCGCCGAGTTGCTTGAGCGGCCGCGTGCTGAGCAGGCGAGCCAATGGTCCCTGGCCCGCGGCCAGCGCGAAGATCAACACGCAGTAGACGGGCGCCAGCAAGCCGTTGTGGACGAGCAGGTACGGCAGTCGCTCGTGCGCCGCGAGTCCGACACACGCGACGCCGAACGCGACCAGCGACACGATCGCGGCACGATGGCCGAGGGCCTGCGGTGCGCGAAGATAGAGCATGCCAAGCGCGATGCCGAGCGCGAATTCCGGCAGTCGAATCGCCGGATTGAACTTCATCACGGAGAGCCAGGTGGCGTACGACGCGGCGGTGACCGTCCCGAGCTTGTCCGGGTCCACGCGCAGGTAGAGCAATGCGGCACCGTATGCGAGTGCGAGACAGGCGGCGGCGATGACGAGCAGTGCGGCGGTGCGACGCCGACAGAGCCACCAGCCCAGCAGTGGAAACAGCAGGTAGAAGAACGCCTCCACCGACAGTGACCAGCCAGGACAATTCAGGCGACACGCGTAGGCCGGAATCCACGCTTGTACCAGCGTGAGATTCGCAGCGATCACGGCGAGGAGGAACCGTGCGTTGGCCATCACACCGCCGTGCCGAGACGCTTCCGCGATGAGCACCGGAATGCCGATTGCGACACCGAGAGCGTACACGGCGTAGATGCGGGCCACGCGTGCCACGAGAAACGAGCGAACGGAGCGCACGCCGTTGCCGTCCGGCGTCAGGTAGTTGTACGCGAGAATGAATCCCGACAGCACGAAGAAGAGGCTGACACCGCTGTAGCCTCCGCCGAAGGGATCGAGAAACGACGCTCGCTGCAGGCCCGGTGCCGCGCTGCGTGTGTGAAAGAGCACGACCTGCACGGCCGCGACGAATCGCAGGCCGGTGAGGGCCGGAAGTGCGGGACGTTGATCCATGTGCGCGGCGATCAGATCGCCCGCAACGCGGGCTCAGGCTGGTGACGTGCCTGTGGAACCGGCAGTCCCAGCGCCTCCGACATGCCGCGATCGAAGCAGGCCGTCGCGAAGCGCTGCGCATTGTTCCGGCACGCTTCGGCGGTGATGTCCTGCTCGTGGGCGTAGAAATCATCGAGTGCGCGGACGACCGCGTTCGGTGTCTGCGCGCCGAAGAAGACACCGGTCGGCGTCGCGTGATCGAGTCCGCGGATCGTTTCCGTCGCGGCGCCGCGTCCGAATGCGATGACCGGCGTGCCGCACGATTGCGCCTCGAGCGGTGTGATGCCGAAATCCTCCTCGGCCGCGAACAGGAATGCGCGGGCGGACTGCAGGTGAGCGCGCAATTCGGGCAGCGGGAGGCGGCCGGTGAAGTGCACGTTCGGCGGCGCACCGGACGCGATCGACGCACGACCGGGTCCATCACCGATCACGATCAGTCGTTCATTCGGTCGCAGGCGAAAGGCCTCGACGAGCAGGTCGATGCGCTTGTACTGCACGATGCGTCCGGCGGTGACGAAGTTGGTCGCACGCGGCGCGGCGCTGAGCGCGAAACCCGCCGTGTCCACCGGAGGGTGCACGACCACGCTCTCGCGACCGTAGCAGCGCTTGATCCGCGCCGAAATGTAGGCGGAGTTGGCGATGAACTCCGTGACGCCGTTCGCGCTGCGCCGATCCCAGTTCCGCAACTGTGACAACACCTGGCGCGCTGCCCACGCCTTGGGTCCGCGGAATCCACTCGTGTCGAGATAGGCGTTCTCAAGGTCCCACGCGTACCGCATCGGCGTGTGACAGTAGCACACGTGGCGCGTGCCCCTCGGAACGGTGATGCCCTTGGCGACGGCGTGCGAGCTGGAGACGATCAGATCATAGCCGGTGAAGTCCCACTGCTTGATCGCCATCGGCATCAGCGGCAGCAGCATGCGATAATTGTCGGCCAGCTTCGGCATGTGCTGCAGCAGCGTGGTGTGCGGCGTCCGGCCCACCAGCCCGACGCGATACTCCTCGGGCAAAGTGTCGATGGTCGAGAACAGCTCGGCCTGCGGCAGGAGCGTGAGCAACCGCTGCAGCACGCACTCGGCGCCAGCCCATGTCGTGAGCCAGTCATGAATGATGGCAACACGCATCAGGCGAGATACCGGTCGATGTGCGCGAGGACGGCGGCGGCGGCGCGCTGTGGATCGGAGGTCATGTCGACAAAGGTCAATGACGGCGTACCGTCAGGGAAGGCAACGACGCCGGACGCGTCGGGATTGTTGAGCACGACGGTCGGACGCCCATGACCGAGTGCGAGATGTGCGACCATCGACTCGACACCGACGGCTGCGCGCGCGCGCGACGTCGCCACGACGAGATCGGAAAACGCCGTCGTACCCATGGCATCGTGCAGGCGCGCACTCGGCACCAGCGCGCGCAGTGCGGCGAAATGTTCGCGATCACGCGCGTTGCCGACGAGCTGGATCGGCGAACGCTCCGCGAGCGCGGGAAGCAGCGCATGCCACAATGCGCTCGGCGCTTCCTTTGCTGCGGTGCGACTGCCAGGCTGCACGATGATCGGCGCGTGAGCCGTCAACGGTTCGCCGACCGGAAGCACAGGGCCGCGGTACGTGGCCGACTGCAGTCCGAGCACATCAAGCACGTTGAGCCAGTTCTGTCCGAGCGACGCGTCGGGCCGATAGGGAATCAGCGCGTGATACTGCCAGCTGCGTCCGCGCAGCCCGAAGCCGATGCGCAATGGCGATTCGGACGCAATCGCGAGGTCGATCGTGCTCGGCGTCGTGCAGCGTATGTCGAGATAGACGGACGGATGCAGCTGCTTGATCGCGGCCGCTGCGGAACTCCGCGTCGCGTGCTCGATGCGCAGGCGCGTGGGCCACGACACGTCGCCCGACTGCAGCCACGCCGCATCGTACGTCACCAGGTCGTGCACGTAGTCATTCGCGACCAGCCACTGGGCGACTTCGGCTGCCCAGGAGCCGTGCACGAGCACGAGGCGTGCGTGAGGCAGTTGGTCTCGCAGCGCGCGAAACAGCGCCGTCGCCTGCACGAGATCGCCGAAATGATCGGGCTTGGCGATCACGATCGTGGCGTGCGTGAGATCCGGAATCGGGCGCGTTCCGGCTGGCGCGCTGAGCAGACGGCGCCCCTGATCAAGGAGGGCCAGACCGGTCACGAGCGGCGCGGGATACCACGTGGGCAGCAGGTAGGCGCGTCCCAGCAGCTGCACGAGTCGAGGTCGCGTCATTGTCCGGGCGCCGTGCGCCCGGATGTGGATCTGAGATTCTGAAGCGTCCGCTGACCCGATGGCATCGGACAAAACTACCGACTCAGTGGGGGGCGTTCTACCCGCGTGCGAGGAATGCACGGCGCAGCGCGCGCTTCCGGGGGCAGATTCGGGGTCAGCCGGGCCGCTGAAAGACGAAAGTCTGCCCGTTCCTGAACGACGGGACGGCCGTCGTGAGCGTGCTGACGGCCCTCAGCAGAGCTGATCGGGCAGGGAAGTAGTTCACGAACCGGTGCTCGAACAGCGTCAGTCCAGCGCGCTCGGCATGACCGAGGAGTTCACTTCTCGTGTACTCGCGGAAGTGATGTGATCCCGTCTCCGCATCCAGCGCGAATTCGACATACGGGTTCTTCCCGACGAGCATCTGCACACGGTGGCCAAGCGACACGGCATTCGGCGTCTGCAACACGAGAAACGCACCAGGACGCATCAATGCGTGCAGATAGCGAAACACCCACGTTGGCGCAATGCGAAGGTGTTCGACGACTTCATTGAACAGGATCAGATCGAACTGCGCAGGGACGACCCACGCCGAAGCCGTACTGGCCGCGTTCAGGTCGAAGACGATATGCGGCACGCGTGTGCTGTCGAGCTGATCCGCCTTGTCCAGCAACGTGTCATCGAGCGGAAGGCCGAGCGTCGTGAGCCGCGGAAAGCGTGCCAGCACCAGGTTGGTGAGCGGGCTCCGTCCTACGTCGAGCACCGTCGCGTCCGTACCCAGCCCGAGCGACGCGATGCACTGCATGAGGAAGTCGGCCCGACGGCCGTGGAACGCCATGTACGCATTCCGGTGTGCTGCTGAATCGTAGGACACGAACTCCCGGGGTCATGAAAATCACGCCGCCCGTCTGTAGCCGGATGACGAATCGTGGTCACGCTCGGCGCTGCGGTCTCTCGGCGCCGTCGATGTCAGGCGGACACCGCATCACCGATGGCCACGTTGCGGCCGGCTGCGAGTTCTTCGCGCAGACGTACGCCGACAGCGAGTCCGCAGAAGGCCCAGATGAAGAGGACGGTGATGCTCGGAAATGTAAACAGTCCGAGCGCAACGGCTGCGACGCCGGCGCGGAAAGGCAGTCCCGCGCTGCCGGACGCCTTCATCCAGACACGTCGGCAGAAAGTGACGATGATCGCGAGTCCGACGAGACCTGTTTCGGCGACCAGCTCGAACCACGGATTGTTCGCGATCGGCTTCACGTCGCGCGTGCGATCGAAGAAGTCCGTGAGCTGGTAGGGGCGATAGTTGTACCCGTAGTGCGAGAGGCCGACACCAAGGATCGGGTGGTCGGCCGACATGCGTGCCGCGGCGACCGCAAGGTCGAGTCGGTCGAGCTTCGATCCGAACTCCTCGGTCGCCAGCTTCGCGACGAAGAATTCGGACACGTATCCCGTCGCGACGAGCACGCCGGCGACGAGCGACGTGAGCACCAGGAAGAATGCAGCGGCATAGAACTTTCCGCGCGGATCGCGTTCCTGCGCGCCGACACCGATGACGTAGATGCAGCCAAAGAGTGCAAGCGCGATCACGTTTGCCGTGGAGAATGTGATGAAGACGGTCGTCGCCATGAAGACGGCCGTCCATCGCCATCGCAGCCAAAGCGCCACCGCGAGCGACGTCAGGAGGTACATCGAGAAATAGTTTCCCTCCTGGAACGTGCCGCCGCGAAACAACTCGCGTCCCGCGATGTTGATGATCTGCGGACTCGCCATGCCTGGCAGCAACGGTGCGGGCAGCAGGAACACCGACGACAGCAACAGCAACCAGCCGTAGGTGGCGGCGCAGATCGCACCGATGCACCACCATCGCGCGACGCGCCGGGAATCTTCGTAGGCGGCGGTGGCCACGAGCAGGAATGCGAACAGCGCGAGCAGCCAGTACGCGACCTTGATCACGGCATCGCCCACCGGACCGACACGCGCATCGAAACCGGAGGTCGTGAACGAGTCGAGCGGCACGGCGAGACGGATGCACAGCACCGCCACGGACCATCCGAGAAATGCCACGATCGGACGTGCGAATCGGCCGAGCCCCGGCGCCAGGACGAGGCGGCCTTCCCACGCCGCGAGCAGGACACAGAAGACGAGCAGCACCTCGTAGATCTTGATCGGGAAGATCACGCGCACCGTCATCGCATACGTCAGGGGCAGCGTGGCCACTACGACGAGTGTCGCGAGGTGCCGGAGCGACGCCGTGGGTGTGACGATTCTCGCGGCGTTGACAGTCAGCGCCGGCATTCGCGGGTCAGGAAATCACGCGAATGGGCGCGTCGGCCGACACGATCCGGGCGTTCGGGACAACCTCGCGCCGGTCGCCCATCGCCATCACGAGGACGGTCACCAGGCCGAGGAGTGCGCCTGCGGCCGCCGCGAGTCCGCCCCACAGCAACGGTCGCTGTAGCGGCCGGTCCGGCGCCGTGGCAACGTCGACCACCGTCAGCAGCGGCGTGTCGCGCACTTCAGCAACCCGACTCTCCTCGAAGGTCTTCGTGAGCCCGACCAGGATGCCTTCCTTCACGCGCACGACGCGATCCAGCTGATCGTACGTGGCCAGCAAGCGTGGCGATTCGTAATAGTTCCTATTCGAGTCAAGAAATGACTGCTTGACGCGTTCGGCCGAGTCGAGCTCGAATTGCGCTGTGCGCAGGCGCTCTTGCGCGAAACGACGCTGCTCCGTTGACGACCGCTGACGCCGCTCGAGGTTGAAACGGTTGAGAAGGTCGAGCATGCGATTCGCGACCGCGGCCGAAAGAACGGGATCATTCAGCGTCACATTCAGGTTTACAATGCTGCTTTTCCTGCTGATCACGACGACGACGCGTTTCTGGAGCTTCCGCAGGCCGTTGCCGAAGCGGCGCTCGGGGGTGTCGCCCGACACATCGATTAGGTCCAGCAAGGGGCGCTGTATGCCGGGCGTGTCCGGATCGATGAAATGTGTTCGCAGCGTGGCGCTGAGCAGCTCCGTGCTGGTCAGCACATCGGCGAAGAATTCAGTCGAGGGTCCGTCCTTCAGGCGCGCCAACGCGCCTGCACCGCCGCCCGCGTCGCCAAGCAGCGAGCTGAGTCCGCCAAGTGCGCCGATGATACTGGCATTGTTCGAGCCGAGCGCCTGTTCCGGCACGAACGTCGTCGTCGCCCGCCAGGTCTTGGGCCAGAGCGTCGCTACACCGGCGCCGATGCCAAGGCAGAGGAGGGGCGCGATCACGAGCCACGGCCAGCGCCGGATCACACCACGGCGCAGCTCGACGATCGAGAATTCCTCGACCGGAAGCTGGAGCACCGAGGCGTTGGCGGGCGAGACGTCTGGACTCACGATCACTCGTGTGCGGGGGAATCGGTCGGGCGCTTTGGCGGCCTCGGTACCGGCAACCCGCCAGCGATGACGAGCCGTGCCACTGCGACGGCACGCCGGGCATCGCCGCGGCGAAGCCGGTTGAGCGCCGCACCGAACAAGCTGGAATATACGGCGGGCAGTCGTGCAGGAAAAAAGCGCTGAGTGATCCGGAGTCTTGCAGAAATTCCGTTCAGATCGGCCATTTCGCTTCGTGAGCCGACGTCGCGCGCGCCGACCCCGATGCTCGCGCCCTCGCGATGCCAGACGAGCGCGTCGGCAATCAGGCTCGACCGCCATCGCGTTGCGGCGCGACATGCCCAGTCCAGCTCTTCGCCGTACAGAAATCCATCCTCCGACAGCAGACCCACGTCTCGCAGCGCCGAGGCCCGCAGAATCCAAGATGCGCCGTAGACGTATCCGGGCATGGGTGCATCACGCGACAACGGCTGCGCGAGACTGGCGCCGTCGTGCACCCGATGTGTGGTGGCCAGCCACGAATTCCAGCGGCACCACCCAACAGACTGGACGATGGTCGGACGGTCGTAGTAGCACACCGTCATCCCGAACTGACCGACATCCGCTGGCGCGACGGCGAGTGCAGTGGTGATGGCGTCGACCGTTCCGGGTGCCACAACCGTGTCGTTGTTGAGCAGCCAGACGGCGTCGGTTCGTGCATCGGCGAGTGCTTCCCGGATGCCGGTATTCATTCCGCCGGCGAAGCCGGTGTTTTCCGATACAGTGATGAGTGTCCACGCTGCGAGCTCGCCGCGTTTGGGCGTCGGCGCGTCGAGCACGCACCACTCGGTTGTCGCACCGCGCACGGGCCACCAATGCGCGGCAACGGTGTCGTGAACGGGACGCGGAGAATCCGGCAGTCCGCCGCGAATCCACAGGTGAAGGTGAGCGACGCTGTCGTCGGGCGATGCGTTGTCGACGACGATCACGCGTGCCGTCCCTCTCTGCACGGACGATACGAGACTCTGCAGGCAGGCGACCGTGTCGCGCCATCGGCCATGCTGGAGGACAATCACGGTGATCATCGGTCAGCCCAGACCACCGGCACGAGAGAGCACCTGGCGATCGACGGAACGACGTTGCGACCACAAGGCGACCGGACATGCCGAGATGATGAGGATCGCGGCGACGATCGGTGAACTGCTCTCGACCGACGTCAGGGATGCCGTCCATGCGCAGACAGCGACCGCGATGACTCCGCTCGCCGCAAGGACATACGTGGACGCGGGCAGTGGAGCCACAGCGTGTGCACGCCTCGCCATGACGACGGCGTCGACGACCACTCGCGCGGTCCATGCGGTCGCGGCGCCGATGATGCTCCACCGGCTTACGCACAACACAATGAGTACGAGAAATGGCAGCACTTCCGCCAGATGCACCAGCGCGACCCACCGCGCGCGTCCGCTGGCCTGCAGCATGGTCACCGGCACGATGCCGATGCAATTCGCGGTGACGCCGATGGCGAGTACGCGCAGGACGACAACACTGTCACCGACGTACTGGCGCCCACCCGCGAGTGACAGCAGCGCCGGCGCGAGCAGCGCAGCGACGGCGCACACGGGCGCGACGATCAGCACGATGAGGCGAATGCCTGCATTGTGTAGCGGGGCGAGTTGTTGAGGTTCTGCGGCGGCGGCCCGCGACATCGCAGGAAACAGTACCATCATCAACGCACCGGGCACGATCCAGAGCTTGGTCATCGCTTCCCACGGCACGGCGTACAGCGCGACCGCACTCACGGAGATAGCCGAGCCGATGAGAAATCGATCGGCGACAGTCATCAGCGGACTGAGCACGTTGCTCACCGTGAGCCACGCACCTGCACGGAGCAGGGGACGCATATGACGGCGTGCTGCACCGCCGCCAGCCGATGTGGGCATCGAAACACGCGCGAGCGTCGTGTAACGCCACCAGGCCCACGCGCGAATGGCGGCGAGCGTCACCGCGATCGCGGTGAGCGACGCCGTGAAGGGAAGCAGCAGCAACGGAACGGCGAACGTCGCGACGCTGACGGGCAACCGCACGAAATTCACGTCGCGGAACCGATGGCGCGCCTCGAGCACGGCGCGCGGCACGCTCGCGCCGGTGACGAGTGGTACCGAGAACGCGAAGATCAGCGCACTCGTGATCGCATCCTGCCGCAGTTCGAGCGAGACTTGCAGCACACGCGTGACGTACCAGGGCGCGACGAGTGCGCCGACGAGACCGACAATGGCACCGACGGCGGCCAGTACCACGTGTCCCGTCGCGACGAACGCACCAATCGGCGCGTCCAGCGCTTCGCCCGCATCGGACGCAGCAACGAGCCGTGTGAGTGCGCGTCCGAGTCCGAAATCCAGCAGCGCCGCATAACTGAGCCACGCCCACGCCAGCGCGAGCAAGCCGAGTCGCTCTGTACCAAGCTGCCGAGTGAGAATCGGCAGCGCGACCAGTGCGACGACGATCGGTGCCGCGCTGGTGATGAGACTGAACGCGCCGCTGCTCAGCAGCGACGGCGCGGTGCGCGTCTCGGCTGCGGTCGGCGGCACTGTTCCCATACGTGGCGCTCGGCTAGCGGGTCTGGATGATGATCGTCGCCAGTGATGCGATCACGGCGGCGAACGTGCCGATGATCGACGCAATCTGCGTTCGCGCGGCGAGCGTGTCCTGCCGCTCAGTGCGATCACGCTTCGGCACGGTGACCACCGCGCCCGGCCGCGGTGTCGGCTGTCCATCCGGGAGCAGGAAGCGTCGCGATACCGCATCCACGCGACCATTCGGCTGCGTCACGTACGTGCGGGCGAGGTCGGCATCGAGTCGTCCACCGCCGGCGGCGCGAATGTAGTACTGCATGTCCTTGTCCTTCACGTACGGCAGCGCGGTGGGCGAGTTCACGGCACCATCCACTCGCACGACTGCGTCATATCTCGGAATGGTGATCGAGTCGCCGTCGAACAGGATGATGTTGTCTTCATCCTGGGCGCTCCTGAGCACTGCAGGCAGATTGACGCCGATGCGGCCGACGCGATTGCGGCGACGCGAGAAGTTCACTCCATCGGCATACGCTTCGCCGGTCAGGCCACCGGCACGTACGATCAGGTCGCTAAGGCGCTCGGACTTTTTCACCAGCGTGTACGAGCCGGGGTACTTCACTTCACCGCCGACGAACACGGAGCGCTGCAGTTCCCAGTCCGGCTGACGCAGGATGAGCAGATTGTCGTACGGCTGCAGCACGACGTCGCGAGAGCCGCTCGCCGCCCCCGGCAGGCCCGGCGGTCCGGCGTACCGGCCATCCATGCCTCGTTCGAACAGATAACTCGAGTCCATCGGCACGCGCATCGTCGATGCCGTCGCGCCATCGGCGCGTGACACTGGCATCCGCGCCACCTCGGCTTCCGTCAGCAGCGCACTTTCCTGCAGGCCGCCGGCGAGCAGCACCAGGTCACGCATCGTCATGCCTTCGTGATACGGATACCGTCCGCTGCGACGCACGGCGCCGGTGACGGCCACATACCGCAGCGGACGGAATTCGCTGCGGCCGAAGACGCGCACCTCGTCCTCCTCCTGCAGGTTCGGATCGTTGACGACGTTGCCGATCGTATCCGCCAGTGCCGCGCGCAACTGTGTGCGCGTGGAATCGGAATTGAGGCGCGTGATCAGCACCTGTCCCAGATAGGTGTCGGGCTTGAGGCCACCCGCCTTGCGAATCGCATCGCTGAGTTTCATGCCGCTGGTGAGTCCCACGGCGCCTGGCGTGAAGACGTTGCCGCGTATCAACACACGATTGCGCACGCGGTCAGCCACCTTGAGCACGCGAACGACGTCGCCATCGACCAGGGCGAGCGCAGGAACGTCGGCGCCACCGCTACCGCTGACGTCGAGCACTGCGCGGTCACTGCCGGGTCGCGTGCGATCACGCATCGGCGTGAGGCGTTCGATCTGGATGCGCGAGCGTGCCGCAGTGGGCAACATGCCGCCGGCGGCGCGCACGATTTCAGCCAATGATCCTGACGTCCCCACCTCATACGTCCCCGGACGGTTCACTTCACCGAGGACACGAACGCGGCCGGTGTGAATCGGCACGAAGACGATGTCGCCGTTGAGCAGTCGTGCGTCGTGCGACGCGTCGCCTTGTGTGAGGTAGTCGTAGAGGTCGATCGTGCCGACGGAGCGTCCATTGCGACGGATCTGGATCGCGCGCAGTGACCCATTCATGGTCGGGCCACCGGCGGCGTACAGCGCCGTGAGGGCGGTGCCGGCGGCAGAGACGCGATAGCTGCCCGGACGCGCCACTTCGCCGACGACGAAGATCTGGTTGGAGCGCAGGCGGGCAACGCTGATGCTGAAACGCGTCGTCGCGTTGGCGCCTCGGCGGATACCGGAATACGAGCGGCCGAGGCGCGAGTACAGCAGGTCTTCCAGTTGTGCGAGTGTCAGGTTGGCGACGCTGATCTGTCCCACCTGTGGAATGACCACGAACCCTTCGCGCGTGACGTCGAGGGTGTACGCCTGTTCCACGTCACCGGTGAGGATCAGCACCAGCCGATCACCGGCGCCGAGCCGATAACTCGGATCGACGGGTCCGGCGAGATTCGCATCGAACTGCGACGCATTGCGCTGCGAGAACAGGTCCATGCCGAACACTTTCAGTCCGCTGTCCCGCTGAATCGAATCCGCACGCAGGTAGAGATACTGCTCGTACGGCGTCAGGCGACGGCCGTCGCGTCCGCGAACATCGGTCGGGATGCGGCTGTCGAGCGTGCTGTCGAACGGCGTCTGCAGCGAGTCACCGGTGATGCGCTTGGTGCGGTTCGTGTCGCCCGGAAAGTCGAAGTCGCTCGAGTCGGCGATGCCGAGCTCACGAAGTGCCTGAAAGACGTCGGACGTTGGCATCGCGGAGTTGCCATTCGTGCCGCCCGCGGCGCCAGGAACGCCGCCAACAGCTCCGGGAGCGCCGGTCGGCTCGGTGGCACCCGTCGAACCACTACGACCGTCGGATTGCAGATATGAATCGAGCAGATTGTCGGGATACCCCTGAGCGCGAAGACGGGCACGAATCTGATCCGGCGTCAGGCCGCTGCCACCGAGGCGCTGGCGCAACTGATTGAGCAGGTCGGGGCGACCCTGCAGAAGTTGCTGAGCCTGCTGAGGTGAGACGGTCTGGGCTGGGAGCGCCGCCGCCAAAAACAAAAAGACCCCGACCGCGAGCAGCGGCCGAAGGAATGGGCGATTCATCGCTGAGTATGTGGCAGTGAGATCACGAGCGGGGGGATATGGACGCGCAGGGACTCGAACCCCGGACCTCTGCTGTGTGAAAGCAGCGCTCTAACCAGCTGAGCTACGCGTCCTTCAAAGCACTTTGCAACCCCTGTACGAGCCCGGAAACCACAGCGACCCGAAGCAGCCAAGTGTAATCGTACCAGCGGGTTCGGGGAAGGGGCCGGCCCGCACGGCGGCGCGACCAAACTATCCGCACGCCGCGATGCGACGGAGATGCCCTCGAGCCGCTGCGAGGCGTAGGCCAGGTAGGATTCGAACCTACGACCTGTCGGATTATGAGTCCGCTGCTCTACCGCTGAGCTACTGGCCCCCTCGCTGCACGACACACGAAACTTATTCATGCCGCGCCATTCCCGCCGCTGCCGACGCGACCAGGTTCATTACCACGCTGGAGGCTGAAATGGGCCGTGCACGGCAGAACAGGTGCGAGCCATGGAAGGAAGGAAAGGCCGAGATAATACAGGCTTTCGAAACGACCGCGCCTGAGCCTGTGCGGCCAGTACGTGACTTGCCCTACGAATCCCATGCCTCGAGCGACATGCAGCACTTCGGCAGGCACGAGCACGTGCTCCTTCACATCAGGTCGCTTTCGATTGACCCGAGCCTCGGCCACGCCACGCAGGAAGGCCGAGGATGTCGGTTCATAGAGCCAGAGACACCATCCGCCGGGCCGCAAGACACGCCATGACTCACGCAGCGCGGCCTGATGATCGACGAAGTGGTGCGCGGCGGCATAGCAGAACACCAGATCGACAGTTCCATCAGGCAGCGGAATCGACTGCGCCGGCGCCGCGAATGCCGCATCCAGACTGCAGCGGTACACACGTTCCCAGATGGTCCGCCCGGCCACCGCGGCGTGCACCGCGTCGGTCAGCGTCACATGCGCCGCGGGATTCAGGCGCTTGACGATGCAGGACGCCCAGCCTTGACCGCCACCGACTTCGACGATCGCGCGCGCCGATGCGAACTGCGCCTTGAACTGTTCGACGATCTCCTGGAAAATCGAGGCATCGAGCGACTTATTGAGCAGATTTTCGACGGTGTCGGCGCCCGGCCGCTCGAACGGATCGTTCTCCCAGAACGTCGTTTCGTCGCGGATCTGCGCCTGCACAGCTTCGTTCAGCCCGTCCATCAGAAAAGCGATGTCCGGATGCGCGCCCACGAGGGCTCGAGCGCCACGCGAATACGTCCCTCGAACCGAGTTTTCGAGGCGCCGGCGACGCGTAGGTCATTCGCCGACCGATTCACGCCAGCGTCGGCTGACACCTCGATCCCGTCGCCCACGCGCAGCGCGCTGCGGGCCGCCACTCGAATCGTCTTCACCACAACACCTTCGAAGATCGTCGGCCATGTCGCACGCTGAGCGACGGCCGGATAGGGTTCACGATAGTCGCCCGCGCCCTGACGGCGATACGCAACGTAGAATCGCACGGGAACCGGCAGCCTCGGGCCGGCGTCGAGGCCAGCCTTCACCTCGTCGAAATCGCTGTTGCGCTGACCAAGACCGACAGTGCGACTGGTGTAACGCTCGAACCGATCCGGCGCTCGGTACGTCAGCGATGTGACACGTGTAAAGCTCGCAAACCCGCGCGTGCCACCAGGCAATGGCAGGCCGTCGGCTGTCACCGTCGCCCCGATCCCGGGCGGCTCTCCGCAGAGATCGCACCTGTCGATCTGGAAATCGTCGAGGTACACCTGTCCGCCGAGCATCACACCACTGCGCGCACGCCACAACAGGTCGGCGCCGAATGCCACGTTGATCTTCTCGCCGTCGCTGTACTGTGCGAGGAATACCGGCGACACCGGATTGGAAAGATTGGGCTGAAAGCCGCGCGCCACGCCGCCGTAGATCACACTCTCGCTGATGCCGGCCTCGACGCCGCCGAGACGAAGCGCCAGTCGGTGTGCAGTGAAGTATCGTTGCGCCAGCGTGTCGGTGACGAAGTTCAGCCGTTCATCATCGAGCCGTGCGATCACCGTGGACAGATGCACCTTGTCGGTTCCCAGCTGCACGTAAGCATGGTCGTAGGTGTACGCGCCGTTGCTGACCATGAGTCCGAGTTGCCCCGGCAGCGCCCACGAACGGCCCACGCGCCCGACCTGCAGTGTCGCATAGCGCGACGTGAACCCGAGATAGCCGTCTTCGGTGCGCGCCGACAACGCACGATCCCTTCGACCCAGAAACTCCGGATCGACTCGCATCCGTCGGTCGGCGAGCACACGTAGGGCGCCGGTAAACGGCCCGGAGGCGAGCAGTGCGCGGACAGTGAAGCCCGGAGCAAATGTGTTGACACGATCCGATTGCATCAGGTCGCGCGTGCCGCTCGTTTGGGCAACACCGTACCCGGCGAGCGACGCGGCAAACACAGCGCTGTCGGCCGTGGTGACATTTGGCGCATACTTGTCGGCGGCTGCCGCGATCGCGTCGAGCCAGCGTCGGGCGCCGTCATCGCGCAACGAGCCGCGAGCCTCCGTCAGCGCCGCGCGCACCGCACCCACGCTGTATGGACGCTCGAGCACGGGCAGCGAACGCAACTGCCCCCGGGCCTGAAGCGCGTCTATGTACGTGTACGCGATGTCGTCGAGCGGCAGAAGTGCGTTCTGCGCTGCCACGCGAGCCGCGGACACGAAAACCACCGCGCAGATGGACATCGTGCGACGTACGCAGGACGTCATCGATGCCACGCCACGCCCTTCACGCCACCGCTGCGGAACTCGATCGCGGGCGACGGAAAGTGATAGTGCCGCAGCCCCTTCTTCACACTCATCCACCACGGTGCATGCCCGGGCAACTTGAGGGGATCGACATCGAGTGTGATCAGCAAGCGACGTTGCGCACGAATGAAGTCGCCGGTCCGTGGATCGACCCAGTCCGAGATGCTGTGCCCGACCGACAGCCGCAGCAGTGCCGGCCACACCCGCTTCGCGGCGCGTGGCAGCAACGTGTCGACATCCACCGACAGCCAGTACGTCTGTCCGCTGTAGTCCACCGTCGTGCGCAGGTCGCCCGGAATCAGGCCCGCCGAGACATTGCGCAGTGCCTGCGTGGCACTGTAGGAGAACGTGGGCATCACGGCGCGCATCGCCGGCACGTATGCGTGTGACAGTGACAGTCCCTGTCCGAGCGTATTGAAGAGCAGATCGGGCGGAGAGAACCCGTATTTCGCCTGCTTGCCGTCCCACACCTCGATCTGCAGCTGGAATGCGGCGGCGTAGGCGACTGCCCAGAGCGTCGCCTTCTTCTCCGACATGCACGACGCCTGAAGCAGCTCGCGACCGCCTTCGCTCAGCAGGTATCCACCGAGCAGGTGGCCGAGCTTGTCCTGATCACGGAACGGACCGTTCCAGTCGTAGATCACATGAAACGGCGCACTTTCGCCCGACCACCACGCACGTCGGAAATATTCGTAGAGTGCGAGATTGCCTCCGACGAACGTCGCCGCGACGGCCGTCTGCGCGATGCGCTTGCCGCCGCGGCCGGGCTGACACCACTGTGGCATCGATGCGCTGGCGGCGTTCGCGCTGTCAGCACCAGCCTTCGACCGCGCGAGGACCGCGAAACGCCGGGCGGCCGAATCATCAGGCACACGCAATGCGACGGCTGGATCTGCCTGTGCGTACAACGTCGTGGCCATCGCGAGCGCCACACCCAGCGTTGCGAGCCGGATCACGCGGCGTGGTGCAATGCGTCGTACTCGGCGAGCACTTCGTCCGGTGTGACGGTGGCGGCGCCAAGCTTGCCGACTTCGACGCCGGCGGCATAATTCGCGATGACTGCTGCCTCGCGTGCATCAGCGCCGGCGGCGAGCATCAAGGCCAGATACGCCGTCACGGTATCGCCGGCACCCACCACATCGTACACCTCGCGTGCAGTCGTCGGGATCCGCGTGATCGCACCGCCGCGCGACACCAGCGCCATGCCATGTTCACTGAGCGTGAGCAGCAGGTGTTCGACATCGAGTCTGTCCAGCGTCGCAGGCAGCGCGGCCGGGTGGGCCAGATCGACGGTCGCACCAAGGGCCTGCTCCAGTTCGCGGCGGTTCGGCTTGAACACGGTGGCCCCCCTGTAGTTGAAGAAATTGCGGAACTTGGGGTCTACCACCACGGGCACGTTTCGTTCCCTGGCCAGCGCGATGGTCCGCTCGATGACCTGTGGCACGAGCACGCCCTTGTTGTAGTCCTCGAGAATCACGGCGTCCGCGCTGCCGAGCGCGTCGGTGAGTGCGGCGATCACGCGCGACACGTCGTCCGTGGCGAGATCGGCATCTTCTTCTTCGTCGAATCGCAGCAGTTGCTGCGAGCGGGCGACGAGCCGCGTTTTCGTGGTCGTCGGTCGTGCCACAGTGACGAGTGCGTCGGTGCCGCCGCCGAGCGACCCAAGCAGTCCGCGCAGGCGATGTCCGGCGACGTCATCTCCCACCGCCGCCACGAGCGTGCAATGCGCGTCGACGGCGAGAACGTTCTGTGCCACGTTGGCCGCGCCGCCCAACGCATCGCGACGCTCACGAACGCGGACGACGGGCACGGGTGCTTCCGGCGAAATGCGATCGACATCGCCGCGCAGATACACGTCGAGCATGGCATCGCCGACCACGACCACGCGGCGGCCACGTGCGGCCGCGAGCAACGTCGCGAGGCGGTCGCGTGAGATCGGTGCTAGCATATCGGTGTCAAGCTACTGCCCGGCCTGTGCGTCGGGCAACGCAATTCGTTGCTTCCCGCTTCCCGACGCCGTGCGCCGTCTCGTTCAGTCGTGGGCTCTCGCATTGCAGGATGTGCTGCTGCTCACGTGGCAGACGATGCGTGCGCTGCCCGGGGGACGCGGTGCTGGTGCCCGACTGCTGGCGCAACTGGATGCGGTCGGGGTGCAATCGGTACCGATTGTCCTGTTGACGGGGTTGTTCACGGGCATGGTGCTCGCATTGCAGGCCTCAGTGCAACTCGCTCCGTTCGGCGCCACGTTGTTCGTCGGTCGTTTCGTGGCCGCGTCGATGCTGCGGGAACTCGGCCCCGTGCTGTCGGGCATCATGGTGGCCGGACGGGTCGGCGCGGGCATCGCCGCGGAACTCGGTGCGATGAAAGTCACCGAGCAACTCGACGCACTCGAAACCCTCGGTGCCGAGCCAGTGCGTGTGCTGGTGGTGCCTCGAGTCCTGGCAGCGGCAATGACCGTGCCGTTGCTGGCGTTGATCGCCGACACGGCCGGGATGGTCGGTGCTGCGCTCGTGTCGTCGGCGTACCTTGGCGTGCCACTCCGTGCGTTTCAGGCTGCGGCGGCAGACCAGATCGCGCTCGATGGTTTCATCGGTGGCGTGATTCCGGCCGATCTCGTGCAGGGACTCGTCAAACCGCTGATCTTCGGGTTGATCCTCTCGATCCTGGCGTGTCACCACGGGCTGCGCGCACGCGGCGGCACGGCGGGTGTCGGCATCGCCACCACGAATGCGGTCGTGAGCGCGAGCATCACGATCCTCATCGCCGACTACTTCCTGACGCAACTGTTGCTGATACTGGTATGAATCCCGACCACGACATGACACCGCGTTCCGAGACGCCGCGCACGGCAGTGGAACTCGCGCAGGTGTCCGTCACCTTTTCGCGCAGCGTGCTGAATGACGTCTCGCTGCGAGTCGCGGATGGCGAAACGGTGGCCGTCGTCGGTGAATCGGGCACGGGAAAATCCACGCTGCTGAGGCTCATCCTCGGGCTGCAATCGCCGGACAGCGGTCGGGTGGTGGTGATGGGCACGGACGTCAATCGCGCCTCGACCACCGACCGCCGATCGCTGCGTACACGGATCGGCATGGTGTTCCAGGGCGCCGCACTCTTCGATTCATTATCGACGTTCGAGAACGTGGCGTTCGCGCTTCGGGAGCATGGAACACTCAGTGAGTCCGACATCCGGGCGCGCGTGCGAGAGACCCTGACCCTGCTCGATCTCGATCCCGATGAAGTGTCCGGCACGTTGCCCGCGCAATTGTCGGGCGGCATGCGCAAACGTGTCGGCATCGCGCGCGCCGTCGCCCCGCGTCCGCGATTGTTGCTGTACGACGAGCCGACGGCCGGACTCGATCCGCTGACGAGTGAGACCGTGACGGCGCTGATGCAGCGGCTGCAGCAGGAACTGCACGTGACGAGTATCGTCGTCTCGCATGACATCCGGGCGATGCTGCGCATTGCGGATCGAATCGCGTTGCTGCATGACGGTGCGTTCGCATTCCTCGGTGATGCCGACGCCATGCGCAACAGCAGCGAACCCTATACCCGCGCGTTCGTGGAGGCGGCATGAGCCTGCGACCGGAGCCGGGCGCGATGCGCTGGATGCAGCTGCGCGTCGGCCTGCTGGCAACCGCCGTCCTGGCCGCCGTGGCCCTTGCGATCCTGCGTCTCGATGCGGTCGGCTCGCTCTTCAGCAGTCCCGTGGAATTCACGGTGCGATTGAACGACGGGCTCGGACTCCGTGAAGGCAGTCAGGTGACCGTCGCCGGCCTGCCGGCGGGCATCGTCGCCAAGATGACCGTCACGCCGGCGCGGCACGATTCGACGACCGTCGTGGCTGCGCGCGTCAAGATGAACGCAGAGCAGTATGCGCTGCTTCGCGACGATTCGCGGAGTCGCGTGCGTGCGCTCGGATTGCTTGGCGATCGACTGCTGGACTTCACGCCAGGTTCGCCGAACCGTCGCGCGCTTCGCACGACCGATACGCTCGATGTGGAGTCGTTCGCAGAACTCGGTGATCTGTTTTCCGCAGCCGACACGGCGTTGCGCGCGGTGACGGCCGTGAGTGCCGACCTGCGGACCGTTGCGGGGCGGATGACGAAGGGTGAGGGCACGCTCGGCCGGCTGTTCACGGACGCGGCGTTGTACGACACGCTGCTGCGCACGGTGCGTCGCGCGGATGCGGTGCTCGCGCACGTGCAGGGTGGGCAGGGTACACTCGGCCGCCTGCTGCGTGACACGTCGTTGTACGGAAGCGTGACACGTGCGGCCGTTGCGCTCGATAGCGCGGCGTCGCTGCTGAATGATCGCGACGGAGTGCTGGCGGGGCTGCAGCGCGACACGGCGTTCTACGCGCGACTTCGCCGCGCGGCGACCGGTGTGGACTCGCTGGTGCGTGGCCTCAATGCCGGTCGCGGCACGGCGGGACAGTTGCTCGTCGAGCGCGAGCTGTATGATCGATTGCTTCGCGTGACCGCTGCGCTCGACAGTCTGGCGGCGGATGTGCGGCGCAATCCGTCGCGGTACACCAAAGGCGCTGTCCGGCTGTTCTGATGGTCGACGCTCGCGCTGCCGACAGTGCCCCGGATGCGCAGCGGCGCAAGGCGGGACTCGTGCTGGCGCTGTCGGTGTTCGGCATCTCCTGGGCCGCACCGCTCATCCGCCTCTCGTCGGCAGAGCCGTTGGCGATCGCCATGTGGCGCCTGATCATTGCGGAGTCGTTGCTCTTGCTCGTGTTCTGCTGGCGTCGCGACTGGACGAGCTGGTCGACGCTCACGCGAGCGGAACATCTGATCGCCGGAGGCGCCGGCGCCATGCTCGCGGTGCACTTCTGGAGCTGGAACGCCTCCCTCACGTATACGACAGTCGCGGCGTCAGTCGTCCTGGTGAACCTGCAGCCGGCGATCGTCGCCGTCGGCGCGAGCTGGATTCTCCGGGAAACAAGTTCGTCGCGACAGCGTGCCGTGATCGCGCTCGCGCTGGCCGGTGCGCTGCTCGTCGCGATGCCCGCAATATTCGCTCCGTCCAGACACGCGGAGCGGGCGGTCACCGCGCCGTTCGGCCTGCCCGCCACACTGTTCGGTGACCTCCTCGCGCTCCTCGGCGCGGTCACGGCGTCGATGTATTACCTCGCCGGACGGCGATTGCGCGCGAAGCTCGATCTCGTGCCATACGTGACGTTGGTGTATGGATGGTGTACGGCCGTGCTGATCGCGCTCGTCGTGCTGACCCGGGTGCCGATCGGTCCGTACGGCAACCGCGACTGGGCCATATTCGTTGCACTTGCCGCAGGGCCGATGCTCCTCGGACACACCGGCATGAATTGGGCGCTCAAACATCTTCCCGCGCCAGTGGTCAACCTGACGGTGCTCGGCGAGCCGGTGGGCGCATCGCTGCTCGCGATGATCATCCCGGCGATCGGTGAGCGGCCGGACGTCTGGACGTTGGCTGGTGGCGTCTTGATCCTTGGCGCGGCAGTGTATGCACTTCGTGCCGAGGGCGAATCGAAAGCTCGACCGTGACTCAGCCCACAGCGGACGACGGGCCGCCGTGTCTGCCGGTCGCAGGTGCAGCGGAGCAACCGAATTTCCCCGTCCGCGCGAGCACAGGCGGCCAGTTCGGCTAGTTTTCACGAGATGGCTCCTGGCACGACTCCCGAGCTGGCGCGCGTTTGAGGGCTTCTCTCCACCTCCGCAGCCCTGGCAGCGTCCTCGCCGGCGACCATCCCGGCGGGTGGCCAGCCTGCCGCTCGATTTCGACCCGATAGACACTGATTTGATGACACACGAAGAACCGCAGGCCGATACACTCTCTGCACTCGACACGCAGACGCGCTGCCTCGTTCGCCTCGCCGCGGTCATTGGCGCAGGCACCGAAGGACAGATGCGTGCACTTCTCGTCGAGGCCCGCGAGCTGCCCGGTGCATGGGTGGAGGAAGTGATCCTGCAATCGTATCTCTTCGCGGGATTCCCGCGCACGCTGAACGCCGCACGCGAATGGCGACGCATCTCGGGTTCGTCCGCACCGCCGAACGACCCGGACGCCGACGCCACGGCGCCCGGCATGGCGGCGCAGTGGCGCGAACGCGGCGCCGTCACCTGTGCCGCCGTCTACGGCGACATGTACGAGAAGCTCCGCGTGAACATCGAGAAGCTGCATCCGGCGCTCGAGCACTGGATGATCACCGATGGCTATGGCAAGGTGCTCAGTCGACCGGGGCTCGATCTGATCCGCCGCGAACTCTGTGTGGTCGCAATCTGCGCCCTCGCGGAACAGGATCGGCAGCTGCACTCGCACTTCCACGGTGCCCTCAACGTCGGCGCAACGCCCGACCAGGTCTCCGCCACGCTCGACGCACTCGACGACCTGATCGACGACGATTCACTGCGACGCTACCGCATGCTCTGGGGACACGTCCGCTCCGCACATTCCGAACAGGCCAAGGGCCGTCATGAGCAGTCATAACGATTTCATCGATCGAGTCGTCGTCCGCATCGCCGCCGGCACCGGCGGCTCAGGCAACACGTCCTTCCGCCGCGAGAAATTCGTCCCCCAGGGTGGACCCGACGGCGGTGATGGCGGCGCGGGAGGCAACGTCTACCTTCGCGCGGACGTGAATCTCACGACGCTGCTCGACTACACCTACCGCGATCGCTGGGCCGCCGAACGCGGTCAGCACGGGGAAGGCAACAACAAGACCGGTCGATCGGGAGCCGACATCATCATGCCGGTGCCGCCGGGTACCGTGGTGCTCGATGCCGAAACACGGGAGCACATCGGTGAGGTGCTCGAGCACGATCAGCAGATCCTGATCGCGAAAGCCGGTCGCGGTGGCAAAGGCAACGCCTTCTTCGCGACTGCTACCCATCAGTCCCCACGCGAATGGCAGCCGGGCGAAGAAGGTGAGGAGCGGCAAGTCATCCTCGAACTGAAGCTCATCGCCGACGTCGGCCTTGTCGGCGCACCCAATGCCGGGAAGTCCACACTTCTTTCCGTCATCTCCGCCGCACGACCGAAAATCGCCGCCTATCCATTCACGACGCTGTCACCGAACCTCGGCGTCGTTCCGATGAGCGATCATCGCAGCTTCGTCGTCGCCGACATTCCGGGCATCATCGAAGGTGCATCCGCCGGCAAGGGACTCGGCTTTCAGTTCTTGCGGCATATCGAACGAACGCGCATTCTCGCCTTCATCATCCCGATCGACGCGATGGACTGGCAGGAGGAATACGACAAGCTCAGAACGGAAATCACCAGCTACTCCGCCGAACTCGCCGCCACCCCGCACTTCGTCGTGTTCTCGAAGCTCGATCTCATGGGCGAAGACGACTACGTGCCCGAAATCGAGGCGCCCGGTGCATTCGCCATCATCTCGCTCAGCGCCGCGAACCGCACACACCTCGACCACTTCCTCGATACCTGCTGGCGCAAGTTGCTGTCCATGCGGCAGCAGAATGACGCCGCCGTTCGCGCCACGGAGCAGGTCCTCCCGTGACCAACCCCTCAGCGCGTGAATGACGCGCGCAGGTCAGCGCACGACGCGCTCACACTGCTCGGCATTCCGCGCGTGGGACTGCGTGAATGGCACAAGCGCGTGCGCGAATCCGGTTCAGCTGGGATGGCGCTGCGTGCGATTGGTGACACACCACACCGCGCGCAGTCCGAGCTCGCGGCCGCGGAGGCGCTCGACCGGGCAGCGCAGCTCGGTGCACGCCTGCTGGTGTTCGGGGGCGACGACTATCCCGCCTCGCTGAACGACCTGACCGCGTGCGATGCGACCGAAATCGCGCCCGCACCTCCAGTGCTGTTCGCGTTCGGCGATCTCGCACGACTCGCACAACCTGCCGTCGCCATCGTCGGAACCCGCCATGCCACCGCAACCGGGCTGCGCGCGGCAGAGCGCATCGCGCGGAGTTGTGCCGAAGCCGGAGCGCTGATTGTGAGTGGCCTGGCGCGGGGCATCGATGCGACTGCGCACGCGGGGGCACTGTCCGTCGGCGGTGCAACCGCGGCGATCATCGGCACTGGAATCGACGTCGCGTATCCTGCTGATCATCGCGGCCTCCAGCAACAAATTGCCCGCGACGGAATTCTGCTCAGCGAACAGCCACCGGGTCAACGCGCCACGCGCGGCTCATTCCCGGAGCGCAACCGCCTCATCGCAGCCTTGACACAAGTCACGATCGTCGTCGAGGCAGGCCATCGCAGTGGTGCGCTGCTCACGGCGCGTGCTGCCAACGCTCTCAATCGTACCATCGCCGCCGTGCCGGGCGCATTCGACAACGCGGCGTGCCTTGGTTCGAACGAAATGCTGCGCGATGGAGCGCAAGTCATCGCCACGACGGATGACGTGCTCGCGATGCTGCGATTGGCGAAAGCGGACGCGCCCAGCGCCCTTCCGCCTCC
>JACMLX010000137.1 GCA_014379355.1 Gemmatimonadaceae bacterium
CGATCGCCGGACCGGCGCTCGGCACCGACCCGCGCCGACAGGTCGAGTTTCTCGATCCGACGATCGAAGGCGTCCTGCTGCCGTCGCTGAGCATCGTGCCGCGGGACAGCGGCGTCCGTTCGTTCGACGTCGGTCCGGCACTCCGGCTCTGGATCACCCAGGACAGCACCGTGCCGACGGGTTTCGTGCTGTATTCGGAAGGCGAAGTGTTTCAGGAGCAGCGGCCCGCGTTCTTCTCGTCGCGTGCGGCGAATCCGGCGCTGCGTCCGAAGCTCCGCATCTCGTATGTGACCCGTCGTGAAGGAGCGATACCATGACCAGCGCGACTGTTGGACGCGCGCTCGCCGCGGCGTTGCTGCTGTGTGCCACGACACTCAGTGCACAGGGCGCCGTCGCGCTTCAGGGTTACGGGTATCCGCCCGGCCAGCTGACGGTGCGCGCCGCGACTAGCGGTGGCGGACTGGGTGAGTTCGATCAGGCGGCGTCGCTCAACCCGGCCTCGTTGCTGAATTGGGGTGTGGCCGGAGCGTATCTGCAATATTCGCCGGAACGGCGCACGACATCCGTCGCCGGCGTGAACTCGACTGCGACTGTTGCACGGTTCCCGCTGTTCTCGATCGGGTTGCCGGCCGGTGCGAAGTATGCGTTCGGCATCTCGAGTTCCACATTGCTCGAGCGCAACTACTCGACGACGACGACGGACCGGCAGGTGATCCGGTTCGACTCCGTGACGACGACGTCGCTGACGACTGCCCGCGGCGCCATGAACCTGATCCAGTTCGGAGGGGCGATGCAGGTCACGCCATGGCTGCGGGTCGGCACCGCACTCGGTCTGGTGACGGGTGAGAATCGCGTCAAGAGTGAACGCAGCATCCAGCCCGACAGCGGCGTGCGTGTGGACACGGTCAGCTACGGCACGATCACGGAGCAGAGCACGGCGACGTTCGGCGGCAGCGCACTTTCCGTGGGCGTCGAAATTGCACCGGCGAAGAAACTCAGCATTGCCGCGTCGGCGCGTCTCGGATTCCGGATGCGCGCGGACTTCAACGACTCGACCGAATTGCGCGGCGATGTGCCGAATCGCGCGGGTGCTGCCGTGCGCTGGGAAGTCGGCGGCAGCAACATCGCCCTGCGCTACAATTGGGAAGGCTGGTCGTCGATGAAGGGTCTCGGTGGTGCCTCGGCGGGTGTCTTCGATACGAGGGAGATCGGGATCGGCACCGAAGTGCCCGGTCCGAAAGTGCCGGGTGGCCAGATGCTCATCCGGCTTGGTGTGCGCAATCGCGGTCTTCCGTACGGCGTCTCGGGACGTCAGCCGAAGGAGAATATTTTCGGCGGCGGGCTCGGATTCCCGATCGGCTTCGGGCGCGCGCAGATCGATCTCGGTCTCGAGCGCGCGTCACGCAACGTGCCCGGCCTGCCGAGTGTGAAAGAGAATGGCACGATCGTGTCGTTCGGATTCCGTCTGCGCACCTGAGACCGTGGCAGTCCGCGTCTACCTCCGCACGTTCGGCTGTCGCGCGAACCAGTACGACTCGGAGGCGGTCGCGGCCATGATCACGGCTGGTGGCGGCGTGGTCGTGGACGCGCCGGACGACGCAGACGTGGCGGTGTTCAACAGCTGCGCGGTGACGAGCGCCGCGGAGGCCGATCTCCGTCAGCAGGTGCGTCGGGCAGCGCGGCGGCACCCTGGCCTGCGCACGGTGGTGATGGGGTGTGCGGCCGCGCGGTCACCGGTGCAGATCGCTGCGTTGCCGACGGTCGCCAGCGTGTTGCCCGGCGCCGATCTCGCCGCCATCTGTGACGCGATCGGTCTGGTGCCGGGCAGCGCCGAATCGCCGATGATTGCGCAGCGCGGCACGCGCGCGCTGCTGCGCGTCCAGGATGGGTGCGACGAACATTGCACCTTCTGCGCAACGACACTCGCCCGCGGCGCGAACATCTCGCGGCCGGTCGCCTCGCTCATCGAGGAGGCCGCATCCCTTGCGGACAGCCATGCGGAAATCGTGCTGACGGGCATTCATATCGGAACATATGGTGCCGATATCGGCTCGTCACTGGGCGCGTTGCTCGCGGGCCTCGTGTCGCGTGTGCCGGCGGTGCGGTTCAGGCTCTCGAGTGTCGAGGCGACCGAGGTCGATGCGCAGCTCGCCGAGCTGCTGACGGGCGATGCGCAGCGCGTCGCGCCATATCTGCATGCACCATTGCAGTCGGGAAGCGATGCGGTGTTGCGACGCATGGGACGGCACTGGTATTCCGCGGAGTCGTATGCGACGTCCATCGAACGATTGGTGTCGCGGAGCGCGGTGTTCGGACTTGGCGCGGATGTGATCACCGGATTTCCCGGCGAGACGGACGCCGATCACGCGGCGACGGTGGCGCTGGTCGAGCGGCTGCCGTTCACGGGACTGCACGTGTTCCCGTACTCGGCGCGCCCCGGCACCTCCGCGGAACGTCTCGGCGGTGTCGTGGCGGACGCGGTCAGTCGTGCCCGCGCCGCCGAATTGCGCGCCATCGCCGCCCGCAAGCAGGCGACGTACCGTGACGGTCGGGTGGGCGGGGAGGCTGATGTGGTGGTCATCGGGCATGAGGACGGCCATCGGGACGGGCTGACCGGGGACTATCTTCAGGTCGACCTGTCGGAACCCGTGCCGCCGCGTGGTGCGCGCCTCACCGCCCGGCTCGAACGCGCCCCCGGCCGCCTAGGACTGCGCGCCGTGCCGCTAGCCTGACCACATGCCGATGCTGCCCCGACCCACCGTCTTCATCGAAACGTACGGCTGCCAGATGAACGTCAGCGATTCGGAGCTGATGCTCGGCAAGCTGGCGGCCGCGGGTTACGACGCCGTCGATGCACCGGACGGCGCGGATGTGATTCTGCTGAACACCTGCGCGATTCGTGATCACGCCGAACAGCGCGTCATCGGCCGCCTGGGTGAATTGAAGCGGCACATGAAGCCGGACAGCGTCATGGGGGTCACGGGCTGCATGGCACAGCGCCTCGGTCCCCGACTGCTCGAGTCGGCGAAACACGTATCGCTGGTGATCGGACCAGACGGTTATCGCTCGCTGCCGTCGCTTCTGGACGGTGCTCGCCAGGGACAGCGCGTGTCGGCGACGACGTTCGATCTCGAGGAGCATTACGAGGACTTCACGCCGCGCCGCTTCGACAAGGTGAAGGCATGGATCCCGGTGCAGCGTGGTTGTGACTACAAGTGCACCTATTGCATCGTGCCGACCACACGCGGCAGTGAACGAAGCCGCAAGCTGTCCGACGTGGTGCGCGAGACGGCGCAGGTCGTGTCCGAAGGCATGACGGAGGTGGTACTGCTCGGGCAGACCGTCAACAGCTATTTCGACGGCACGCACGATTTCGCGGACCTGTTGCGAGCCGTCGGCACCGTGCCTGGCATCCGTCGGCTGCGCTACACGAGCCCGCACCCGAACGACTTCAGCGACCGCGTCATCGCTGCCATGGCGGAAACACCAACGGTCTGCGAACACGTGCACCTGCCGATGCAGAGTGGGTCGACACGCACCCTCAAGCGCATGCGGCGCCGCTATACGCGCGAAGGTTTCATGGAGTGCGTCGCGCGCCTGCGTGCCGCCATTCCGTCGATCGTGCTGACCACGGACATCATCGTCGGCTTTCCTGGCGAGACCGATGAGGACTTCGAGGAGACGCTCAGCGCCTGTCGCGAAATCGGTTTCATGGACGCCTTCACGTTCAAGTTCTCCGCGCGGGAAGGCACACCCGCGACGCGGATGCCAGAGAGCGAGACGGTGAGTGATGCGGTGTCGGGTGAACGGCTGCAGCGGCTGGTCGATACGGTGCGTGCACGAACACGAGACATGAATCTCGGGCTGCTCGGCACCCGCCACGAGATTCTCATCGAGAAGCCGGCGAGGCGTGGTGACCTGCTGCAAGGGCGCACCCGTGACTTCCGCACCATCCTGGTCGGCGGCGACACCTCGTTGATCGGCACCTACATGACGGTCGAGATCACGGGCACGACAGGCCACACGTTCACTGGCGCACCAGTTGCCGCACGCGCGGCATTGCCGATGGCCGGCTGACGCCAGCGAGGGAGCTGCGCGCAGAACGCAGCGAATCGATGCGAGCTGCATGAATCCGGTTGGCGCGATCAGTCGCGCCGCCGGATTCTGTCGTTGTGCCCACCGTCTCCTGGATCCTCCTGTGCATCATTCTCGGTTCCGCCGCCGGCGCAACGGAGGCGCGAGTCGTCGCGGTGGCGCTTGCGTGCCTGATCGCGCTCGTGTGCACGCGCGTGCGGACGCAGGGAGCCCTCGCCGTCACCGCCGCGCGTGCACAGATCG
>JACMLX010000138.1 GCA_014379355.1 Gemmatimonadaceae bacterium
GGCACGAACTGATCGAAGGTCGCCCAGCTCGACGGCGTCACCGACGCCGGCGGCGGTGGAATCACCGGCACCCCGCCGAACGTCGGCGACAGCGACGGCGGCGCGACTGGTGCCTGCTGCACCGGCCACGTCGGCGTCGAACTGCGCGCGACCGGCGTATCGATGCGCTGCCGAGGCGGGGAGCCGCTCCCCGAGAAAAAGCGATCGAAGGACAACAGCGGAGCCGGTGAGGCACCGGTCGCGTCATCGCCGGCCACGGCGGACGGCAGCTCGAGAATATCCGGTACCGGCAACGTGGGCGCATCCTTCGGCAGACGCCCGACCATCTGACTCGCGAGCGCCAACAGCATGTCCGCGGCCGCCTCATCCGCTGGTGCGATCGTCGCGGAACCGAACACGAGTTCTATCGATGCCACCGGTCGCGACGAACCGCTCGCACTCGCTGGCTCTCGGCCGAACGGCGGTACGACCGGCTGGCCGAACGCATCGGTTGTGACACCGAAAATCCCGTCGAAGCCGGCTGCGTTGTCAGACGCAGCATCCGCCGCCTCCGCCTCGGCAAACCAGTCATCGTTCGCGGCGTCCTTCTCCGCACTCCAGCCGCCACCGAACGTGTCGTTGTCAGACGCCCTTCCGGAGGTCGGTGGGGACGCAGCGTACAGGTCCTCGAGCGCGGACCCCCCTTCGTTCGGCTTCTCGGGCCAAGCGTCCAAGTTGCCGAACTGCAATGCTTTATCGGCATCGTCCTGAAGCGCTTTGTCAACGCCGCCCGAGGCGAGGGCGCTCTCGAGTTCTGCAAGTCTGGCGGTCAATCCGGCGTCGCCTGGCGTACGCAGGAGCAACGCGCGATAGACGTCGATTGCCTGCTGCGTGAACCCCTGCTGCGCGTACAGCGCAGCCATGGTCTCCGTGACGAATTCCGGTGCTGTCGGCGCGGTGTCCGCCGACGCACTTGCCCAGAACAGTCCGGCATCGGCGGCGGCAGGAATAGCGGCCGGCGTGACGCTTCGCGGCGGCTCGGATGGCGGCACGCTGGGTGCGGCCTGCGACGGCGTTTCCCTGTCCTGCGCGGTGCGCCAGGATGCAAAACTCGCCAGCGCTCCGAACCCGGGTTTCGAAAGCAACGAGTCGTCGGCAGTCGGTGGGATTGCACCGGCCGGTGTCGTCGGCGTCTCGATACCCGCGGAGAAGTCGGCCTCACCGACGGGCGGCAGCGAGAGGCCACCGCCCGTTGCCGCCGGATCCGTCAGCTCCTCGACATCATCGAAGAGAAAACCGACCCCATCGTCGACGCGGATACCGTCAGCAGGCGTCGGCGTATCGAGAGGCGGCGCATCAGCGTGCGGCGCATCAAAGTGCGGCGCATCGAGCGTGGAAAGATCGAACGTGTCGAGTGTACGCACAGGTACGTGCGGCAGGGCCGGCGTGACCGACGCGACGGACATGCCGAATCCGGGAGTCGTGATCGCGCGCAGGCCAGGCGGCGTCGGATCATCGAGCGAAGAAAGTTCCGGTTCGACACGGCTCGGCGGAGCGCTGGCCGGCGGCTCGACGCGCGCCGGAACCTGTGGCTCGGCCACCGTCGCTTCCACGAGGACCGGCTCCGGCCACGACGGCACCGTGCCCGCCTGGACGTGCGGAGCGTCGATCGGTACTGACGCAGCGGCAATCGCCGCGGTGGGCTGACTCAGTGTCCGAAGCAGCCGCTCGATCTCCTCGTTCTGAGGGTCCGCGTCCAGCACCCGCGCGTACCACTGTCGCGCGTCGTCGAGCTCATTGCGTGACCGCGCGATATCGCCAAGGTGGCGCAAGGCGATCAGGTTTTCATCGTCGAGCGCGACTGAGGTGAGGAAGACCTCCCGCGCCGCTTCGATGTCGCCCTTCTCGTAGTAGGCGCGCGCAAGCACGATGTGCCCGCTCATGTGGCCTGGCTGCGACGGCAGATGCTCGCGACAGAGCGCGATCGCCCGGTCGAGCTCGTTCGCCTTGCGGTACTCGTTGGCGAGCGGCACGAAATAGCGCCGCGGGTTCTGCATGTACTTGGCTGTCAGCTCTTGCAGCCGTGGCCCTGGCGCCATCGCGTCCTCGAAAATTTTCTGCCCATGCAGCGGCCCAGCCCGGACTGCCCGACCGTCGAAGATAGCCGACGTGGCAGACGAGCGTCAAATGGCACACATGCATCGAAGTATCGGTATCACTTGAAGTTGCCCCCCTGAAAGCCCTAACTTTCTCGGCTGTTCTCTCCCGCGGTCCAGGTCGTTCCCTCGAGGAGTTCTGTTCAGTGCTGCAGACGTTCCGTTCGTTCGGCAAGTACATCTTCTGGGGCCTCGCGGTGACGTTCATCGGCGGCTTCGTCTTCTACGAATCCTCGGGGCTCTTCGGGCGTGAATCCGGACCGACACTCGGCACCACCGTCGTGAAGGTCGATGGGCAGGACGTTCCATACGGCAACTATCAGCGCGCACTCGAGGCAGCCGTCCAGTCCGAGGAACAGCAGCGCGGTCACTCGCTCACGCTCGACGAGCGCGCGGAGGTCGAGAAGAAGACGTACGACGAAATCGTCACCGAGATCCTGCTCGAGCACGAATACAAGAAGCGCGGCATCTCCGTCACGCAGGAAGAGATCGTCGAGTACGCGAAATTCTCGCCGCCGCCACAGTACGCGCAGTTGCCGGACCTGCAGACGAACGGTCAGTTCGATTTCGAGAAGTACCAGCGGTTCCTGCGGAGCCCGCAGGCCAAGGCGCAGGGGCTCCTCGCGCAGCTCGAGGGCTACTATCGCACGACGATTCCGAAGCAGAAGCTCTTCGAGCAGGTCGCAGCCGGCGCCTTCGTCAGCAACGCCCGTCTCTGGCAGATGTACCGGGATTCACACGACTCCGCGCAGGTGTCCTACATCGCGATGCGTCCGACGACTGCGAACGTCGCGGAAATCACGGATGCCGCGGCACGCACCTACTACGACGCGCACAAGACCGACTTCCAGCGTCCGAGTCGCGCGGCAGTGTCGGTGCTGTCCATCCCGATGCAGATCACCGCCGCCGACAGCATCGCGACGCGTGACTCGATCCTGAAGTTGCGCGCACAGATCGTTGCCGCAGGCGATCCGAAGGCTGTCTTCACCGATTTCGCGACACGTTTCTCGAACGACACGGTGTCCGCCGCCAAGGGCGGTGACCTGGGCAAGACGACCGCGGCGGAATTCGTGCCGCCATTCACCGCTGCGGCGCGTGCACTCGCCGTCGGTGAAATTTCGCAGCCGGTGAAGACCGACTTCGGATGGCACCTCATCCGCCTCGACGCGAAGAGTGGCGACACGCTCAGCCTGCGTCACATCCTGCTCAACGTGACGATGAACGAGGGCGCGGCCGCACGCGTCAGCAAGCGCGCCGACTCGCTCGCAACCCTCGCCGCCAGCGCGGACACGCCGCAGAAGTTCGACGACGCCGCGAAGAAGCTCGGACTGCCGGTCATGCGCGCCACGGCGTTCGACGGTGAACCGCTGACGGTGGCCGGTCGTTATGTGCCGAATGTCAGCGCGTGGGCGTTCGGCGGCGCGAGCAACGGCGAAAGCAGCGAGATGTTCGACGATCCCAGCGGCTACTACGTCGCGCGTCTCGACACGCTGCATGCCGAGGGCGTCGCGTCCTTCGAGGAAGTGAAGGACCAGATCAAGGAGCGTCTTGCGCGCGCCAAGGTCGTCGATGAATTCATGACGCTCGGCCGCGCCATCACGCAGTCCGCGGCATCCGCAGGCTTCGAAAGCGCCGCACAGACTCGGGCCCTGACGATCGCCAAAACGCCGGCCTTCGCGCGTACGATGCAGACGGAAGGGCTGGGTGGCTTCAACGAAGCCGTCGGCGCTGCGTTCTCGCTCCCGATCGGCGCCGTCAGTCAGCCGATCAAGACGACCGATGGCGTGTTCGTGCTTCGCGTCGATCGCCGAGTCGCGGCGGACAGTGCGGAGTTCGTGAAGCAGCGGGAGCAGCAGCGGTCGCAGGTGCTGCGTGGCATGCGCGAGCAGATGGTGCGTGACTACCTCGAAGGTCTTCGCAAGAGTGCGTCGATCGTCGACAGCCGCAAGAAATTGAACGCTGCCGCACGTCGCCAGAGCGCGGCCTGATCATGTAGGGCGGAGGCGATTGTCGACGCAACGAGCGGGGCACCGGAATCACACCGGTGCCCCGCTCTCTCGTTCAATCATCCATGCAACGATAGAGAAGACCGCTCAGCACGTCACATGCATCGAACCGGACGACCGGGCATGACGCTGGCGCAGTACCCAGAACGCTGCGGCCGCCGCGTGCACGTCGAACGTCGCTACAAGTCCTCTAGATCAGGCGCTTTGGTTCAGCAGTCGGATCGTCGATGCGAACCGGCGGCTCGGATTTGCGAACGTCCGTCCGGTAGCTCGCGTCGGATTCCGTCACGCTCTTCTCGACATCATTGATGCTGCGCTTGAACTGATTGATGCCCTTTCCGATGGAGCCGGCAATCTCGGGGATCCGCTTCGCGCCGAAGAGCAACAGGATGATTACCAGGGCGATGATCATCTCGCCCATGCCAAGTCCGAACGGCATATGACAGCTCCTAGAAAAGGGATCGCGCGATGAGGTACGCGATCAGTACCCCGAGCAGACTCAGAAGGGACACATCCAACGCAATCGGGCCCAGCGCAAACTTGAGGATCACGAGGTCAATCTGCAACGGACCAAGGCTCGGCGTGACACCCGTGGTGAGGAATTCCTTCACACTACCGGCCGGCAGGAACCGTCGCGAGAACTGCGTCAGAAACCCACCGACGATGAAACCGACTGCCAGCACGATCGCGTGAAATGCCGGACGGTGCCGGGACGATCCTCCGCGAGAGGCCATCACCAGCGCCGATCGAGAACGTATCCGACGAGCTCGAGCAGCGCGGAGCGTGCCGCCGTATCCGGCAATGCCAACACGATCTCCTCGGCTTCCTGTGCGAACTGTTCACCCTTGCGGCGTGCATACTCGATACCATCGGCCTCGACAACCAGGCCGATCACACGGCTGATCGCCGCTTGCCCAGGCTCGGGCGTCTCGAAGAATCGCTCGACCTCACGTCGCGCGGTCGTCGGCATGCGACGCAGCGCGGCGATCAAAGGCAACGTGACCTTCCGTTCACGAAGATCGGCACCGGACGGCTTGCCCGTGATCTCCTGCCCTTCGATATAGTCGAGCAGGTCATCGGCGACCTGGAACGCCATGCCGAGCCGCTCGCCGAAGCGCGCCAGCGCCACGCGATGAGAGGGCGCGCCACAGATGGCGCCCACTTCGCAGGCCGCACTCATCAGCGAGGCCGTCTTCGCATGATTGAGCTGGAAGTACTCCTCTTCGCTGAACTGGAGCCGATCGACCGCGCTGAGCTGCCAGAGTTCGCCCATCGTCATCGTCCGGGCGGCGTCAGCAATCACCGTCAGCGACTCCATGTCGCGGGTGCTGACCAGGTGTCGGACTGCCTGCGAGTACAGGTAGTCTCCCATGATCACGGAGACCTGGTGACTGAATACCGAGTTCACCGTCGGCATGCCTCGCCGCAGCACGCTGTGATCGACGGAATCGTCGTGCACGAGAGTGGCAAGGTGAATCAGCTCGACGACCGCGGCATGGTCGATCGCGAGTGTGCTGCGAGTCTCCTCGACTGCGTTGGCCAGCAGCACGAGCGCCGGGCGCAGGAGCTTTCCCTGCATCCCCTGAAGGTGCCGGTTCACTTCATCAATCAGCGGGTTATCGTCTGCGACGATGTCCCACATTCGCGACGACACGAGTTCGAGCTCCGCACGCACCGGGTGCTGAATTCCGGCGAGCGGATTATCGAGCCCGGCCCTCGCGGGAACCGGTAGGCTCATCTAAGCAGGCTGCTGCAGGGTCTGGATACGGGCCGCGACGTCGCGGAAGCGGATGTCGACGGCATACACTCTCTGATAATAGCGTAGCCCGTCTTCCCGTGCCCCAAGTGCCTCGCTCGCGAGACCGAGGAGATACAGCACACCGCGCAACGTGTCGTCTCCGTGCGCGACGGATGGCTCGTCCAGCGCACGCACGAGCAGCGATCGCGCGACCGCTGGCTCCCGCTTGTCGAGGAAGCACCCACCCAGCGCCTCGATCGATTCGACCCGCTTCTGCCTGCTTCGCGACGCGATCTGAAATTCGGCGATAGCATCGTCGACCAGCCCCATTTCACGGAACGCGATGCCCAGATCGAAGTGACTGGTGGCGTCGTCCATCGGGATCGTCTTCTCGATCCCGTCCCGGAATTCCTGCAGGATGTGCTGGAAATCCGCCTCGTGGTCACCCGTCTGCTTCGGTTCGCCGATCGTCATGCGCGCCGACGTGGGCTCGTCGTCCTCGTGGAGAATGTCCGACAGGTTCACGTACGACGGTGTCGGGCGCTTCTTCCGATACGACTCCGGCGGCGGCGACGGAATCTCGGCCACCGGCTCTTCGACAGGCGGAAGGTCGGGGATGCTGTCCATGTCCATTTCCGGCAGCGCACCAAGCGAGCCTGCGCCATCGAAATCCGCTGCGTTCGACACATCGGCCGACTCCAGCGTCTCGAACGTCGGCTCGATCTCGTCACTGTCGAGGTCGACACCAGGCAGCTCGATGCCGGAGAACGACTGAGGCTCCGGCGCGATCGCGGGCATGCTCAAGGGCGTCAACCGCGGCGGCGCGGGCAGGCTCGGCATGCCGTCCGCCGACCCAGTGCTCGGCTCGATTTCGAGGAACTCGATCTCGGCCGAGGCCATTTCCGCGTTCTGCCCGACTGATTCGTCTTCATCCGCATCGGCGGAGTCGTCATGCTCGACCTCCGGGGACGGCGATTCGAACGACGTGGCCTCGAAGCCGTCCAGCGTCCCACTCCTCGACATGGCGTCGAACTCGACCGCCGCAGGTGCCGTCAGCTCGAGGCCCTCCAGGCCGGACGCGGAGTTTGGACGCTCAAGATCACCGCCCAGCATCGGCGCGGTCTCGAGCGCTCCGAAATCGTCATCGCTGTCGATGAAGACGAGATACGGATCGGTGCGCTTGCGCGCGCGATCGGCCTCGGATTCCGGCACCCATTGCTCATCGATTTCGCGCGCGACCTGTGCCACACCTTCGGCCTCATCCGCGCGCCCGGCCACGGCATGCAGACGATGCAGCACGGTCAGGTGCGGCAATGCATCCGGCTTGCGGCCTGCTCTCAGCAGCTGCTCCACCACGACCGAACGCACGTGCACGTCTTCCGGCGACAATTCGGCGAACTCGCTGAGGGCCTTCAGCGCTTCGCCATGCTGGCCAAGCTTTTCGAGGGCTTCGGCGACGGACAGGTAGTGACGCTGCGCGTCGACGACCATGCCCTTCTCGGCGGAAAATCGCGCCAGACGACGCAGCGTGGGCACGTGACCTGGACGCTGCCGGAGGATCTTGTTGCAGAGCGCGATTGCGTTGTTCAGGAATCCGCTGAGTGCGTATTCGTCGGCGCTCTTCTCGAACAGTGCGATGGCTTCGTCGATCTGACCGACGCGCAGGTGCAAGTCCCCGACACGGTTGCGCAAGGCGACGTCGACGTCGTCCGTGCCACCATGTTCGGTGAGCAATTGCTGATACAGCGCGAGCGCCTTCTCAGGCTGTTTCTTCAGCTCGAGCGCGGCGGCCTGCTGTTTGAGCACTGCCGGAGATGAGGCCATGCGAGAGACGACGGGGTGACAGGGGGTGGACCTGCTCCACCGATAACGACCAAGGTACGGCTAAGTCACAGCTGGCTCAAGCGTTTACGTCACCGAACCGTTGCGCCCAAAGCCGGATCTGCGCCGCGCTGGTCACGGTCGCGCGACTCGGTCAGGCCATGACGTCCCGGATCCGATCGAGGCGGAGCGGTGCCTGTGCCTCGCCGCGGCACGCGTAGTAGCAGCGATTGCAATCGATGGGCTCATAGCGCCGCCAGTCCTTCCAGTGGAAGTCGACGGGATAGTCTGGACAGCGACGGACGCCGCCGCTCGGATCGATATGAATCGTGCTGATGCCGCTCTCGCACGGTTCCGACATCTCACCGCGCGTGTAACGCGGCAGCTGTTCGAGATAGTGATCCGAATTCGTGATCACGCCACGACGGCGCTTCTTGTACGCCAGCAACTCGGCCACCAGCGTCTCGATCTCCGCCTGCTGGTCGGCCCGCAGCAGGTGGTCCACGTTGCCGTTCTTGAAATCGGTATAGACGCTGAAGTTGACACCGCAGCCGAGTTCTGCGGCGCGGGCGAGAATCGGCCGGATCTGGTCGAGGTTGTCGTGCTTGATGACGGTGTTGAAACGGATGTTGTCGAGGCCACGCGCGCGCATGCCGTCGACCGCGTCGAAGATCTTTGTCGTGAGGCCGGGAATGCCGCGCGCCACGTCGTGACGCTCATCGAGGTAGTCGAGCGAGATGCTGAGCTGGTTGATGCCCGCATCCTTCAGCGACTGGCCCCGTTCCGCCGACAGCATCGCGCCGTGGGTGATGAGCGTCATGTACTTCCAGTCGATCGCCCGATCCACGCCGGCGACGAGGTCCTCGAGATCGCGGCGCAGCAGCGGCTCACCGCCGGTGAAACAGACGAGCATCGGGTCGAAGAATTTCGCCGCCTCCGCGTAACTCTTCAGCTCGCGCTCCTTCTCGCTCGCGTCGGTCTTCCAGTAGTCGCAGAAACCGCAGCGCGCGTTGCAGCGCAGCGTGACCTCGAAATGCACCAGCACCGGCATCCGGCGAACACGCAGCGACACATACTTCCGGAAGAATCCGGGAACGTGCCATGGCTTGAATCGAGCTGACAGCATCAGCGTGTGGTGGTGGCGGCGCTGCGATACGTCTGCTGATCGAAGTTGAACTTCAGGTCGGGCTGCGCCTTCAGCGCGATGAAGAACGAGAACGCGAAGTTGCCGTTCGGTGCCGATGTGAAGTTGAAGATCGCGCGCCAGTCATGCAGTTCACGCTGCAGCGACACCGTCTGGGCCGCGAACTTGCCGCGCACGGCGTCGTAGTTCGTCGAATACTGCGCGGCCCACTTGGGCGTCAGGTTGAAGCTGGTCTGCACCTGGAGTGATCGGACCGGCGGGTTGATGTAGATCGGCGACCCTGCACCGACCACGAGCGAGTTGTTGTCCTGCCCGGGGAACACGCCGTTGCGATTGATGCAATCCTGCAGCACGAAGGGGTTGACGTTGCCGGCCAGCAGCAGCGCGCAGCGTTCCTCGACGGTGGGCTGCTGGACGAGGTTCTGGCCGACGGGCGGCCGTTGCCGCGTCGATGAATACGAGAGGTTCACCGACCATCCCTGCCCGCTCGGTATGACGCCGTAGCTCTGGCGCACCTGGTTGGAATTCAGGCCTTGATTGAGTCCCTGATTCGCGCTCGGCAGGCCGCCCCTCGGATCATTGCGCAGCTGCATCGAATCGAGCGCCGTGAGATTCGACGGTGCCGGCTCGAAGTCACGACCGCCGAAGAATCGGGAGACCCACTGAATGATGCCGGTGGTCCGATCGAGGCGCAGCGACGCACTGATCTCTTCACGATACGGCTTGAAGACGGCCGTGTCCGAAATCGGATTGCCCTGGAACAGCGAGTACCGCGTGCGGACATCGAACCCCGGCAGGAAATCCGAGCGCAGGCCGACGCCCCATTGTGAACTCGTGAGGCCGGCGAACCGCGAGACGCCACTCGGGTTGAGCGAGCGGCGCTTGATGTCCTGGTACTGCAGGAAGTTGTAGGACAGTCCATCGGTCTGGATGCTCAGCGCACGCACCTTGCGGCCCGCATCCGGTGCGGAGTCCGCGGGGGCACGCAGCTTCACCTCGATGTTCTGGCTGAGGCTGAGCGACAGCACGTTCTGCGGCAGCGAGCCGAGATATCCCTTCTGCGCCTGGAGGATCGCTCGCAGGTATTCCTCACTGACCTTGCCGCGTGGAGCGATGGCCCACGAGAGGGTCGGTGAAATCGAGTGCCGGATACGGGTGATCGGCCCGAGACCCGGGAAGAAACCGAACAGCGTCGGCGCGATGGAGAGATTGAAGCTCGGCCGCTTCGTCTGCGACACGTAGCGCCCCCCGGAGACGGACGACCGGATGAAGAACGGGCCCGGATCGACGTTCTGGAATTGCACGCTGGGCGAGATGTTCCACTTGCCGCGACTGAACGACGGCAGGCTGAACGACGTGCGCCAGTCGATGCGCGTCTCGGTGTAGCCGTCGAAGTAGCGATTGACCTGTATCGTGTCGCGCAGCCCGTTGCCGAGATCCACGAACTGGTCCACGGTCTTCGACTGGATGCCGGTGTTCGCAGCGTCGTTGATATCGAACGAGTTCTCGAGGCTGAACCCGAAGATCTGCAGCGGCGTATTGAACGAGAGCTGGCTGCGACGCACGTCGAGCGACACGGAGACGCTGTCAGGACGTCCCGCTGCATTCGTGATATACCGATACGAAGCCTGCCCCGCGCCCTGGGAATTCGTGTTGCGTGTGTCGGAGCCGGTGATGCTCGGCGTCCAGGTCAGCCAGGTACCGGCCGTGATCGGTGCCGAATTGATGCTCAGCGTCGGCAGGACCTGGTCCACCTGCGGACGCCCGACGTACTGTGTGCGGTTGGCACCGAGCGCCACGGAGAAGGGACCGACGGCTGTCGTGTACGCGGCTGACGAGCGGAACGTGGCCAGTTGCGCGTAGGGATTCACGGAGGTCGTGCGTTGCACCGCCGTGTTCGACATGTAGTTCACCGACGTGTTGAAGCTCGTCTTCCGCGAGAATCGCTGCTGGTGATTGAAGATGACGTTGGTGTTCGTGCTGCCGTCGGTGAGCCGCTGGAACGACGTGCCGAGGCTGCCGTTCAGGAAGCGGCGCAGCCAGTTGTAGCGCCATTGCAGGTTGTAGCGCGTGAACCCGAAGTCGTTCGGGTTGCGCGGATCGATGTTCGCACCGCTGCGCCAGTCCACCCAGGCTTGGATGTCCTGGTAGTCGTCGACGTTGTAGTAGTAGCCGAGATTCTCGATCGTGCGGCGATAGAGCGGGCCGCTGCGCACGATCTCGCTGAAGCCCAGTCGCGGGTTGAGCATGCCGCTGCGACGACCCGAGCGCACATCCTGGAAATAGAACGGCAGCCAGAACACCGGCACATCGTAGATGTACAACACACCCGGTCGGCCCACGGCCAGTTTGCCCTTCACCAGCTTCAGCTCCTTCGAGCTGAAGTGATAGTGCGGAATGGAATCGTCGCAGGTCGTGATCGTCCCGCCGCGTCCGAAGAACGCCGCCTCGAGGCCGAGGCTATCGTTCGCGAAGCCGGCGCTCTGCGCATCGACGTAATACTTCTGTCCACTCTCGATCGTGGTGCGCACATACCCCACCGTGCCCCGACGTTCAGTGGTGTTGTAGAACATCGTCCCTCGCGAGACGACATCGTCACCGCCACGCGCCGGGTCGTGCAGCACATTCTCGGCCCCGCGCGCACGCACGACCTTGCTGGAGTCGTCGTAGATGATCGTGTCGCTGACCATGATCGTCTGGTCGCGGCCGATGGCGGCACGCGCGCTGTCGTCGCGGATCAGCGTGAGAATCTTGCGGCTCGCATCGAACGTGACCGTGCGCCCCTGGAAGCGGGTCACCGTGTACCCCGGTCGCGCGAGCAGTGAGTCGATCACCGGATCGGATTCGGCCCACTTCACGAGCACCTTCTTGGCGGAGTCGGAAGAGGCCGAGTCGCGCGCTGCCTTGGAGGTGTCACGCGCGAGTGGGCGTTTCAGCGTATCACCGCGCTGCGGTTGCGGCTCCCGGATCGACGGGCGCATGACCTGCGCGACGAGCGGCGCGGCGAATGCCAGGAGGCCTCCGACTACAGCGGCGATGTGTCGCACGCGTCCACTGCCCGACGCACCTCGATGACGCCCCACTACGCCAGTACCTCAACATCGGACTCGGCTTCCGACGCCATGCGCCGGCGTTCCTTGCGGGCGAACACGATGGCGCTGGCCACGATGCTCACCTCATACAGACCGTACAGCGGCACCATCAGCATGACGGTGGTGGTGACGAGGTCACCGGGCGTGATGATGGCGGCCGCGGCAAAGGATGCGACCAGCGCGTGCCGGCGGAACGTGCGCAGCATCTTCGGCGTGAGGATGCCGAGCGCCGTCAGGCCCACCAGCAGGATCGGCAGTTCGAACACGGCGCCCATGCTCAATGCCAGCGACGTCGCGAAATCGAAGTAGTCGCGCGCGGTGATCATCGGCTCGAGCGCGGCCGTCTGGAATTCCATCAGGAACTTCAGGGCGAACGGCAGCACGAAGAAATACGCCAGGCACGCGCCCATCATGAACAGCATCGTCGCCGCGAACAGCAGCGGGATCACGACACGCTTTTCGTGCTTGTACAACGCCGGCGACAGGAATGCCCAGAGCTGATAGAGGAGCACCGGTGCCGCCAGTGCGAACCCGAGCCCGAACGACACCTGCATCACGATCGAGAACGAATCACCGGGATGCGTGAAGATCAGCTTGCGACCCTGCAGGTACGGCAGGATCGGCCGCTCGAGCAGGCCGATGAAGTCGAACTTGATGACGAGTAGAAATCCGACGCCAACGCAGATTGCGAGCGCGACGACAATCTTGAGGAGCCGCTTTCGCAGCTCCTCGAGATGGTCCAGAAAAGGCATGTCGCTCATCGGAACAGGGCGTCCAGGTTACGGCGACGTGCTGCGCAGGCGCTCGCGGGCCAGGTCGGCTTCGTCACTGCGCGGATATGTCTTGACCAGCAGATCCAGCACTTCCCTGGCCTTGTCCGCCTTGCCCTGTGTGCGCAGCAGTGCCGACCGCTTGAACATCGCCGTCGGAGCCTTCTCGCTGCGCGGGAATCGCGTATACACACTCAGGTACGCCGCCTCGGCGTCGAGCGCTTTCGTGTCCCGCTCGAGCGTCTCGGCGATGTAATACTGCGCGTCGCCCGCGCGTTCGTGTTGTGGGTACTGCGCCAGGAAATCGGTGAAGCCGGCGCGCGCGGCCGACGTGCTTCCGCGGCGCAGCTGATCGAGCGCCATGGTGTACAGCTGGTTCGGTCCGGGCGCACCCGTGGCTGGTGCCGACATCGCCGGCGACGTGCTGCTGTCGGCCGGCTTGACTGATGTCGTCGGCGTCGCAGCGGGTGATGTCACGGGTGCCGTCGACGGCGATGTCGGCGGCGTGGTGGTCGGCGGTACGGTCGCCGGTGCCGACTGGGAGTTGCGCTGTTCAAGCTCGGCGCGCAATTCAGTGATTCGAGACTGACTCTGTCCCGTCAGCGAACGAATCTCGATCAGCCCGTCCCGCACCTTGAACAGGTCGCCGAGCACGTTGCCCTGGAACGAGGCGATCTCCCCTTTCAGTCCGCGCAGCGAGTCGTTGAGAATGACCATCGTGCGAATGACGCTGTCGAACTGCACCCGGCGCGTGGAATCCCGATAGGCATATTCCGCGCGCATCGCCTTCAGGTCGGTCTGCAGCAGCAGCACATCCTGCTTCGACGCAACGCACGCCGACACTGCCGCCGACCCGAGCGTGAGACAGAGCAGTCGCGCGGCCGTCATTTCGGCGGCACCTGCAACGCGTCGGCACCACTCAGGATCTCGAACTCGGCACGACGGTTCTTCGCGAACGCCGCGTCGTCATCACCCGTCGCCGCCGGACGCTCCTCGCCGAACGACACGATATCGATGCGTGTGACGGCAATGCCGCGATCACTCAGGTACTTGCGCGTGGACGCGGCGCGACGGAGTCCGAGGGCGAGATTGTACTCGTCGCTGCCGCGGGCGTCGGTGTGGCCCGAGATGCGGATGCGAAGCGCCGCGTTCGTGCGGAGAATCGGCAGCTTGGCGTCGAGGCCGGCGCGAGCGTCGTCGGTGACGTCGGAGGCGTCGTACTCGAACAGCACGGGAGCCTCGAGAATCGCGCGCAGGTTGGCGGCTTCCGCCGCGCTGGCCGATGCGGCGGCGGCTGCGTTTGCACGCGCGATCGAGTCGCGCACGAATGCCTCACGCGCACGACGCGCCGCCGCATCATCGATTGCGGGGGCAGTGGTCGGCGACGTCGGGACCGGCGCGACCTCGACCTGCTTCTTCTTGCAGGCGCCAAGCCCAAGGGAAATCAGCACCAGCGCTGCGCCGACGTGGCGACGGGGCATCACGAACTCCGGAACATGAAAGGAAATGTGGAACGGCGGTTTCATCGTACCAGCCGCGGAGACCATGCAGCCAGACGCGCACCACCAGCGGCCGTCAGCTGACGGGCGCGCCCGGTCTCCGTGTCGAGCACCCACAACTGCCGAGCGCCGGTCCGCGTCGAACTCACCACGACATGTCGTGCGTCGGGTGCCCACGCTGGATCCTCGTTCGCTCCCTCGGTCGTCAACTGCTTCACTGCCCGATCACGCAGCGTGATCATCATCGACTGGAACCGCCCACCGAGTTGCGACTGAAACACGATCGCACGCCCGTCCGGCGACCAATCCGGACTGGACCGGTACGCCTGATCCGATGAAGACAGCGCGGCCAGTACATCGGCGTTGGTGCCATCCTGGTCGGCAATATACACATCGGGTCGACCCGATCGGCCCGACGTGAATGCAATCCGCCTGCCATCGGGACTGAAAGTCGGCGATGTGTTGTCGGAACCGCGACCGATCGAGATGCGGCGTGATGCGCCGCCGCCCGCACCGACGACATACAACTCCGTACCGAAGTCATCCCCGTGCGCGTAGGCGATGCCTGCGCCGTCCGGCGTGAAGATCGGCGAGATGTTGAGGCCACTCGGCGGCACCACGCGTCGCGATGAACCATGCAGATCGGTGACGTACAGCGCGCTGCCTGCCGGTTCGAGTGTGGCGTACACGACCGACTGACCATTCGGATGAAAATTCGGAGAGAGCGCGCGCGCCGACGACGTGATGGCGACCGGATTCGCACCGTCACTGTCGATCAGCCAGATCCGTCCGTCGGCGACGTAGGCGAGCCGCGATGCTGCGATGCCGCGTTCACCGGTGATCCATTCCTCGGACAGGTCGCTGACACCGTGCGCGGCAAGGCGCCATGTTCCGCTGCCCGGACCGCCGGGAAGCGATGTGGTCTTGCGCTGCAGCACCTGCTTCGCGGCCACGTCGTAGAGCACGATGTTCACGCCGCCTGCCACGAGCGACAGCTGCACGACACCATTGATGCCGAGACGCGCCGCGGCGGCGTAGTCGATCGGCGCAGTGCCGGCAGGTGACGGCAGCGCCGTCATCTTCGGCAGCACGGTCACACGATCACCGAAGTCGAGATCGCGCATCACGATGGTGCGCAAGGAATCGCCCGCAGCGCCCGCGACGGGCAGCACGAAAATGCCGGGCCGTTTGCCCCCTTCGCCATAGATCAAGCCGAGACGGACGCCCGGCTGGGCCCTCAGCGACGCGGTGCCCGCGAGAAGGGACAGCAGGAGCGCGCGACCGGCGTATTGCAGGAGCGAATGACGGAACCGGATACTCACCTCAGCACAGTGGGATCGAAACTGAAGACGACGGGCAGCACATCGTCGGAAAAACCGACAGGCAACGGGCCGAAAGTGCGACGCTGGCCGACTGCCTCGACCGCACCGATGCACTCGAGATCGAACGCGTAGACACCCGACCTCGACAACAATCGCAAGTCGGACACCGAACCATCCCGGTGAATCAGGAACGCGACGTCTGCACGCAAGACGCCGCCCGGTCGCGGCTTGAAATTGAGCGCGATCTGGCGGCTGATGTTTTCGAGATACCCGGGGTACGGGAACGCGATCCCGGGCACTTTCACGTTGGCGACATCACGTCCGCGACCGCCGGTCGGACCGCCGCCAGCAGCCGTCTTTCCGGGTACCGCCACCTCGCCACCGGAACGTGGTGGAACTGGTTTCACGGGCTTCACGGGCGTGATCGGCGGTTTCGCAATCGGCTTCACGACGGGCCTGCGCGGAGCCAGTGTCGGTCCCGCCTCGGGAACGGTCGGTGCCGGCGCAGGTGGTGACGGTGCGGGTTCGTCCGGTATCGTCGGGCCGGCAGCAACGGAACCCAGCGCACGCGTGCCAGGCGGCGCGGCGACCAGTTCGACGGCGAAGGCCGGAGGCAGTGGCGGCGGTGAAGTGAGACGAGCGAAACCAAGGGCACCGACAATCACCACCGCGTGCAGGCTGATGGACCAGAGCGCAGCCACACGCGCCGACAGCGGTCGGCGCACTGGCTCCGCTGCAGAGCGTCGCGGCGATGCGGCGGCGCCCGTCATTTCGCGGCTTGGGGTTCGGCCACGAGGCTCACGTTCTGCAGGCCAACCTCCCGCAGCGTCGCCAGCACCGCGACGACATCGCCATACGGTGCACCCTCGTCACCCTTCAGGTAGATCGTGCGTCCTGCCGCCCGCGTCGCCAGTGACGTCAGCGCGGCGCGCAGTTCGCCGCGCGCCACACGATCGGTCTCGATCACGATCGTGCCATCGCGCGTCACGGAGATCATGATCGGGTTGTCCACCTGCGTCGCACGCACATTCGCCTTCGGCAGCTTCACATCGACACCACCGGTCAGCAGCGGCGCCGTGATCATGAAGATGATCATCAGCAGCATCATCACGTCGATCAGGCTCACGACGTTGATCTCGGCGTTGAGCGCCTTGCGTTCGCGCGTGCGACGACGTCGCATCAGATCCGTCCGTCCCGCACCAGCAACGCCACGACATCGGTGCCGAACGCATCGAGTGCGCTCGTCAGGTGATTGAGTCGACTCGCGAAGTAGTTGTAGCCGAACACCGCCGGAATGGCGACCGTCAGTGCGAGTGCGGTTGCGATGAGTGCTTCCGCGACGCCAGGTGCCACCGCACTGATGTTGCCGCTGCCCGATGCCGCGACGCCGAGAAACGCGTTGATGACTCCGAGCACGGTGCCGAGCAGTCCGATGAGCGGGCTGACCGCGCCGATCGTCGCGAGCCACGGCAACAAACGTTCGAGTCGATCGCGTTCGACGGTGGTCTCCTTGTCGAGCACCATCTGCAACGCATCGACCTGCGGCTGCGAGAGTCGCGCGGTGCGCTCGACCGAGCTCGCAATGGCAGGCTTCGTTTCCGTCATGAAACGCTCGGCGCGACGCAGCACCGAGTAGAACGGTGACCCGACACCGATCCGTGCGCGCATCACCGCATCATCGAATGAATCCGCGTCAGCGATGTGCGCGATAAGCGGCTCGGCTGCGTTGCCGACGCTGCGATACTCGCGATACTTCATCGCCATGATCGTCCAGCTGATCGCGCTCAGGATGAGCAGGAAGACGAGCACTGCCCACGAGACCGGCGTACCGTGTGCCAGCAGTCCGACGATCGATCCGGTCGATTGTGCCTCGATCTGAAACAGCGCGAGAATCGGCATCAGACGGCAGCGGCGCCGTGGAAATGCGGTCGTACGTTGATCATGGCAACAGGATCGTGGGTGTGACGAATGAAGGCCGAGCCCGGTGGCCTCGCCGTGTGTACCCCGCGTTGCGAGGAACAAGCCGCAAAACTAACTGCGCCCGCCTGCTGAGGCATGACTGCGGCTCAGCGGGCGGGCGCGGCGTGGCCCAGGAAGCGGGGCGATCTCAGGGCATGCGACTCACCAGACGCGCACGCATGCCGGCGTGGATCGCCGGCTGATCATGCCCGACCACGACCGCCGTGGCGCTTTCCGGCGTGACGCGCACCACGCTGACCTGTGCGACGGAATTCGGCGGCGCGATGTCCTTGCGCGTGTCCGTCAACGACTCGCCTTCGGCGAACAGCGTGAACAGGTCACCGACCTTGCTCGTCGCACCCTTCGGCAGTGCGATCACGATGAAATTCTGGATCGTCGGAAGCACGACGCCACCGGCCACATACGCGACCTCGTACACTGGTCCGTTGGTGACATCCTGCGGACGCACCGTGGACGGCACGGCGGTGGTGTCGAGCGGCATCAGTGCATCACCGCGGCGCATGTTCGCATACATGTTCGTGACGCGGGCCCGTGCCGCGCGACCCGAACCCAGCGCCATGATCTCGACCACGCCGGCCGGCTGCATCACGCGACTGCGCCGATTGTGCTGCTCCACTTCGGGACCGAGCTGGTAGACGCCGTAGTGCTGTCCGACGACGGCCTTCGTACCGACCGGCAGCAGCACGTTCACGTCATCATAGATCTGGAACTGGTCGCGAAGGGCGCCACTCGCGACGACGCTCGGATCTGCTCGCGACACCAGCTCGCCGCCGCTGGAGCGTGCGTTAACCGGAACGAGGAACGGCGCTGCAGCGGCTTCGCCCCGACGTACGGTCGGGCGCAACGCGCGTCCGTTGATCGTGGCGTTATCCAGCACCGACGCACTCTGGCCGGCCATCGGTCGTCCGAGCGGCATCGTCCGGGTGACCGACGGAGCCTCGGGTTCGCTATCCGGTGCGGCGGCGACGGTGCCATCGGGCGTGAACGTCGGCTTTCCGTCGGCGCCCACGTACAACTTCTGGCCGGGATAGATCAGGTTCGCGTTCGTGATGCGCCCGGTGTTGGCGCGAAAGAGCTCCGGCCAGCGGACGCCGTTGCCGAGGTACCGACGGGCGATTTCGTAGAGCGTGTCGCCGGTGCGCACGACATGAAGCACGGTGCCAGGCTTCCTCGACTGCGTGCTGTCGCGCCGCTGTGCACCAGCGATCCCCGGGGCGCCGACGAGCGCGAGAGCGAGGAGCGAAATGCCGAGGAGGCGCGAATCGAGGGCTATCGGAAGACGGCGCATACTGGTGGGGAGCGCGGGAAACGTCCACAACAAGCGCGACGCGCGAACGGTCGCACCACGGAGGGGGCCGCCGCCTGCGCGGTTCCCCGAGTCAGGGACGAGTATCGGCCGGGGAGGAAACGTGAGAGCCACCCCCACCGGATGCGGCGGAGGTGGCTCTTCCCGAATGGCGGGACGAATCCGGCTCAGAAGGGCAGATCGTCCTCTTCATCCTCGAGCGCACCCGGGAAGTCGGCGAACTCATCACCGCCGGTCTTGGCGGCAGACGCCGCCGGCTTGGCTGCGGGCGTCGCACTGCGCGCGGCGGGTGGTCGGGAGTACGTGCCGCCCGATTCGCCGTCACCACCATCGCGGCCGCCAAGCAGGATCAGCTCGCGCACGCGGATCTCGGTGGAATACCGCGTCTGGCCCTCCTTGTCCTGCCACTGTCGGTACTCGATCGATCCTTCCACGTAGACGGGCTTGCCCTTCTTGCAGTAGTTCTCGACCACGTCCGCCAACTTCTGCGTCCCCTGATTCCAGGCGATGCACTTGTGCCACTCGGTCTTTTCCTGCTTGACGCCCGCCTGATCGTTCCAGGTGCGGGATGTGGCGAGTGAGAAGCTGGCGACCTTTCCTCCGCCGGCGGTGGAACGGACCTCGGGATCGTTCCCGAGATTCCCCATCAACAGAACTTTGTTCAGGCTGCGTGACATCGGCATCGTCTCCAGTGAGGACGGTGGGGCTGGTGACTCGACACGAGTGGCGTCGGTCGGAACGACGGTACAGTGGGACGACCCTGAGCCGTACCCGAATTTACTGCAGCGATCATCATTTTCACGCACGACCCTCGTCGGCCGCCGTTCGCGTACGACGGAGCACGAGCGCGTCCTCGACCGGCGACCGATAGTAGCCGCGACGCCGGCCGATCATCGCGAAACCGCGGCTCGCGTACAGGCGCCGCGCTGGCTCGTTCGACACGCGCACTTCGAGCCAGACGGCCTCGCAGTCGGCGGCGTCGGCGGCGGCCACGGCGGCATCCAGCAATCGCCCTCCAAGGCCGGTTGCCTGGTGCGCCGGATCCACCGCGATGTTCGCGATCTCGCCCTGCTGCGCGACGATCCGGGCCACGATATACCCCACCATCACACCGTCGATCTCCGCCACGCGAAACCAGGTGTACGGATCGTCGAACTCCGGCGCGAATGATTCAGGCGACCACGGATCGGAGAACACGCGATGCTCGATACGCAGGACGGCGTCGAGATCACTGGCCCGCGCATGCCGCAGCACGACCGTCGTCACGCCGTCGGCAGCGGACGCGCATGCGCAGTTTCCCACTGCACCTGCGCTTCGGCGAGGCGGCCGTAGTCCGGCTCCCACGCATCACGAGACACCTCGACGATACCGATCCGCAATGCACCGGACGCGTCGGGCTGCTGCACGATATCGATCGGCGGCCCGACGATCGTGAACGCGTGCGTCCTCGCACGATCATGCACGAGCGCGACGGCGAGCCGCTCGACGGCAGCGTCCACCGACCACGAACCGTCCCTGTGTTTCGTCACCGCCTGCACGAACCATTCACCACGCAACGCGTCGAGCACCGTCAGGTACGTGCCGACCGACGCGTCGGGGTGCGCAGCTGCAATCAACGGCAGCGACGGCACGGCATGCAGACGTGCGCCACTGCCGCGCGCGAGCCCCTTGCCGAGCGCGGCGGCCACGCGCAACCCGGTGAAGCTGCCCGGGCCACCGCCAACGATGACATCAGTCAACTCGCGCGCTGGAATTCCAGCGGCTGCAAGCACATCGGCGATGGTCGGTGCGAGCAGTTCCGCTGACCCCTGTCGTTCGATGCGGCGCGACGCCTGCAACACGTCGTCGACGAACAGCGCGACCGAGGCCGGTCCCGCGCTCGCATCGATCGCGATCTGGACGCGACATGTCATGTCGACCACACCTCGGAGCACTCGCGCGCCACTTCGTTTCCTGGCACGTGCACGAGCATCACGCGAAGTGTCGGCTCCGGCAGCAGCGAGCCGGCACGCTCCGGCCATTCGATCAGCACGATCGCCGTGGGATCCGCGAACGCATCGTCGAGACCGAGTGATGCCACGTCCTGTTCGGTCTCGAGTCGATACAGATCGCAGTGCACCACGCGCGCTGCGGGTGCGACATACTCGTGAATCAGTGCGAAGGTCGGACTGGTCACCGGTTCGGTCACACCCAGTCCGCGACAGATCGCCTGGACCAGCGTCGTTTTCCCGGCACCGAGATCACCCATCAGCGTCACCAGCGCCGGGGCGCGCAGCTCGCGGCCGATCGCGAACCCACGCGCCTCGAGCTCGCGCAGGGTCAATCGCTGAATCGACTGGCGCACCTCAGCGGCCACGCGACTTCCTCGCGCCGCCCCGCCCGCCGCGGCC
>JACMLX010000139.1 GCA_014379355.1 Gemmatimonadaceae bacterium
ATAAGTCTGCCGGTGAAGTCCGATAAATCGTGCTGACGTCATGCCCCAGTGCGGGGAAGGCGGAAGGCTGCGGGTGAGGGCTGTAGCGTATCGACGGGCTTCAAAAACCCCTTCTCGTTCCACTCTGGTGAATATGGGCGACCTCTCGTACAGGGGCGCCCATATTCGTTTTGTCTCGACTCCGGGAACGCGACGGAGGGATGGTGTCTTATTCTCAGGCGGTCTGCAGCCGGAGTGACCGGCACAGGTCGCGCGGTGCGTTCGCAGCGCTCGCACCGTGACCCTTTCGTCGATACCCGCGCGCAGTGTCGGGGTGTCATCGAGTTCCGATGCCGATCGTGACTGCCACGCGACGCCTGCGCTTCAATGCTGCGCATCGCATCCACAATCCCGCCCTGTCCGACGCCGAGAACACGCGCCTGTTCGGCAAGTGCAACAACCCGAACTGGCATGGGCACAACTACACACTCGAAGTGTCGGTCACCGGTGAAGTCGATTCGATCACCGGGTACGTGATGGACCTGGGCCAGCTGCGCGGGATCGTCGAGCGCGAAGTGATCGATCAGATGGACCACCGCAACCTGAATCTCGAAGTGGAGATCCTGCGCGGGATCAACCCGACGGCAGAAAACATCGTGGTGGCGTGCTGGAATGCGATCGCGCCGCACGTGGCACCGGCGACGCTCAGCAAGCTCCGACTCTGGGAGACCGAGAACAATTATGTCGAGTATGCAGGTCATTAGGCCAAGTGATGCCGATGAGGCATTCGATGGGGTGAGACCGGCGGTGTCAGGCACGGCGCTGGCGGAGTACGAGGTGCTCGTGCGTCGGCAACTCGAGTTGCTCGGCGAGGAGCCGGATCGCGAAGGGCTCGTGAAGACGCCGAGCCGTGTCGCGAAGGCGATGGCGTGGCTGACGCGCGGCTACGAGATGAACGCCACCGAGGTCATCGGCGACGCACTGTTCGAGGAAGGGGCGGACGGCATGGTGATGGTGCGCGACATCGAGCTGTATTCGATGTGTGAACACCACATGCTGCCGTTCTTCGGCAAGGCACACATCGCCTACATCCCCGATGGCCGTGTGGTCGGGCTGTCCAAGCTGGCGCGTGTCGTCGAGGTCTTCGCCCGCCGACTGCAGGTGCAGGAGCGGATGACCGAGCAGATCGCGCAGGCGCTCGCGGACGTGCTCAAGCCCAAGGGTGTCGGCGTGGTGATCGAGTGCGCACACATGTGCATGGCGATGCGCGGCGTCGAGAAGCAGAACTCGAAGACCATCACGTCCGCGCTGATCGGCAACTTCCGCAGCGATGCGAAGACGCGTGAGGAATTCCTGCGCCTGGCGCACGGGCCGCGCTGACGCTCGGCGGCACGAACCAACGCGTCATCCTGCCGCCGGTGCGATCCGATCGCACCGGCGGCGGTACATTTCCGGCATGACCCATCGCCTCACTGCCGTCATCACCGGCGCGTCCAGGGGCATCGGCGCCGCAATCGCCAGACGCTGTACCGCGGAAGGTGTGCGCGTCGCGCTGCTGGCACGCACCCCGGCGCCGCTGCACGCCCTGGCGTCCGAACTCGGCGATGGTGCGCAGGCGTATGCCTGCGATCTCACGGACGCCGACGCAGTGCGCGCGGTCGCATCGCGTATCGAGGGCGACTTCGGCGGGGCGCCCGACCTGCTGATCAACAACGCCGGCCTGTTCCAGCTGGCGCCGGTGGACGAGATGTCCGCGGCCGATTTCAGTGCCGTGGTGCAGACGAATCTCATTGCGCCGTTCCTGCTCACGCGTGCGCTGCTCCCCGCGATGCGCGCGCGCGGCAGCGGGACGATCGTGACACTCGGCTCGATCGCCGATCGGGCCGTGTTTCCGGAGAACGGCGCGTATGCGGCCAGCAAGTACGGACTGCGGGCACTCCATGAGGCGATGCGCATGGAGCTGCGCGGCAGTGGCGTGCGTGCGACGCTTGTGTCACCCGGACCGGTCGACACGCCGCTCTGGGATGCGGTCAATCCCGATGAACGTGCCGGCTTCACGCCGCGCGCCTCGATGCTCACGGCCGCGGATGTCGCGGATGCGATCTGGTTCGCCGTGGCGCGGCCGGCACGCGTGAACATCGACGAGCTGCGACTCTCGCGGAGCTGACGCGGCGTGTTCACGGAACTGATCGACACACTGCGCTGCCCCAACGCACACGAGGACAGCTGGCTCGTCGCGACGAGCACGCGCACGCAGTCGCGGCACATCATGGAGGGTCGGCTCGGGTGTCCGGTGTGCAGCGCGACGTTCGAGATCACGGACGGCGAAGTGCTGTTCGCCAGCCCCGGCGCATTGCGCACGACGCGTGTGCTCGACGACGAGGCGGCGTTTCGTCTCGCGGCGCAGCTGCACCTGGTCGAGGCACCGCAGCCGATCCTGCTCACCGGCAGCTGGTCACGCGCCGTCGCGCCCCTCCGCACGCTCGTCCCGAACGTGACCATGTTCGTCGGTGACGCGACCAGCATCATCACGCTCGACGAGCGCGTCAGCTCACTGCGCCTGCCGGTGTCGGGTTTCCCGCTGGCGACAGGAGCACTGCGTGGCATCGCGCTCGATGCACAGCACATCAGCGACACGTTCATCGCCGCGAGCGCCCGCGTCCTGCGCACCGGCGGCCGTCTCGTGGCGCCGGCGAGTCTCACACTACACGACACGATCTGGCGCACGCTCGCACATGACGCCGACGTCGTCGTCGCCGAGCGCCTCCCAACCTCCAGCGCGCCCATCCAACTCAAGCGTGCTCCGTCAGCGCCACTTTTCTAGTACGCACGCGAACGGCAACTGCTTCATCGCAAGGGCGCTACGCGCCTCGCTAAAGAGCGCAACACGCAAAACTGCGTGCGGCGACGTGAGCAACCTCGCGCCGTTTCATCCCCGTGCCGATCCAGTTTTGCGGCTGTTTGCACTTTTGCGGGGTGCGCACAGCACCCTTGCGATAGTGCAGTTGCCCTTCGGTCGCGGCTCAATCGACAGCTGTGGGGTCGTCGTAGAGCTTGTCGATCACGCCCTTGTACTTCTCGTTGATCACCCGTCGCTTCACCTTGAGTGACGGGGTCAGTTCACCGCCGTCGATCGTGAACTCGTGTTCGAGCAGTGCGATCTTCTTCGGCGCCTCGAACTTCGCCAGCCCCGACATCTCGCTGCGCACTTCGCGATCGAGTTTCTCGATCACCTGCGGGTTGGTCAGCAACGCGGCCCGGTCGGTGGACGTGATGCCCTTGTGCGCCGCCCACTTGAGCAGCGGGTCCCAACTCGGCACGACCAGCATCACCGGGAACTTGCGCTTGTCGCCGATCATCACCGCCTGACTGACGAAGGCGTTCGTGACCACCGTGTTCTCGATCGGCTGCGGTGCGATGTTCTTGCCACCGGCCGTCACGATGATGTCCTTCTTGCGGTCGGTGATGCGCAGGAAGCCGTCCTGCATCGCGCCGATGTCACCGGTATGGAACCACCCGTCGGCGTCGATCGCCTCGGCCGTCGCCTGCGGGTTGCGATAGTAGCCCTTCATCACGCTTGGGCCCCGCGTCAGGATCTCCCCGTCCGCCGCGATCGCGACTTCGACGCCTGCCACCAGCTCACCCACCGTCCCGACGCGAATGTTGTCGAGGCGGTTCACGGAGATCACCGGGCTCGTCTCAGTCAGGCCGTAACCTTCCACCAGCGTCAGGCCCGTCGCGACGAAGAACTTGTTGATCGTCGACGCGAGCGGTGCGCCTCCGCTGCACGCGACCCGCAGTCGTCCGCCAAGCCGCGCCTTGATCTTGCTGAACACCAGCTTCTGTGCCAGCGAATACTTCAAGGCCAGCATGCCGTCCGGCGCACGCTTGGCGAGATACGCGTCCGCCCACTCGTCCGCCACTTTCAGCGACCAGTGGAAGATCGACTTCTTGAGCGCCGAGCCGGCATTGCCGCCTTCCATGATGCGAGCGTACAGCTTCTCGTAGATGCGCGGCACCGAGCTGAGGATCGTCGGACGCACTTCGCCGAGATTGGCGGCCACCGCGTCGATCGACTCCGCGTACGCGATCGTGCAGCCACCGGCGAACAGCATGTAGTGGCCCGACATCCGCTCGAAGATGTGCGAGAGCGGCAGGAAACTCAGCGCCACGTCGTCATCCTTCGGATCGAGCACCGGCAGCGACGCGAAGACGTTGCTGAACAGGTTGTCGTGTGAGAGCATCACGCCCTTCGGCAGCCCGGTCGTGCCAGAGGTGTAGATCAGCGTCGCGAGGTCATCGGGCCGCACGTTGAGTGCTGCCGCTTTCCACGCGGCAGCCCGCTCGGTCGAATCGAGCGCCGCACCGCGTGCGATGAAGTCGTCCATCGTGATGTCGCACCCGACCGGCGCAGGTGACGTGAAGCTGACCACGGTGCGCAGCGCGGGCACGTCGGGACGGATGCGTGCGATCTTCGCCGCCTGTTCCGTGGAACTCACGAACATCGCCACTGCGCCGCTGTCATTCAGGATGTGCACCATCTGCTCGGCGGGCAGCGTCGGGTAGATCGGCACGTCGGCCATGCCGGCCGTCAGGCAGGCGTAGTCGGCGATCGCCCATTCGGGCCGATTCTCCGACAGGATCGCGACGCGGTCGCCGCGCGCCAGACCGAGTTCCTGCAGCGCCAGTGACGTGTGTCGCACACGCTCCAGTAGCGACGCGTGCGAGATGTCGCGCCACGCGCCGTCCTTCTTGTGGCGGAGCGCGGCAGGCTTCGAGAATTTCGCGATGGCGTCGAAGAACAGCTGCGTCAGCGTGCCGGGCGCCGGACGCGGTGGTCCGCGAAAGACGACGAGCGAGGCGCCGCTGCTGGTCGGCAGTTCGGCCGGGGAGATTGCCATGTGTCCTCCGTGCATCGGGTCCAACGGGAGAGCGCCGACGGCGAGCCCGGCCGGAGCCGCGTCGCCAACCTGCGGAGGCTAGGTCAGTGCGAGGGCTGGCGCCAGCGTCCCACGCATTCTCGCCGTCGCGCCGTGATCACGGCGGGAGCGTGAACGGCGACAGTTTCACCGGCAACGACAGCGGACTGCCGGGAACCGGTGCGCCGAGCGCCCGTGCCGTCGCCTCGACCACGATCGATCCCGTCCCGGTCACGGCGGGTTTGGGATACGCCTTCACGCGAATAGTCGCCAGGCCATTCGCAATCAGGGCGGATGTGATCACACGCCCGCTCGTCGGTGACACCAGTCGCACGGAATCGAGAATCGCCGTGCTGAAGCTCGCCACGCGAAAGGCGATGCGCAGTCCATTCTGGAACGAGGCCGCGGAATCGCCGACCTGATGAAACAGCGTGGCGGTGATGTCCCGGAATCGTGACGCGGTATCCACCGCATCGTAGACGATGGAATCGGTGGTGGTGTCGCCGATGCCAAGGCCCGTGGGACGCGGCACCACGGCGAAGGTCTGCGTCTGACTCTGGAGCGCTCCTGCCTGCGTCACGATGCGCACCGTGCTGTTCTCCGTCGTGCCGACCAATCGCACGCCACTGATCACGCTGAACGACTTCACCGACAGTGAGTCGATCCCGATCAGCCGGATCTGCGTGTCGGCGACGACACCGCCGGCACTGTTGAACGCATTCACGGACACCCGTGCCGGGAGCAGGTCGCCGCCGCGCATCGTGTCACCCACGACGATGGCGAGCGCAGGCAACGAATCGAATTGCAGCGAGAGCGGGAGCTGCGGGTCGGTGCTGACCTCGGTGCAGCCCGCGATCGCCGCGCCGGTGAGCAGCGCGGCACAGATGCCGCGCGCGACACTCATCACGCGAAGTGCTCCGCCAGGCGGCCCGCAAGATTCATGTAGGCGAGTGCCGCTGGATCGGTCGGATTGCGCAGCACCACCGGCACACCGGCCGCGAAGGCATCGGCCGCTGCCACCGAGCGCGGAATCGCGATGTCGAACACGAGATTCTGCGGCAGGTGCTGACGGATGTACTGCGCCGTGCGCTCGCTCGATGAATTGCCGGTCTGATACATGGTCAGCAATACCCCCTCGAGCGCGAGTTGATCGTTCGTGCGCAGTGCGTCTTGAATGCCGCGCAGAATCTGCGGCGTGGTCTGCAGCGCGAGTGGTTCGCACTGCAGCGGCACGATGACGTGCTGGCTGAGTCCCAGCACGGCACGAACGATGCCGCCGAGGCCGGGTGGCGTGTCGACCACGACCACATGGCAGCGTTCGCGCGCCACGCGGAGCAGCTGCGCGAGTTGCGGAGATTCGGCTGCCCGACGCGAATAATCGTCGTGTTCGTCCGCATCGTTCACGCTGCCCACGAGCATGGCGCGCAGCCATGGCAGCTGCGTCGGCAGGATGATATCCCGCAACGACGCGCTGCCGCGCAGATAGTCGGCGAACCCGACCGTCGGGTGACCCTTTCGCAGGCCGACGCCGTAGCGGACGGCGCCCTGCGGGTCCACGTCCACGATCAGCGTCTTGAGGCTTTTTCGCGCGAACGCGGCGGCCAGGTTCACCGCTGTCGTGGTCTTGCCAACTCCGCCCTTCTGACTGACGACCGCGAGGACGCGGCCGAGTGGTTGTTCAGACGTCATTCCCGTGACGGAGTCCGTCAGTGCCGGTGGCTTTGAGACCCGGAAGTTCGCCCTGCGGAGATTCGGACTGCATCTCACGCACGGCCGCATGTCGAACCGGAGTATCGACCGGTTCCCTGGCAACGGCGTCGTCGGCAGTCTCTGTCACTTCGGGTTCGCCACGCAAACTACGCAGTGTGGCCTGCGCATGACTGATCCATCGGGCGCTATCGCCTCCTGATGGGGCTGCTACAAGGAAGGTCTCCAGATGCTGGATCGCCCCGTCGGCATCGCCCTTCTTCATCAGCAGGAACGCCACCCCGTAGTTGGCGCCCGGATGCGTCGGCGCACTCTCGAGGATCTTGCGATACGTCCGGATCGCCTCTTCATACCGCGCCGACTTGGTGAAGACGATCGCCATGTTGAGCAGGATCTTCGGATCATCCGGGCTCGTGCGCAGCGCAAGACGATACGAAGTCAGGGCGCCGTCGAGGTCGTTGGACTTTTCCAGCGACAACCCTTCCGCCACGAAGTCAGGCCGATGCGAAGCCTGATCACGCGACGACGGCTGTCCTCCCAGCAATCGCGAGACGCCATCGGAGACACGGCGCAACCAGGTCATGGAGACGAGAGGTAAAAGGAAACACCGCAACTCCGCAGCGGGCGCACCCGGACTGCAGACTCGTGATTCTGCACAAGTTACGCCCGCGGTAGTGGCTCCGGCAATGTTCATCGTTCTGCAGCACTGTCATTTTCGGACTACCTTCGCGAGGTCGTCGTCTCCGCCGCCGCGATCATTCCGACGCGACGCGTTTCCGTTCGCCCCGATCACGGAGCAGTCGTGATGCCCCCGCGTCGCACCACGGTCGATCCAGCGAAGGGCGTGCTGGAAGTTGAATGGCAACTCTTCGGCGAACTGTCGCGTGCACTCGCACTCAAGGTGTCGCGCGAGTTCGATCCGGAACTCGTCGTCGGCATCGCAATCGCCGGCGTGATTCCCGGCGCCACGATCGCCAGCATTCTCGATCGCCCGTTCGTCTCGATGACCGTCAGCCGCCGCTACCGGCCCGACGCGACGGTGCGCGAAACGCCGGCGATCTTCGGCGAGGCGCCCGCTGCCGCGCGCGGCAAGCGTGTGCTGCTCGTCGACGAGACGTGCGACACCGGCGACACCATCCGCCTTGCCAAGGCGGCAATCGTGAACCTCGGTGCCGAATCGGTGAAGACCGCAGTCGGCTTCAAGACCGGCTCATTCAATCCCGACTTTGCAGCCATCGCGACGGAAGCGGCCATCATCCTGCCGTGGGATCGCGAGCTGCTCGTCAACGGCGAACTGGTACTCAATCCGGCCTACTCCGCGTACCGCGCGTCGTAGTTTCGCTTACGCCTTGCCTGCACGTCGCAACAACTCGGCCTCGTCGATCACCTCGACGCCGAGTTGTTTCGCTTTGTCGAGCTTCGATCCTGCCTCCTCACCGGCGACGAGGAACGAGGTGTTCTTCGAGACGCTGCTGGTCACGCGTGCACCGGCGCGCTCCACGAGTGCGGTCGCGTCCGTGCGCGACAACGTCGGCAACGTGCCGGTGATCACGACGGTCAAGCCATGCAAGGGGCCAGCCCCGCCGCTCACATCGGGCTCCGTGGTCTGCACGCGCGCCGCACTCAGCTTCCGCACGAGTGCCTGCCCGGCGGCGTCGTCGAGAAACTCGCGCACCGATGCCGCGATCACGTCGCCGATGCCGCGCACCGCCATGATGTCGTCGAGCGATGCTGCCTGCAGTGCCTCGATGCTGCCGAAACGGCGCGCCAGCAGCTGCGCCGCCACTGCGCCGACATGACGGATGCCGAGGGCATTCAGCAGGCGTGAGAGTGGTTGCGCGCGCGACGCGTCGATGGCGGCGATGAGTTTCTCCGCACTCTTGCCCGCCATGCGCTCGAGCGGCAGGATCTGCCCGGTCGTGAGCGTGTAGAAGTCGGCGGCATCATGCACCAGGTCCGCCTGCACGAGCTGTTCGATGCGTGCGTAGCTGAGGCCGCGAATGTCCATCGCATCGACGCTCGTGAAATGCACGAGCGATTCCAGCCGCCGGCCCGGACACGCCACATTTGGACAGTAGAGCGCGACTTCGTCGTCGTCGCGTCGCACCGGCGTGCCGCATGACGGACATTCGGTCGGCGCGACGAACGGCACCGGCGGATCCGTCGTGCTGCGCTTCTCCGGCACGGGGCCGATGACCTGCGGAATCACTTCGCCCGCCCGCTGCACCAGCACCCGATCACCGACGCGCAGATCCTTGAGCGTGATCAGGTCGAAGTTGTGCAGCGTGGCCATGCGAACGGTCGTGCCACCGATTTCGACCGCGTCGAGCTCCGCGTACGGATTGAGTGATCCCGTGCGGCCCACGTTCACGCCGATGCGCAGCAGCGTCGTCTCGGCCACGTCCGGCGCGAACTTCCGCGCGATCGCCCAGCGCGGCACGCGGCCGCTCACCTCACCGAGCTCCTGCTGCAGCGAGAGCAGGTTCACCTTCACCACCGCACCGTCGATCGCGAAGTCGATCTGCGCGCGATACTCCTGTTCGACGCGAGTCGCCCACGCGTTGACCTGCTCGAGGGTGTGGCACACCACGCGATGCGGCGCGACCGGCACGCCCCACTGCGAGAGGGCGGCGAGCAACGCATCCTGGGAATCGAACGGCAGCGCGCCGAAGCCATCCGGATGCACGGCGGAGTACCCGAAGAACCGGAGTGGACGTTGCGCCGTGATCGATGGATCGAGCTGGCGCAACGCGCCCGCTGCGGCGTTGCGCGGATTCGCGAAGACCGGTTCGCCAGCAGCGATGCGCTCCTCGTTCATCTTTGCGAATCGACTGAACGGCAGGTACGCCTCACCGCGGATCTCGACCAGCGCCGGTGGTGTCTCGGTCTTCAGGCGCAGCGGCACGTCGTGCATCGTGCGCAGGTTCGGCGTGACGTTTTCGCCGACGGTCCCACTGCCTCGCGTCGCGCCCGTCACCAGCACGCCATCCCGATAGGTGAGCGACACCGCGGCGCCATCGATCTTGAGTTCGCAGCTGAAGCCGTCCACGTCCACCGCATCGCCGGCAAGCCGGCGAACGCGTTCCTGCCACGCCGCCACCTCAGCCTCGTCGAACGCGTTGTCGAGCGAGAGCATCGGCACGAGATGTGTATGCTTCGGCAGCGCCGATTGCGGTTCGCTGCCCACACGAAGCGTCGGGGAGTCTGGCGTGCGCAATGCAGGATGTTCGCGCTCGATCTCCTGCAATTCGCGGAAGAGCTTGTCATACGCCGCATCACTGAGCGTCGGCTGATCCAGCACGTAGTACTCGTGACTGGCCAGCGTCAGCTGCTCGCGCAATTCCGCGGCGCGGTGCGCTGGCGCAGTTGCCGTCGCAGAGGATTTCGTCGCCATGGCAGAACGGTCGGCTGAGGTCGACGGCGAATCTACACAACGGGTGCCGGCCGCGGATTCACCTGGAAACGTCAGGGCACGGAATCTGCCACGCGGTGTAGCATTGCAATCGGGTCCCGACACCGCTTCAACGGAGGCAGCGCATGATATACGAAGGCGACGAGGAAGAGCAGGTCAACGAGGCAGGCGAGGCAGAGCGCCATGGTCGCGACGCGGGCGCTGGTACGGTCGCAATTGCGGTATTGGCTGGTGCTGCAATCGGCGCCGCGGTCGCTCTCATGTTGGCGCCCCGGTCCGGACGTGACACGCGTCGCGTCATCGCCAAGCGCGCTGACGGCCTGCGCGAAACGGCCGGCAACGTCATCGACGACACCACGGATCAGCTGACGCGGGAGCTGCGTCGCCGCGGACGGCAGATCCGGCGCAAGATCGATCGCATGGCGTAGGTCGGCAGGCGCAGCGGATCACACGGCGGCGAGTCCCTGCACGGGGCTCGCCGCCGTCGTTTCGGCTCGACACGGCGCTCTCACAACTTTGCCAGCAACGCCTCGCACTCCCGCTTGTACCGGGCATCATTGTATTCCACGCTCGGCATCCGCGCTGCTGCTTCACAGGCACCGCGGGCTTTCGACTTCTGGGCCGTTTCGCTGTAGACCTTCGCCAGGTCGAGACGATGCGTGATGCGCCCGGGGTCAGCCGCCACTGCCGCTTCCATGTACCGCGTCGCTTCCGCCCAGCTGGCCTGCTCGAAGACTTTACCGCCGAGGAAGTTGCGCGCCGCAAATCGAGAGAAGCTGTTCAGGCGCATGATCTCGGCATTCCACACCCCCAGTACGTGCAGTGCCCCTGCGTGCATCGGCTCGATCTTCACCGCCGCCAGCGATGCACTGCGGATCTCGGCGGCATAACGCACGCGATCCCGCGGTCCGAGCGTCATTGCCGTGCGGCCCAGCGCCACGGCGAGGATGAAGTGCCCATCGGCACCATTGGCATTGGCAGTCACGGCGCGCCGTGCGTAGGCTTCTGCCTTGTGGTAATACTCGGTGCGCTTCGTCGCGTCGGTGGCGCTTTCGCCAAGATCGACCGCTTCGCGCGCAGCACGCCAGAGCAGATCGTAGCTGGTGGCTGTCGCGCTCAGTGCGGCTTCGTATCGGGCCAGCGCGCCGGCCGGATTCAATGTGGCGCGATCGTGTTCCGCCAATTGAATCACCGCCGTCGCGTCCTGTGCGCCAATGGCTGAACGTGGTGTCAGTGCCACGAAACAGGCGAGCATGGCCAATCGGGCGTGACGGTACACAGATCGCATGTAATGATCTCGATGACGGAAACAGCGTGACCAGAACCATGAAGCAGCACGACCATACACCCTGCCGCGACCGTCGGTTCACCGCATGATCCTTCGCGACCTGATCGAGCGCAAGCGGGATGGTGGACGGCTGTCCAGTGATGAATGGCGCGAGGTGGCCCAGGCTGCCGCGAACGGTTCGGTGCCGGACTACCAGCTGGCGGCGTTGCTGATGGCGATTTTCTGGCGCGGACTCGATGACGCAGAAACTTCAGCGCTCACCTCCGCGATGCTGGCAACCGGCAACGTCCTTCACCGACCGGAGGGCGCCGCGCCGTGGATCGACAAACACTCCACCGGTGGTGTCGGCGACAAGACCTCGCTGATTCTGGCACCGCTGCTGGCGTCCGTCGGCGTCACGGTGCCGATGATGTCGGGCCGTGGGCTCGGCCATACCGGCGGCACCCTCGACAAGCTCGAAAGTATCCCCGGATTTCGTACCGATCTGTCTCTCACGCGTGCCGAGTCGCAGCTGGAGGCGATCGGGTGCGCGCTGATCGGCCAGACGACCGAGATCGCGCCGGCCGATCGCAGGTTGTACGCGCTGCGTGATGCGACCGCGACCGTCGAGTGCATCCAGCTCATCGCCGCCAGCATCATGAGCAAGAAACTGGCGGAAGGGCTGACCGGCCTCGTACTCGATGTGAAGCGCGGCAGCGGTGCGTTTCTTCCCGAACTCGATCGTGGACTCGCCCTGGCGCGCACGATGATCGCGCTCGGCGCCGCGTCCGGTGTGCCCGTCGTCGCGCTCGTGACGGCAATGGATCGCCCGCTCGGGGATGCGTGCGGCAACGCGCTCGAAGTGCGCGAGTGTCTGGACGCGTTGCGCGGCGACGGCCCGGTCGATCTCCGGACGGTGACCGACGCGCTTGCCGTCGAAATGCTGCGCCTCGCGCGACCATCGGTCGCCGTGGCGGATGCGCGCGCAACGTTGCGCGATGCGATTACCAGCGGTGCGGCCTTCGACAAGTTCCGCCAGATCGTGGCGGCGCAGGGCGGAGACGTGCGCGCGGTGGACGACCCCACGCTGTTACCGACTGCGACGGATATCGGCGACGTCCTGGCAGACCGCGAAGGCGTCGTTCACGCGCTGCCACCGCGCCCGATCGGGCATGCCATCATCGCACTCGGGGGTGGACGCACTCGCACCGACGACGTGATCGATCCCGCGGTCGGGGTGATCTTTCGTGTCCGGGTGGGTGACACGGTGCGCGCGGGTCAGCCACTTGCGACGGTGCATGCAGGCAGTCCATCGGCCCTCACAGACGGACGGCATCGCCTCTCCGGCATCATCCGACTCGGCGACGGGCCGCCACCGGACGGTGTCCTTCCGTGGGTGAGCCATCGCGTCACGACGGGCGGTGTCGAGGAGTATCGCGCCGAGTGACGCGCCCCTAGCCGCACCCCGCCTGGCCGGCGATCTTTGGACGACAGGCGCGGGGTGCTCCCCTCGCGTTTCGCGGACACGGACGCTCACTCAGCCATCACCATGCTCAAGCTTCAGGCCTTCGCCGCACTCGGCGTCGCCATTCTCGCGGCGGCGTTCTACTTCGGCTGGTACTTCGCCGTCATGACGACCGTGACGCCGACGACCGGCGGCCTCGACATCGGCGCGTCGAACATCTCGCGCCTCGCGGTCGGGGTGATCTTCGCGGCCATCATCGCGGTCGGCATCTCGTTCTTCCGTCAGCTCTGGAACGGCGCGAAGCACGAAAAGCGCTGACGTGACTCGGCGCTGGCTGTTGCTGGCTGGCGCGTGCACGACGGCTGTGGGGTTGCATGCGCAGCGCGTGCGCCCCGTGCTCGATGGCCAGTCGGTGGTCCGCAACGTCGACTCACTCTGGTCCGCTGCGGTGGCGCGCGGCACACGTTCCGCGTCCGGCGCGCCGGGACTGCGCCACTGGGTGCAGGGCGCGCGGTATGAACTGAACGCGACGATCGAACCAACCGCGCATGTGCTTCGCGGGGATGGGTTGCTCCGCTATCGCAATCGCTCGCCCGATACGCTGCGTACGATCGCCATCAGCCTCGCGCAGAATCTCTTTCGCAGCGGCGCGCCGCACGACGAGACCGTGCCGGTCACCGGTGGCGTCACAATCGACGGCCTGTGCATCGCGCGCCAGGCGCAGGTCGCTGCGGAGCGACTCTGCCGCACGAACACGCTCACGCCGTCGGCGGCCCTGCGCGTCGACTTCACCATCGCCTGGCTGACGCTTCCTGCGCCGCTGCTACCCGGCGATTCGGTCGATCTGCGCGCGGCATGGCACTTCACCATTCCGGGTGACGACGCGCCGCGCATGGGCAGTGATGGCACCGTCATGATGATCGGATACTGGTATCCACAATTCTGCGTCTACGACGACGTCGCTGGATGGGAGGTGGATCCGTACCTCGCGACCGGCGAGTTCTACATGGACCCGGCCGACTACGTCGTGCGCATCACGATGCCGTCCGGCTTCATCGTCGCGGCGACCGGACTCCTGCAGAATCCGGATGCCGTGCTGTCACCAACGGCCCGCGAGCGCCTGCAGCGCGCCGCACGGAGTTTTGCAGCGGTTCCGATCGTGACGGACAGCCTGCGCAAGGTGAACGGTGCACTGGCGCCCGGTGCGACCCTGACCTGGCGCTTCGCGGCGGACAGCGTCCGTGACTTCGCGTTCTACACCTCACGTGATGTGGTCTGGGACGCGATGGCTGCGCTGGTGCCACGCAACGGTGGGGGTGCGGATACGGTGCTCATTCACGCGCTCTACCGCTCGCGGATGCACGACTGGCGGCGTGCCGCCGACTATGGACGACAGAGCATCGAGCAGTTCTCGCGCCTGTTGTGGCGCTACCCATGGCCGCAGATGACACTGGTCGAGGGTATCGTGGACGGCGGCATGGAATATCCGATGCTCACCGTGATGTCGATCAGCGGCGACGCGCGTGATCTGCTCACCACACTGGCGCACGAGATCGGGCACATGTGGTTCCCGATGCAGGTGGGCAGTGATGAGCGGCGATTCGCGTGGATGGACGAAGGTCCGGCGAGCTGGATGGAACGTGTCCTCCTGCGCGCGAGCACCGGTCACGACGACGATGATGACGGCATTCCCGATCTCTATCGCACCGTCACGGGTATGCACGCCGAGCAATCGATGCTCACACATGCCGATCACTTCTCGGGTGCACTGACCTCGACTGCCGCGAGCTACGACAAGCTGGTGGTGATATTCCGAGCGTTCGGCGCCGAACATGGCGACTCGACGCTGGTGGAGGGACTGCGTACGTTCGGGCGCGCATGGAGCGGTCGGCATCCGTATCCGCCGGATTTCTTCCGCATGGTGTTCGCGGCGGCGGGCGATGAGCGCGAGGGATTCGTGAAGGACTGGCTGCGTGGCACCGGCCATCTGGATGTGCGCATCGACGATGTCGCGCGATTGCGCGACACGCTCACGGTGACGATCACGTCGGGTGGTGGCGCGCATCTGTCGGTGCCGGTGGTCGTCAAGCGCGACGACGGCCGGGCAGAGACGCTGCGCATCCCGGCATCGGCATTCCGCACGGTGAACACGCAGACGATCCGCGTGCCCGATGCGCGCACGGTGACGAGCATCGTGCTCGATCCGGGGCACACCCTTCCCGACATGAATCCCGCCAATCAGCGCTGGGCACCATGACCGGCACACGTCGTGGTGCGTTGCGCGCTCGTGCGCGCACGCTGGTCGCGCTGAGTGCAACGGTGTCACTCGTCGTATCGGCGTCGGGCCATGCACAAGTGCGTCGGCCACCCAGCGGCCAGTGGCGCCTGGCGTGGCGCGATGAATTCACTGGTCCTGCGATCGATACCACGCGGTGGGGCTTCGATCTGGGCAACGGCTTCTATGCCGACAGCGGTCGCACGTTCGTGAGTGGATGGGGCAACAACGAGTTGCAGTGTTACACCCGTTCGTCGGAGAACGCGTACGTGCGCGACGGCGCGCTGCATGTGCGTGCACTGCAGACCCCGGGCGGCGCGTGCGCGTACTCCTCGGCACGGCTCAAGTCGCGTCGCGCCGACGGCACACCGCTCTTCGCGCAACGCTACGGTCGATTCGAATTCCGCGCGAAGTTGCCCGTCGGGCGCGGACTGTGGCCGGCACTCTGGATGCTCCCGCAGGATACGACGTACGGCACGTGGGCAGCCAACGGCGAGATCGACGTGATGGAGGCGCGCGGACAGACGCCATCGACGGTGCTCGGCACGCTGCACTACGGCGGGCGATTTCCCGCCAACACACACACGACTGTGGACTACATCCTGCCGCGTGGTGGCAGCATTGCGGACTTCCACGTGTATGCGGTCGAGTGGGAGCCGGGCCGGCTCCGTTTTCTTGTGGATGATGTGGCGTATCAGACGCAGCGATTCTGGTGGAGCAGCGGGCGCCGCGATTCGAATGGCGGTGTGCCGCCGACGAACGAAGCAGAGGTGCATGCGTGGCCGGCGCCGTTCGATCGTGCGTTCTATCTCGTCATGAATCTCGCGGTCGGCGGCGATTTTCCTGGCAATCCTGACACCACGACCGTGTTTCCGGCGGAGCTGGTCGTGGATTTTGTGCGCGTGTACACACGGCGTCGCGGTGTCGGTGCGCTCGCTCCGCGTGGTCCTGGCCGCCTGCCTCTCGTGACGCCCAGATAACGGACCCGATGGCGGGAGTTCCGTCGAAAATGGACGAAACACCATTTAAGCGGTTACTCGACCTGCGGTGTCGCGAGTATTTGACGCGGAGTAACCCAAGCCATGACGTGTCAGGGGTTTACGTCGCGCGGTCTCGGGAGAGCGCCGCATCGCAGCGCTCGCAACTGTCAACTAAAGTTGACGCCGAGAATTGACAAGCAGACTTGACACCAGCGGTCCGAGGAGCAGAATAGCTCCGTGATTCCGAAATTTCTCGACAGAGCCAAGCGGAGATCACGCGGTTGCTGGACTGCATGGCTACCCGGGCCATGGTTCCCCCACGTGCGGGTCAAGCACGGTAGTTCCTAGCTCCAGGAGAATCGTTATGGCTGATAACGATCCGAATCGCGTTTGGCCGTCAGGCCTGACGACGAGGGAAGCAGAGGAGTTGCACGACGGTCTGAAGCAGGGCACTCGCATCTTTGGTGCGATTGCAGTGATTGCGCACATCCTTGCGTTCATGAACACCCCTTGGCTTCACTAGAGGATATTGACCATGAATGAAGGGAAAATCTGGACCGTCGTGAATCCGAGCGTCGGCGTGCCGCTGTTCCTCGGCGGTGTCACCGCGATCGCGCTGATCGTGCACTTTGCGATCCTGTCGCACACCACGTGGTTCTCTGGCTACTGGCAGGGTGGTGCCAGGGGCATGGCTGCCGCGCCGGTCACGGCACCGGCCGTCACGGCTCCTGCCGCTGCAACTCCGACCCCAGCTGCGACGCCCGCGCCGTAATGGCGTTGTCGTCCAGCACGTCGTCGTAGGGGCCGGGATTTCACGATCCTGGCCCCTACGTCGTTGCCACACACCGCGGATGGACAGGCGGCACTACCCGCCGCATCTTCGCTCCCATTGCTGGCGCATCTGCTGCTGGCGCGTCCCCGGCTGGCCCGGCGCCTCTGATGAATCGCCTCTCCAAGAAGCTGGTTTCGACGTGGGCCGAACAGGGCCCGCGCTTCCTGCCCTTTGCGGACGTCGCAACAGCTGACCTGCCGCTCTCGCGTCTGTTGCGCCTGTCGCTGTTCCAGGTGTCCGTGGGCATGGCCTCGGTGCTGCTCGTGGGCACGCTCAATCGGGTCATGATCGTGGAACTTCGCGTGCCCGCCTCGCTCGTCGCGGTCATGATCTCGCTGCCGCTGCTGGCTGCGCCGTTTCGCGCGATGATCGGGTTCAAGTCCGACACCCACTCCTCGGCGCTCGGCTGGCGTCGTGTGCCGTACATCTGGAAGGGCACGATGCTGCAGTTCGGCGGGCTCGCGATCATGCCCTTCGCGCTGCTGGTGGTGTCGGAAGGCGGCAATCGCCTCGGCGGTCCGATCTGGATCGGCTGGCTCGGCGCCGGCCTCGCATTCCTGCTGACGGGCGCAGGGCTGCATACGGTGCAGACCGTCGGACTCGCGCTGGCGACGGACCTGGTGTCCGAGGAATCGCAGCCGCGCGTGGTCGGGCTGATGTACGTGATGCTGCTCGTCGGCATGATCGCGAGTGCGATCATCTTCGGTGCCCTGCTGCAGAACTTCACCGACGGACGGCTGATCCAGGTCGTGCAGGGCTCTGCGGTGATGACCATCGCGCTCAACATTCTCGCGATCTGGAAACAGGAAGCGCGTGATCCGGTCAAGACACGCGAGGGACGCGAGGAGCCGTCGTTCAAGGAGTCGTGGGACAGCTTCATCGAAGGCGCGGGTGCGATACGCCGGCTGATCGCGGTCGGCATCGGCACGATGGCGTTCAGCATGCAGGACGTCCTGCTCGAGCCGTACGGTGGTCAGGTGCTCGGGCTCTCGGTGGCATCCACCACCCGGCTGACAGCGACGCTCTCGCTGGGCGGGCTGCTCGGATTCCTGCTGGCGTCACGTGTGCTCGGCCGCGGCGGTGATCCGTTCCGCATGTCCAGCTTTGGCGCGCTGGTTGGAATTCCCGCGTTTTCGATCGTGATCCTGGCGGCACCGCTTCAGGCGCCGGTCCTGTTTTTCTGCGGCACATTCCTGATCGGGTTCGGCGCCGGCCTGTTGAGTCATGGCACGCTCACCGCGACGATGAATCACGCGCCGGAAAAGCAGCGTGGCCTTGCCCTTGGCGCGTGGGGCGCGGTGCAGGCGTCGGCTGCCGGCCTCGCGGTGGCGCTCGGCGGCATCATCCGTGACATCGTCAACGGCATGAGCGCACGCGACGTGTTCGGGCGCAGCTTCTCGGGTCCGGCCACCGGATACTCGCTCGTCTACAGCGTGGAGATCGTGCTGCTGATCATCACGTTGTGGTCGATGATTCCGCTGATTCGCCGCCTGCCGCAACGCGTCACGGCGTGATCTCCGGCATCGTGTCGCGAAGCAGTGCCGCGTTTCTCTTCGGCGGCGGTCTCGCGCTGCTGTTCGCCCCGGATGTGGTGCTTGGCGCACTGGCCCCCGCCATGCCGGCCGACGCGTATTGGCTCGGGCAGTTGTTGGCCGCGGCGTGGCTCGGTATTGCGTCGCTGAACTGGCTTCAGCGTGGCGTGGTGATCGGCGGCATCTACGCGCGTCCGCTCGTGTACACGAACTTCATGCTGTATTTCGTGTCCGCACTCTCGATGGTGCGCGTGGTGTTCTCACCGGCTGTGATGTGGGGCGTCTGGCTGCTGGCGGCACCCATGCTCGTGCTTGCCATGACGTACGCCGCGCTGCTGTTCAAGGGGCCATTCGATCCGTTGGACGCGAGATCTGCCGGAGTACGCTGAGCAGCGAGGGGCCGCCACCAATCGATGACGGCCCCTTGATGCCGCTGCGAGTGCAGCGTGACACTCAGACGTCGAGCACGGTCACGAAGCGCGCGTTGGCTTCGATGAACTCGCGGCGTGGTTCCACCGCGTCGCCCATCAGTGTCTGGAAGATCTGGTCGGCCATCACGGCGTCTTCCATCCCGACGCGCAGGATGGTGCGCCGCTCGGGATCCATGGTCGTGAACCAGAGTTGCTCGGGGTTCATTTCGCCCAGTCCCTTGTAGCGCTGCACATTCACGTTCTTCTTCGCGTC
>JACMLX010000140.1 GCA_014379355.1 Gemmatimonadaceae bacterium
CGCGCGCCTTGATCGACGCGTCACCACACTCCGCGCGACCCATCCCAATTCTGCAGAGGTTCCCTAGATCGACCGGACGATGAACGCGCCGACGAACTGCAGCAGGTAGTACAGAATCAGCGGAGTGATATCGAAGGGGCCAAGCGACGGAACGACCTGTCGTAACGGCGCGAGCAGCGGCTCGGTGATGGTGTAGGTCCAGCGCAACCATCGCGCCCGTGCCAGACTGCCGAACCACGACGACAGCACGCGGATCATGAGCGCGATCTGGAGGATGGCAAAGATCAGCTGAACGACCGCGCGTACTGCGCCGCGAGGGCCGGAACTGAGTCCGCGCATCGTCATGTCGAGAATGCCGATGACGTAGCCGAGCAGCGATTGGGCCAGGATGCCGAGTACGATGAACGCCGCAAGACCCCACCACGGGATGGTCGTGGGGGAGCCGCCCGCATTCAGGACCGGCGCTTCGACCGGACGCAGAAATGGGTCGATGCGCTCTCGCGCAAAACGACCGAGCGGTGTGAACGGGCTCACGCGCCGCGTTCGCGTCGCCCAGCTCAGTGCACAGGCCACGGCAACGACACAGGCCGCAGCAAAAAGTGCTGGGCGGCTGTAATACGAAAAGACCGACAAGATGGCGAGAAGCGTTTCCATGCCGTGAATCTAAGGATGCCTGCGGCGTGGCAGACGCGCTCCGCGACGCGCTGTCGCCCGGTTCCGCGGTCCGAGGGTGTCAACGTGATTATCGTAGGACATGGCAGATGTAGGGATTCTAAGGTTGCACGCGGCGCCGGCCGATCCTCCATGCGACGCAGTGACCCGCAGATTCCTGCTCAACACCCGATCCTTCTGAATGCACCACGCCACCGCGGCCGACAGTCACGCTTCTCCGCTTCGCGTCGTTCTCCTCATGGATTCGTTCCGCCAGCCGCACTGGGTGGCTGACGCGGTGCGCGAGATGCTCACCAGCAGTGCAGTGCAGATCAGCGGTATCGTGTTGAACGGCACGGCCGAACCGTGGGCTCCCCCGCCGATACGGCGACGTCTGCCTCAACGGCTGCTGAATGCGTGGCGAAAACGGGATGCCGTGCTGCTTGACCGGTACCTCCGCTTCGATGCTCGGCGTTATCCGTCCAAGGGCCAGGATCCGTTCGAACCGACCGATCTGAGTGCCGATCTGGCCGCGGTGCCGTACATCACTGCCCAGCCACGGCAGACCCGGTATAGCGACTTTTTCGATGATGCCGCCCTGGCGTTCGTTCGCTCGCTCGCGCCGGATGTCGCAGTGCGATTCGGGTTCCGGATCCTGCGTGGCCCGGTCCTCAGCATTCCGCGCCACGGCGTCTGGTCCTTCCACCACGACGACAATCGGGAGCTCCGCGGCGGGCCGGCCGGATTGTGGGAAGTATTGCTCGGGTGGCCGAGCACCGGCGCCGTGCTGCAGCGGCTCTCCGAGGACCTGGACGCCGGCGCCACACTCGCGCGGACGTGGATCGCAACGAACATGATCTCCGTCAACCAGAACCGCATCGCGTTGTATCGCGCTGCAGCACCTTTGCTGGCGCACAAGCTGCGCGAATTGCATCGCCGCGGCCCGGCCGCACTGGCGCTGCGACCCGGCGAGTCGGGCTTTCAACCCTATTCGGATCGATTGTACATCGCACCCACGATGGCCGAACTGCTCGGCGGATTGCTGGGTGTGTTGCGGCGGCTGGTGGTGCGAAAGATCGCGGACATGCGGATGTACGAGCAGTGGCAGCTGCTGTTCGGATTCGACGCGCGGCAGACGGATGAGAATCTGATTCCGCAGTCGTCGATGTTCAGGCTCACGAGCATCGTGCCGCCGTCGGACCGTTTCTGGGCCGATCCGTTCCCGGTCAAGCACGATGGCCGCTTCTTCGTCTTCTTCGAGGAGCTGGTTTACGCAGAGAACAAGGGACGAATCGTGGTTGCAGAGTTCACCGCGGAGGGAATGATCGGCGTGCCGCGCGTTGTGCTCGAGTGCGATTTTCATCTCTCGTACCCGTTCGTGTTTCAGCACGCGGGGAGCTGGTACATGATGCCGGAGATGGGTGAGCAGGGCGTACAGGATGTCTTTCGGGCGACCTCGTTCCCCGATCAGTGGGAGCGTCACGACACGCTCCAGTTTGGTCGCATCATCGTGGATCCGACGCTGCATTTCGATGGCGTGCGATGGTGGCTCTTCGTGGGCACGGCGCCGGCGCCCGGATCGACGTGTGATGAACTCAGTCTGTATCACAGTGACAGTCCGCTTGGACCGTGGACGCCGCACGTCGGAAATCCGGTGGTCTCGGATGCGCGTGGTGCGCGTCCCGCCGGTCGACTGTTCCGGGTCGGCGACGACCTGATCCGCCCTGCGCAGGACTGCACGCCGGCGTACGGAACGGCGATCTCCTTCAAGCGCGTGCTCTGTCTCGACACGGAGTCGTATCGCGAGGAACAGATCGGTCGCATCGATCCGGATTGGGCCCCGGTCATCGCGGGGACTCACACGATCAATGCGGCCGGGCCACTGACGGTGATCGATGGACGCATGCGCCGTCGCCGCTGATGCCTCCGCGCGGTGCGTGTTCGCCGCAGTCCACCGTACGGGGAATGCGCGCGAAGGCGTGACGAGAGCACAATCTCTATCGTCAAGTACCGACGGCACCCGATGGCTGTGCTCGCTGATTGGTCCGGTGGCGGAACTGTCTGGTCAGCCGGGGTAGGGGTGTGTGCGATTCGCACGACATGCCATTCTTCTGTGGCTACAAATCATTCCAACGGCGTGCTCATTGCCCACGGGACTCTTCCACCTCGACGACGGTTCCGTGACCGACGCGCGCCGCATTCCGCTCGACAAGACGCTCTGGGTTCCACTCGGCGCGGCGTTGTTGCTCTTCACCGCGCTGTACGCGAAGCCCGCGTACCTGCTCGTCCGCGATTGGACGAACTTCGACAATCCGGATTCCGGGACCGGGCTGCTGCTCGCGCCGCTCGCGATCTGGTTCGCCTTCCAGACGGGGCTCAAGGAAGCGCGCAAGCCGGCTGTCGTGCTGGCCGTCGTGTTTCTCCTCTCCGCCATCGGTGTGCGCTACCTCTCCGACCTCGCGGCCGAGTTGTTCACGATGCGGGTGTCGATGCTGATGGGCGCCGCGGGCCTGATCCTCTGGTTTTTCGGCGTGAAACAGCTGCTGGCATGGTGGCTGCCATTCGTGCTGCTCGGCCTCGCCATTCCGCTGCCGGAACTCGTCATCGCGAAGCTGACGGCACCACTGCAACTGATCGCGTCCCGGATCGGCGCGTCGCTGATCGAGTGGCGCAACATCCCGGTGCTGCTGAATGGAAATGTGATCCGGATTCCAGGTCACGACCTGTTCGTGGCCGAAGCGTGCAGCGGGCTCCGCTCACTGACCGCGCTGGTCAATCTGGGCGTGCTGCTTGGCGCCATGCTGCTGGTGAAGCCGTGGTCGCGCGTGACGCTGCTGATCCTGGCGGTGCCGATGGCGATCCTCATCAACGGGTTCCGCATTTTCCTGACTGCCTTTCTCGTGTATTTCGTGAGCCCCGAGGCAGGATCCGGATTCATGCACACGACGGAAGGGTGGCTCATGTTCGTAATCGCGTTTGCGTCGCTCGGTGCCGTGGCTTCGCTGCTGTTGTTCATCGAAGGCCGGATTGCCCGGCGCCACGCGCCGCTGGGCGCCATTCCCACGGAAGCCCATGGCTGAACTCTCCAGCTTCGTTCCCGCCGTCATCCTGGGCGTCGGCCTCGGATTGCTCGGCATGACGCATGAACAGGAACGGCCGAATCCGGTGAAGCCGATCGCGGGCATTCTCGACACGGTCACGGGCTATTCGCACACCGGCATCGAGGTGGACACGAATTCGCAGCGCGTGGCTGGCATGGACGAGTACGTGAATCGTGTGTACTCGAGGGACTCGACGCAGGTATTCAGCCTGTACGTCGGATACTACACGTACCAGACGCAGGGCAAGTCGATTCACTCGCCGCGCAACTGTCTGCCGGGCGCCGGCTGGGAGCCGGTCGAGAGTGCAACGCTGCCGATCGGGTCCGCGCCGGGCATCGGATCGCGCGACATGAACAAGTACGTGCTCGCAAACAAGGGGAACTACGCCGCGGTCTACTACTGGTATCAGGGTCGCGGACGCATCGAGAGCAACGAGTACACGGTCAAGCTCAACCTGATGCGTGATGCGGCGGTGTTCGGTCGCACCGAGGAAGCGCTCGTGCGTCTCGTCGTGCCGCTGCATACGCAGACCGATCGCTCGCAGGAGCATATCCGCGCGGAGATTGCACGCGCGGATTCACTCGCCACATCGCTGGCGCCGCGTCTCGCACGCGAAGTCGCGGTCGCGCTGCCGGCGGACCCGCGCGCATGATCATGGGTGCCGAGGGTCATCACCGCGAGCGCTCTGCGGCCGCCCTTCGTGAATCGTTCCGTCGTGCGAATCGCTGACGACCCATCCGAAGCCGTCGTTGCGGCTGGCGCTGCGAGCGTGACCGCTGTCGCGGCGAAGACCCCCGTCAAGCTCGAGGAATTGGCGGGCAGCGCCAGTCATGATCAGGCCATCGCCAGTGGTGTGATGTGGCAGGGTGCGCTGCGATGGCTGTCGCAGGCACTGTCGTGGACCGCAACCATCGTGATCGCCCGCCGGCTGTCGCCGGAGGATTACGGCATCGCCGCGTCGGCCACGGTGCTGGTGGGACTGCTGTCACTGATCAACGAGAGTGGCCTCGGTCGGGCGGTGGTGATGCGCCGTGATCGCGATCCCGCCGTGGTGCAGCAGGCACACGGCGCGGCCATTGCCGTCGGTGTCATCTCGGCGATCCTCATGTTGCTGAGCGCCATCCCGATTGCGCGATTCTACAACGAACCGCGCGTGGCTCCGGTGATCGCCCTGCTGTCCGTCGCGCTCCTGTTCAGTGGTGCCAATGCCGTGCCGCTGGCCGTGCTGCAACAGCAACTGCAGTATCGCCGTCTGGCCGCGATCGATTTCGGCAAGGCAACGGCGCAGGCGTCCACGGTGCTGCTCTGTTCGTTGCTGGGCCTTGGATACTGGTCACTCGCGCTCGGTCTCCTTGCCGGACATATCGTGGCGGTGCTGTTCACGCGGCGGTATTCGAGCATACCCGTTCGCCGACCGACGTCGCTCGTGCTCGGTCCCACGGTCCTGTACGCGCGACACCTGATGGTGAGCGCCGTCGCGTGGTACCTGTATTCGAACGCGGACTTCGCCATCGTCGGACGAGTCCTCGGACTCTCGGCGCTGGGCTACTACCAGTTCGCTTGGAATATCGCGCAGTTGCCCGGTGAAAAGCTCGCCAATGTACTTCAGGCCGTGGTGGGTCCGTTCTTCGGATCGATCGGAGACGACCGCAACGCGCTGCGTCATTACTTCCTCGTGCTGTCCGAGCTGCTGGTCGCGATCATGCTGCCCGTGCTGTGTGGATTTGCGCTCGTGAGCCCGATCGCCGTTCCGCTGATCTTCGGCGACAAGTGGATCGTTGCCGTCCCGGTGCTGCAGGTCCTCGTGCTCGCGTCGGCATTGAGCAGCATGGCACTGCTCAGTCAGCATGTGCTCGGCGCCACCGGTGAAGCCATCGTCGCGACGCGGCTGAACCTGACGGCCCTCGTCGTGATGCCGATTGCGTTCGTGTTTGCGGCGCGGTCGTACGGATCGCTGGCGGTCGCGACTGTGTGGCTGCTCGCGCAGCCAGCCCTCATCGGCCTGCCATTGCTCCGCATGAAACAGGCGATCGGGCTGACCCTTCCGACGTATGTGCGTAGCCTCAAGGCACCGCTCGTCAGCGCGACGGTCATGTCGATTTGTGTCGCGCTGCTGGATCAGGTACTGTCGTCATTGGTCCCGATCCTGCGTTTGGGTATTCTGTCCGGCGTCGGCGCAGCGGTGTATGTGGCTGTGTTTCTGGGATTCTTCGGCGCACGAGTAAGGGCAATCGTGGCACTCTGGAAGAGCCGCTGAGGCTCGACTCGGGTCCGACCCCTGGCAGCGTCGCGTCATCCTCCCGCGTTTTCACCTCCATTTCCTGGGTGCTGTACATTGCAGGATGGTGATCGCGGATGACCGATGAGTACTGTGTCGTAATACCAGCGCACAATTCCGATCGATTCATCGCGGCGACCCTGGCCTCCGTCCATGGCCAGACTCGGGCGCCGCAGGACGTGATCGTTGTTGACGATGGCTCGACCGATCGCACGGTCGAGATCGCTGCAGAAGCAGGTGCGCGTGTGGTATCGACGTCCGGCCAACATGGTCCGAGTGTGGCGAGGAACCTTGGCGTGCATTCGACGTCGGCCCCGCTGATCGCCTTCCTCGATGCCGATGACGAGTGGCTCCCGGAACATGCGGCCACACTGTTGCCCGCGTTCGACGACGTTGCCACCGCGTTCGTCGGCAGCAATGCGGAAAAATTCGGCTCCGAGCTTGGCACGATCGGTCCACGCAAGGGCGCAGTCCATGCGGCAGATGTGCGGGACCTGCTGATCTCCGAGAACCCCGTCATTCAGTCGTCCGCGATCGTCCGCCGCGATGCCTTCATGACCGCTGGCGGTTATGACGAATCCATGCGTTTCTCGGAAGACTACGATCTCTGGACGCGCGTCGCCGAAACGGGCGAGTTCCGCCATGTCAATTCCACCACGGTCCGTCGCCGAATGCACGCTGGTCAGGTCACCCAGCGCTTTCGCACCGAGTTGGTGCATGCGTGGTGGACCGTGCGTCGCAGGACGGTCGCCCGTCGGCTGCGCGTGGCGTCGCAGTTCGAGCGATCGCGTGTGCTGCAGTTGCTCGACCAATCGGCGAAGCTCGACATCGAGTGGGCCATCTGGACCGGCGACAGCACCATGCTCTCGATCGTTCGCGATGAAATTCGCATCACCGACGACGAGCTCCACCTCGGCACGCGATTGAGCACCGTCGGTGGCCTCAGTCATCCCGCACTGCGACTTTCGCAGGACGTGCGCTGTGGCAGTCGCTCGTTATTGCAATTCATCCAAGGCCAGCGATGAGTGAGGGTCCGACACGTGTACTGATCGTCGGGCCGTCGTTGCGATATCTGGGTGGACAGGCAGTGCAGGCCGAGCGCCTGATGAAAGGCCTGCGCACGATTGACGGGCTGGAGATCGAGTATCTGGTCGTCGATCCCGTGCTGCCGAAACCGCTGGCTTGGCTGCAGCGCATCTCGCTCGTTCGCACCGTGGCGACCACTGTCGCGTACGTCTGGTCCCTGCTCAGGCGCGTGCCGAAAGCGGATACGGTGCACGCCTTTTCCGCATCGTACTGGAGCTTCCTGCTGGCGCCGGTGCCTGCCATGTGTGTCGGACGACTGTTCGGCAAGCGGGTCCTGCTCAACTATCACAGCGGTGAAGCGGACGATCATCTGACACGCTGGGGATGGCACGCGAAGCCACTCATGCGACTCGCCGATGCCGTGGTGGTACCGACGGACTTCCTGGTCGATGTGTTCGCGCGTCATGGCATCCCGGCGATCGCGATCGCCAAACACCTCGACGTCACGCGGATGCAGGCGCGACACCGCGACGTGCTGCGTCCGAAATTCCTGTCGAACCGGAATTTCGAGACGCACTACAATGTGCGATCGATTCTCGATGCGTTTCGTGCCGTCCAGTCAACACACGCGGACGCGGAACTGGTCGTGGCGGGCAACGGCTCGCTGCGCGGCGCGCTCGAGGCACAGGCGCGCGAGCTCGAGCTGCGCAATGTGCATTTCACCGGCCCGGTGCAACCCGAGGACATGGCGGCGCTCTACAACGCGGCCGACGTGTACGTGAACGCCTCACTCATCGACAACATGCCGCTGTCGCTGCTCGAAGCGTACGCCTCGTGCCTTCCCGTCGTGACGTCCGACGCCGGCGGCATTCCGTGGATCGCCCGTGACGGTGACACGGCGCGCGTCGTACCGGCGGGCGATACCTTGGCGCTCGCGAGCGCGATGCTCGACGTGGTTGCCGATCAGGGGCCGGCGCAGCAGCGCGCGGCGCGGGCACGTCGGTATGTCGAGGAGGAATTCTCCTGGGCCGAGGTGGGGCCGAAATGGAAGAGCGTGTACGTCGGTCCACCATCGGCACCCGGGCGGCGTTGATCAGCGGCGGCGGCTGGCGACAGTGAGGAGCGTCTTCTCGAACTGCGTCGCCACGGCATCCCACGAACATTCACGGTCCACCAGCGCAAAGGCGCTGTCCGCGATGCGATCCGCAAGTGCGCGATCCTCGAGCATCTGGATACAGCGCGCCGCGAATTCCTCGGGCGTGTCCGCGACCAGCAGGTCCCTGCCCGGCACGCACGCCAGCCCTTCCATGCCGACCGCAGTCGAGACCATCGGTACGCCGGCGGCCATCGATTCGTAGACTTTCATGCGCGTGCCGCCTCCGATGCGCAGCGGCAGGATCGCCACCCGCGAGCCCCAGAGAAACGGTCGCACGTCATCGACCGTCCCCGTCACTGTGATCAGCGGATCGGCCGCCGCGAGCGCAATCAGTCGCGGATCCGGGCGACGTCCCACGATCGCCACGCTGCAGTCCGGTTTGTGTGCGCGAAGCTTCGGCAGGATCTCGGCGGTGAACCACAACATGCCATCGATGTTCGGCAGCCAGTCCATCGATCCGACGAAGACGAAATCGGTCGTGGTGGTGCGTGGACCCTGGTGCTGGAGCGATTGCACGTCGACGCCGGTCGGCACGTCCGACACGTGGGTGATGCCGAACATGCTGCGCATGCGATCGGCGTCCACCGGTGAGACCGCGATCACATGGGCGCTTTCGCGGCATACGCGTGCCTCGTAGCGTCGCATGCGGTCGGCCTGCAGTGTGTAGAACCAGCGATGCAGCGGCGTCTTCGCGTGTTCGGCATGGCGTTCGAAGATGGTCGTCTCGACGTTGTGCTGGAACAGCACGGCGCCCTCGAGCGTCGGCATGTTCACGCCACTCGCGGCGAAGTCGCACACGACGGCATCGAAGTGCTCGCGCGCGAGCAGCGTGCGGACCGTCTCACGCAGCGCGGCCGACTCGTAGCGTGTCACGGCGAGCGGCAGATCCGACATTGCCAGGTGCTGTGCGATCTGCAGTCCGATCCGTGGCGATCGGCGCGGCACGACCGGATGCGGAACCGGGTACGCGTGGGAGCAGAAGGTGTGGGCCATGTCGCGACCAACTGACGATCGCGGATCCTCGAGCGCGGCGTAGTGCACCTCGTGGCGCGCGTGCAGCGGCTTGAGGATGCCCATCGAGCGAATCTGGCCACCGCGCTCCGTCGGGTGCAGGAAGTACTGATTGACCCAGAGAATCTTCATGATCTGCGAGGACGAGTGATTCCGGACGCGTGCAACAGCCGCTCGGGCCTGGTGAAGTCCCTAATGGCCGTCGAATCGCGAAAGCTATCGACCATCGTCGGGTGATCCTCCGTCAGCCACGGGTCGAGGCGCGATTACCTTTCGGCGTGAATTCCGTCTCTGCAATGCCGATGCGTGCTGCCGCGGTCGCGACAGGTCGCTCGGCTGGACGCGATGTGACTGTGCCATCGAGCGCCATGCGCCATTTCCCGCCGCCCGCCTGCATGTCGAATGTCCTCCACGAACATGGCCGATGACGGGCAGCCGGCCTGCGTCGTGAGTGAACGGAGTTCGGAACCTCGCGGGCTCCTGTCGCTCGTTCGCGCAGACATCGCGGCAAAGGCGACCTGGCTCTATGGGTCGTCCACGACGAAATCGATCATCAAGACACTGCTGACCGACGGCACGCTGGCGATGCTGCTGTATCGACTCATGCAGTCCAGCCAGCGCCTCCGGCTGGTACCGGTGGCGATGGTGTTCAACAAGCTGAACGTGATCATGGGCGGGTGCATCATCGGGCGCGGCGCACACTTCGGCCCCGGATTCGTGCTCGTGCACAGCAATGGGGTCGTGATCAACACCGCCGTGCGCGGCGGCCGTGACGTGAAGATCGAACATCAGGTCACGATCGGTGCGGAACGCGGCCTCTCGCCGGTCCTCGGCGACGACGTCTTCGTCGGCGCGGGTGCGAAGATCCTCGGCGCGATCACCATCGGTTCGCGAGTGCGCGTCGGCGCCAATGCCGTCGTCGTGAAGGACGTGCCCGACGATGTGACGGCAGTCGGCGTGCCGGCGCGATACCTGCCGCGCGCCGATGTTGACTGAGGTCGACGCGATCGACGGCGGAGCGACGACATGACACTGGCTGCGTGGATCGTGGTCGTGTGTGCCGTTTTGGTGCTGTGGACGCTGTTTGGCTTTCCGCTTCTTCTTGCCTGGCGTGCGTCGCGAAGCGCAATGCCACTCACGCGCGTGATCGACGCGGCGGACGGGAGCTTGCCGACCGTCACGGCGATCATTCCGGTGCACAACGGGGAGCGGTTCCTGGCGGCCAAGCTGACCAGTGTCCTCGCATCAGACTATCCGGCGTCGCGTCTCGATGTGATCGTCCTGTCCGACGGATCGACGGATGGCACCGATGCCATCGCCACCGACTTCGCGACGCGGGACCGTGTGCGATTCGTGCGCCTGCCGAAGGGCGGCAAGGCAGCCGCGTTGACCGTGGCCTTCCCGATGGCGCAGTCGGATATCGTGCTGCTCACCGATGTGCGACAGCTGCTCGACGCCGACTGCGCGCGTCGTCTCGTGTCGCATTTCGCGGATCCGCACATCGGTGTCGTGAGCGGGACACTCCGGATTCGCAGCGGCGAGACAGCTGGTGAAGCGAGCACGGGATTGTACTGGCGGTACGAAAGCTGGATCCGCGCGAATCTGGGCCGGATCGATTCGGTGCTCGGTGCGACCGGTCCGATCTACGCGATCCGGCGGTCACTCGTCCGTGCGCTTCCGGCGAGCTGCATCCTCGACGACATGTGGCTGCCGATGCAGGCGGTGCTGGGCGGATCGCGGGCAGTGCTCGATCCGGCCGCGATCGCGTGGGATTACCCGACGAGCCTGAATTCTGAATTCACACGCAAGGTGCGCACCCAGGCGGGCCTGTATCAGCTGCTGCGGCTCGAACCTCGGCTGCTCGATCCGATGCGCAATCGGCTGTTCTGGTCGTTTCTCAACCTGAAGATCGCGCGGCTGCTGCTGTCACATGTGCTGATCCTGGCGGGCGTGGCGAGTGCCTTCCTGCCGATGCCGTGGCGCGTTTATGCGCTCGCGGCGCAGGCGCTGTTCTATGGTCTGGCGCTGCTGGACCGGTTCGTGGCGAACGGTTCGTCATTGAAGCGCATATCGGCACCAATTTCAGCGTTCGTGACGCTGGTCGGCGCGGCGTTCTGCGCACAGGCGATCTTTTTCCGCGACCCCGCGTCGCTCTGGAAAACGACCACCGTCCGTGAGCTGCCGTCTGCAGGATCACCGCCGTGATCGGCAAGCTGCGCGGACGAAGTCCCGCCGAACTGCGCGACCGCCTCGTGCAGCTTGGCTGGAAATGGACCGAGCGCGCGGGTTTGATGCCGTCGCCCGTGGTGGCGACGACCATCGCCACGATGCCGATCACGCCGTGGGGTGACGTCGATACCGATGGCATCCGGCAGCGCCTGGGCGCCGACGAACGCGCCGCGCTCATCGCGCGCGCGGATCGCATCGTGCGCGATCGCTTCGACGTACTCGGTATCGAAGGGCTGTCGTACGGCGATCCGGTGGATTGGCAGCGCGATCCGATCGCGGGTCGCTCGGCGCCACGGGTGCACTGGAGTGCGGTGCCATACCTCGATGCCGATGTGGTCGGTGATCACAAAGTCACGTGGGAGGTGAATCGACATCACTGGTTCGTGGCACTGGCGCAGGCATGGCAGCTGACCGGTGATCGGCGCTACCCGACACACGCCGCGTCGCTGCTGCGGGAGTGGCTGGCGGAGAACCCGCCGAAGATCGGCATCAACTGGTGCAGCTCGCTCGAACTCGCGTTCCGCGTGCACGCGTGGATTCACGGCGTGCGATTGATGGGCGAATCAGCGGGACTGCCGGCGGACCTGACGCGCGCCATGCTCGAATCCGTCGTCGTGCAGACGCTGCATATCGAGCGCAACCTGTCCACGTGGTTCAGTCCGAACACGCACCTCACCGGCGAAGCGCTGGCGCTGCTGAGTGTGGGGTGCGCGTGGCCGGAATTACCCGACGCGGCGCGTTGGCGGAAGACCGGCTGGGACATTCTCTGTCGGCAGTTGCCAGTACAGGTGCTGCGCGACGGCGTCTATTTCGAGCAGAGCGCGTGGTATCAGGCATACACGGTGGACTTCTACGTGATGGCCATCGCGTGGGCCCGACTGGCGCGATTCGACCTGCCGGACGACATGCTCGCTCGCCTGCGGACGGCGGCGCTGGCGCTGCGTGCGGTGACGCGACCGGACGGCACCATCGTCCGTCTTGGCGATGACGACGGTGGCCATGCACTGCGGTTGTGTGCGCGGCCGTTCGGCGACACGACCGACACACTCTGGCGGGCCGCGGCGCTGCTCGATGACGATACGCTCGTGCCGCCGGTGGATGGCGGCCGGTCTGCGTTGCTGTGGCTGGAGGGCGCGGCGACGTTCGAGCGTCTGGCGACGCGGCTGCCAGCGCCGTTGCCTCGCGCTGTCGCCCTCCGCGACGGTGGGTGGGTCGTGCTCTCCGAATCCGGGCGATCGGCCGCCGAGGATCACTGGCTGTTCGTGGATGCGGCGCCACATGGCACCGCGCCGTACGCGCACTCGCATGCGGACGCGCTCGCCTTCGACCTGAGCGTGAATGGTGTTCCGGTGTTCGTAGATGCCGGGACCGGTGCCTACGTGGGCGAGCCGCGCACACGCTTCCGGAGCACGGGGACGCACAACACGGTGACGGTGGACGGCCGCGACTCGTCTGAACAGTGGTCGTCGTTCAAGTGGAAGAGTGCCGCCACGTCGCGGTTGGTTGGCTGCGGTGCAGCCGCCGGCGCGCAGTGGATGACTGCCACACATGACGGCTATGAACGCCTCGCCGATCCGGTGCGGCACCACCGCACCATCCTTCGATTCGATCGGCGCTACTGGCTCATGTTCGACACGCTCACTGCCACCGACGCGCATCAAGTCACGCTGACATTCCAGTGTGCGACGGACGCACACCCGCATCCGCGCAGCGCTCACACATTCGATGTCAGCGCGCGCGGCACGGCGGTGAGCCTGGCGCTCGATCCGGCGCTCGAGGCGCGCATCGAGGCGCGCGCCGTGTCGCCGGCGTACGGACTCGAGATGGCGGCGTCAGCCATCATCGCCACGGCAACGACTCATGGAAGCACGACGTTCGCCACCGTCATCGGCGCCGGCGCAGAGTCCGGGCCGCTGGCGCTGACGCGAACGGAGGCGCCGTCGGTGTGGCGTGTGACGCACCGCAGTGGTGACGATCTCGTGGCGTGCCCGGCCGGTCGCACCCTGACGATTGGCCCGGCCACGTTCGATGGCACGGCACTGGCACTGCTCGGTGGTGATGCGCCGCAGACGATCGTGGCGGCTGGTCACGGAACGCTCCATCTTGCGACGCACCGCATCAGTCTCGGCGCCGATGAGATCTGCGTGTTGCGCTGTGAAGCCGACGGAACATGGACGAGGGAGCCCTGATCGATGTGCGGCATCTGTGGTATTGCCATTCCTGATCGTGCGCATCGCACGGTGGACCAGCCGACGCTGATCCGCATGCGCGATTCGATGGTGCATCGTGGTCCGGACGGCGCCGGTGCGCTCATCGATGGCACGATCGGTCTCGGTCATCGGCGCCTGAGCATCGTGGACGTGGCGCACGGCGCGCAGCCCATGACCACCGACAACGGTCGCAGCACGATCGTCTATAACGGCGAGGTCTTCAATCACCCGCAACTCATGAGTGAGTTGCGCGCCGCCGGGGTGCCGTATCACACGCATTGTGATACCGAAACCGTGCTGCATCTGTACGAGAAACACGGTCGCGAGTTCGTGCGCCACTGTCGCGGAATGTTCGCGATTGCGATCTGGGATCGCGCCGACCGGACGCTGACCCTTGCCCGCGATCGTTTCGGGGTCAAGCCGCTCTACTACGTGCACGCGGCGGATGGCACGCTCCACTTCGCGTCCGAGATCAAGGCGCTGCTTGCCGCAGGCGCCGTCTCACCCACGTTGTCGATGCGTGCGTTGCCCGACTTTCTCGCGAATCATGCGCCGAGTGGAACGGAGACGCTCTTCGCCGGCGTGTATCGGCTGCCGGCCGGGCATACTCTCGTCTGGCGGGACGGTGCGATCGAGATCGAGAAATACTGGGACCTCTCGTTCACACCCGACGCCGCACTCGCGCGCGCGAGCGACGCGGATCTGGTGGCCGAGTACTCGACGAGATTCGAGGAGGCGGTGCGCCTTCGCCTGATGGCTGACGTGCCGCTGGGCATGTTCCTGTCTGGCGGTATCGATTCGGCGGCCATCACGGCCGTGATGAGTCACATGGTCGACGGGCCGATCAAGACCTTCTCGGTGGCATTTGCGGAACGCGAGGCGAACGAGCTGCAGTACGCGCGTCTGGTAGCGACGCGATATCGCACCGATCACCACGAGATCGTCGTGTCGCCCGAGCAGTTCTGGGACGCCCTGCCGACGCTCATCTGGCACGAGGACGAGCCGCTCGCGCATCCGAGCTCCGTCGCGCTCAATTTTGTCTCGCGGCTCGCCGGTGAACACGTCAAGGTCGTGCTGACGGGTGAAGGCAGCGACGAAACGTTGGCCGGATACAATCGCTATCGCGTGACGATGGCCAACATGGCGCTCGGCGGCGCATGGGAATCGGTGGTGCCGCGGCCGTTGCGTGCGTCGCTGGCGCGCGCGATCGGCGAGCCGGGTGCCGCCGGCGTTCGCGGCAAGCTTGCGCGCACCTTCCTGGCACGACCGGCGAATCTCGATGCGATGTACTTCGACAACTTCGCGGTGTTTGCGCCGGGACGCCTGTCGTCGCTGCTCTCGGCCTCAACACGTGCGCAGGTGGCCGGCATCGATCCGTATGCCGCCTACCACGATGCCATCGACTCGAGTGACGCACCGACGCTGCTCGGCAAGCTGCTGTACGCGGATACCAGGACCTATCTGCAGGAACTGCTGATGAAGCAGGATCAGATGAGCATGGCGGCATCGATCGAGAGTCGCGTGCCGTTTCTGGATCATCCGCTGGCCGAGTTCACGGGGCGCATGCCGGAGCGCATGAAGCTGCGTGGCATGACCACCAAGTGGGTTCTGCGTCAGGCGATGAAGGACCGGCTGCCTGCCGAAATCCTGTCACGCAAGAAGATGGGTTTTCCGGTGCCGATCGGTACCTGGCTGCGTGGGCCGTGGCGTCACCTGCTGAACGAGTTCGTGCTCAGTGAACGCGCCCTGCGCCGAGGGTACTTCGAGCCGGAAGCGGTGCGTCGGCTGGTCGTCGGTCACGTCGGCGGGGAGAATCACACCGAGCGATTGTGGGCGCTGCTCACCTTCGAATTGTGGCAGCGCATCTTCATCGACGGCGAAGACCCGGCATCAATCCGGATGCGCGAGGCCGGCCACGCGATGCCGCTGGCACCTGTCGGCTCGGCCTGACGTGCGACACACAGGATCGTTGTCTTCAGTACATCCGGCTGCGTTCTTCGCGACGCGGTTCGTGTCATCTCACATTCGAAAGATCAGAACCGTATGACGTCAGTCAGTGTGTTCGGGCTCGGGTACGTCGGTTGTGTGTCGTCCGCCTGCCTGGCGCGCGAGGGACACACCGTGGTCGGCGTGGATGTGAATCCGACCAAGGTGGCGCTGGTCAACGCCGGTCGTTCCACGATCGTCGAGGAGGGCATCGCCGAGCTGGTCACGACGATGGTGGCGAGTGGACGTCTGCGCGCCACGACGAGTGTGGCCGAAGCGGTGCACGCGACCGATATCTCGCTGGTGTGCGTGGGTACGCCGAGCGCCGCGAACGGCGCGCTGGATCTCAGCTACGTCGAACGCGTCTGTGCGGAGATCGGCGCGGCCATCCGGACCAAGAACACCTTCCACACCATCGTGATCCGCAGCACCGTCCTGCCTGGCACGGTGCACGGTGTGGCGACGCCGGCGCTCGAACGCGGCTCAGGCAAGACGGCCGGCGTCGATTTCGGCGTCTGCAGCAATCCGGAGTTCCTGCGCGAAGGCACGTCGATCAAGGACTTCCTCGATCCGCCATTCACGCTGATCGGTGCTGACACGGAACAGGCAGCAGATGCCGTGAAGTCACTGTACGCCGGTCTCGAAGCGCCGGTGCACGTCGTGGCTGTGCGCGTCGCGGAGATGGTCAAGTACGCGTGCAACTGCTTTCACGGCCTGAAAGTGGGTTTCGCCAACGAGATCGGAAACATCTGCAAGGCGCTCGACGTGGACAGCCATGAAGTCATGCGCGTGTTCTGTGAGGACCGAAAGCTGAACATCTCGGCCGCGTACCTGAAGCCGGGTTACGCATTCGGCGGCAGCTGCCTGCCGAAGGATCTGCGCGCCGTCACGCACAAGGCACGCGAACTCGACATCGAAACGCCGATCCTGCGCGCGACCCTCGAGAGCAATCGCCGCCAGATCGAGCGCGCGTTCGGCATGATCCAGAAGACCGGGGCGCGACGCATCGGTATGCTCGGCATGAGCTTCAAGCCAGGCACGGATGACCTGCGCGAAAGTCCACTGGTGTCGTTGATCGAACTGATGGTCGGCAAGGGCATGGAACTCGCGATCTATGACCGTGACGTTTCCGAGGCGCAGCTGATCGGTGCGAACAAGGACTACATCGAGGGCGAAATCCCGCACATCTGGTCACTCATGCGGGGCAGTGCACGCGATGTGATCGACCACGGGGACGTGGTTGTGGTGGGCAATGCGACCGGTGAGATTCGGGCGATGGGGCAGGCCAGTTTCGCGGGCAAGACCGTCATCGACCTGGCGCGACTCTTCAGCAGCAAGCCGGTCGATGTCGTGAAATACGATGGGATCTGCTGGTAGCGACTGGCCGCTCGATGTCGGGCTGCGTGTGACCTGACATGGACCGGCGACTCACGGAGACGGCATGGGCGTGCTCGGCGGCGAACTCGCGTACCGATTCCTTCGATGGTATGCACCGGACGACCGCGCAAGCACGATGGATGGATCAGCCTACGTCGGCCGGAGCAAGCTGCGCGTGCTGCTCGGTGACCAGCTGCTCGCCGGGATCCGTGACAAGGATGTGATCGATTTCGGCTGCGGCGATGGCGACGAGACGATCGAGATCGCGCAGGCCGGCGCGCGCTCCGTCGTGGGCGTGGACATCCAGACCGCACGTTTCCCGGCCGCGATAGCACGTGCTGCCGCCGCCGGTGTCGCAGATCGCGTGTCGTTCATGGAACGAGCGCAGACTCCTGCCGATGTGATCGTGTCGATCGACAGCTTCGAACACTTCGCAGCGCCGGATGAGATCCTGAACATCATGGCCGCGCTGCTGCGGCCGGGCGGCCACGTGTTCGCGTCGTTCGGACCGACCTGGTACCACCCGCTCGGCGGCCACCTGTTTTCGGTCTTTCCGTGGGCGCACCTGCTCTTCACCGAGGCGGCGCTGATCCGCTGGCGATCCGATTTCAAGACGGATGGCGCACGACGTTTCGGCGAAGTGGCCGGCGGATTGAACCAGATGACCATCGGGCGCTTCGAGCAACTGGTGGCGAACTCACCGCTGCGCGTCGTTCAGCTCGAAGCCGTGCCGATCCGGCGATTGCAACCGATCGCGAATGCGATGACGCGGGAATTCACGTCCGCCATCGTGCGGTGCACGCTCGAACTGCGCCCGGGAACTAGGCGCTGACGCGCCGGTAGATCTCGAGCAGTCGGTCGATGGCCGCGCTTTCGCTGAATCGTGCGAGCACCTCGGCGCGCGCGGCGCTGCCGAAGCGTTCACGCTGCGCGCGATCCGTGAGCAGCCTCGCCATCGCGTTCGCGGTGGCCGCGACATCACCGACGGCGACGCCGAAGCCGGTGACACCCTCGCGCAGCACTTCGGGAACACCACCGACCATCGTCGCCACCATCGGAGCGCCGCACGCGGAGGCCTCGACGAGCGAATTGGGAAATCCCTCGTTCTCCGATGTCAGCACCGCGATGTCGAAGAGTTGTTGTGCGAGAGGGAAATTGGGCAACGTTCCAGTGAAGATGACGTCACCGGACACGCCGAGTGCACGCGCGCGCTGTTCGAGCGCCGCGCGTTCTGCACCGTCGCCCACCAGCACGAGCTGTGCAGTCGGACATCTCTGACGCAGCAGCGCGAACGCATCGAGCAACACGTCGTGCCGCTTGACGCGACCCAGCCGTGCGACGCAGCCGACGACCAGGGCATCCGCGCGAATCCCCAGCGCCTGTCGCCACGCGGCGCGGTCCGCGGTGCCGAGCATCGTGAGCGCCTGATCATCGACGAAATTCTCGTGCACGCGGATGTGGTCTGCGCGCACACCTTCCTCCGCGAGTGTCGTCACCAGCGCGGGCGAGTTCGGCAGTACCAGTGTGCTCTGTCGATGCGCCCACGCATTGAGCGGCGTGAGGACCTTGCGTGGCACGTCGTCCTTCCACCGACGACTCGTGAGCATCGCCGGGCGCACCACGATTCGTGTGGCCGCGACGCCAAGGATGTTGCTGTAGACATCCTGTGCGTGGACGACGGTGGCACCGGAGCGGCGAATCGCCGACGCGAGGGCGCCGGTGCGCAGCACGATCCGGGGTGACCAGAGCGGAACGATCGGCACATGCGTGAGCCGGTGACCGGCCGCTGCGATGCGTCCGCGCAACTCACCATCGGCGTGAAAATGCAGCACGTCGACCGTGATGCCACGCCGAGCAAACGCCTCGAGCGTCCTGGTCGCGTTGAGTTCCGTGCCACCGACGCCGAAGCCGTCGATGAGAAAAACGATCTTCACGGGCGAACTATAACGAACCGCCTGCATCGCGAGTGCGATGCAGGCGGTTCGGTCGTGCCGGAGAGCGCTCGAGGATCAGCGTGTGACCGCGTGCGCCACCGCGTTGGCCAGCGCCACGCCGTTGACGCCAACGATCGTCGACGCATTGGCCGAGTACGACACGGTCGAACGGAGTGTGTAGTCGTTCGCGCTCACGAACGATCCCGCGTCGATGGTCGCCGGGAATGCGTTGCGCGACGGATAGAGTCGTTCCATGCGGCCGACGAACGCGTTGCCTTCGACCACCGCACCTGGTGCGAACTGCGCGATCGAGACATTGCCCTCACCGAAGCCTGAACCCAGCACACCGTACTCCGTGTCACCGAACACGTTGTTGAACAGCATCAGGCGCTTGCTCGGTTCACCGTCGAACATGACTGCGTTGATGGCATGGAAGCCGAACCACGTGTTCTGCATGATGGTGACATCCTCGAAATCGCTCATCAGCTGCAGCAGGCGCCCGCCCTGGCCGGCGATCGGGTCCTTGCCGACGTTCAGGAACAGGTTGTTCCGCACCAGCACCCGCTTCATCGGTTCATCGGTCGTCACGCCGTTGATGCGCATGCGCGACAGCAGATTGAAGCCGCTGGTCGAGTTCTTGATGATGTTGTTGCGCACGGTCACGTCCTGGATCTTCGACCACGGCGCGCCGCCATCCTGATTGACCGTCTGGAACAGGATCGCGAATCCGACCTGCGCATCCGTCCAGTGATTCTCGATCACGTTGCCTTCGAACAGCACGCGACGCGCATGCTTGAGCTCGAACGCTGCCTTGACGGTCCAGCGACCGCCACCCCAGGTCAGCGGCTTGTAGAGATGATTGCCGCGAATCGTGATGTCGGACGGTGTGACATTCGTGACTTTCGGATCGGCGCCGCCGAACATGATGTTCTGGCCCGAGCCCTCGAGGTGGTTGTTGACGATCAGGAACGGACCCATGCCGGTCCAGCCACAGATCGCCTGCGCATCGCGTCCCTTCGCATGGCACTCCGCGAGCCAGGAATCCACCACGGCGAGCGAGTTGCCGTTGAGCGCGACGCAGCGACTCGAGTTGCCGGTTTCGCCGCCACTGATCATGACGCGATCGAGTACGATGTCGGTCACGAACTGCGACAGCGCAGTCTCCGTACCGCTGCCGAGACGCACGATGCCGTAGTTGTCCACGGCGCCGGGGCGCAGGCTGATGCTGAGACCCATCAGGTGCCAGTTGTTCGCGCCCGGCGCGGTTCCGATCGCAGCATCCACCGACGGCGTGATGATTCGCGGCAGCGACGCGGCAGCAGCCGGCGTGAGGCGAGTACCGGCCGGCGTGGTGAGTCCTTCGCCGCGAATCGTGATGTCCCCGCCAGCGTGCTTCGACAGCGTGAACGTGCCGACGTACTCACTGTTGGCCGGCAACACGATTTCATCACCACCAGTGGCTGCGGCGATCGCGGCCTGCAGCGCCGCCACATCGCCCGCGGGCACGCGGATCGTCCGACCCGTCACGCGCGGCACCGACACGTCGACGCTGGCTGCGGGAAGCATCGGCACGGTGTAGGGCGGTGCGACGCCCAGATCCGGCGGGGCGCTTGGCAGCACCACGGTGACCTGCGTGTCTGCGACGGCCGGCGTGCGTACCACCGACGCCGTGTCGAGTGTCGCCGCGACCGGCATGGCGACACTGAGTGCCACCGACGCGGAGCCCAGGATCGAACGGACGGTGATCTTCGTGGTGCCCTCTGCCTTGGCGGTGACCAGTCCCCGCTGATTGACGGTTGCGATCTCGGCGTCGGCGCTCACGTACAGGAACTTCATCTGCCGAGTTACATCGCGATTGGTCCTGGTGTTCCGGGCGACCGCCACGATCCGGACGGTGTCACCGACGGTGAGCGTGGAATCATTCGCGGAGACCGTGACGGGACCAGACGCCGACGGACGCGACATCGACATCACGCTGGCATTTGTGCCTTCCGCCGTGCCAGGTGCCAGCATGTCGCTGGAACATCCGCTCAGCACCGCGCACACGAGCGCGGTCGAGAAAGTCGTTCGGGAAGAACAAGACATGTCCCCTCCATCGGGGTAGTTCGGCTGCCCGGCTGACATTGCGGACCCGTTGGTCCGCGGTAGTCCCGTGGCTTTGCGTCGCCGGCTTTCGCCGGGTTTGCCTTTGTCGCTGCCCCCCGATTTCCGGAGGCTTGGATCTGCCGCAGTTGAATCCTGAGTGCGCTGGCGTTCGCAGGTGGACGCGCACGTGCACGTGAACGTCACCCGATTCAGGAACCTTCTGCAGGTCGTACCTGGTGCACCCTGCACGCGTCGTGCAAGTCGCAATCGTTCATGGTCTTACGTGAGTGCTTTCACATGCGGAACGGCGCGCACGCCGTGCCGCATGTGCACGTTCCTTCCTATCGCGCGGTGACGCCCAGTGTTGCACTCAAGACCGCCGAACCGTCAACTCCTGTTCGGGCACCGTTGAGCACACTGAAGGCGAGCGCCTGTCGCAGCGAATAGTTGCCGCCGGACGCGTCCACGAAATCACCCGCCGTGAGCGTCGCCGGGAACACGTTTCCTGATGAATAGAGCGATCCGAGCTGACCGGTCAGCACGTTCCCGCTGACCGTTGACGCAGGTGCGAATCGCAGGATCGTGGCGACACCTTCACCAGCGCCTGACCCGAGGATGCCGTAGGTCGCTGCCGCGAAGACATTGTTCGCGAGCGCGAGCCGCACGACCGGCTTGCCGTCGAACATGACGTCGTTCGACGCGCCGGAACCGAAGAACGTGTTCTGGACCACCGTGATGTCCTCGAGATCCTCGAGCAGCTGCACGAATCGACCCTGTGCGCCGTTGATCGGGTCGCGCCCGACACTCTCGAACGAATTGTCGCGCAGCAGGATGCGTCGCGATGGCTGCGAGACGGGCGCCGACGCGTTCGTGAGGCGGGACAGCAGGTTCACGCCGCTGCGCGAATTGCGAATCACGTTCAGGCGCACCGTGACGTCACGCACCGTCGACCATGGCGCGCGGCCGTCCTGATTGACCGCCTGCATCAGGATCGCGAAGCCGACCTGCGCATCGGTCCAGTGATTCTCGATCACGTTCCCCTCGAACAGCACGCGCTCCGCGTTCTTGAGCTCGAACGCGGCCTTCACCGTCCATCGTCCGGCCCAGGAGAGCGGCTTGAAGAGATGGTTGTGACGGATCACCACGTCGGCGGGCGTCACTCCGCTGATGAGCGGATCGGACCCACCGAGCATGATCGCCTGTCCGGATCCCTCGAGATGGTTGTTGTCCATCAGCAGCGGACCGGTCCCGGTCCACGCGCCGATCGCCTGCGCGTCGCGACCATTCGCGTGGCATTCCGACAGCCAGGAGTCGATCACCGCGATTGCGACACCGTTCATCGACACGCAGCGACTGGTATTGCCGGTGGGGCTGCCAGCGACGACCGTGCGATCGAGCACGATGTTGCTCGGGAACTGGGCGATCGACGTCTGCGAGCCGCTGCCGATCGTGACGATGCCGTAGTTGTCGACCGCATTGTCGGCCAGTTGCATCCGCACACCGACGACGCGCCACCCGTGTGCACCGTCATCGACGGCGAGTGCGGGATAGACGCTGGTCGTGCGGAGTGTGGCCAGTGATCCGGCCTGCGACGGTGTCATGCGCGTGTGCGCGGCGACCGGGATCGTGGCGGAGCGCAGCACCACGGTGCCGGCGTCAGCACGTTTCGGGAGGTGGAACGCACCGACGTATGTGGCACCGTCGGGCAGCACGATCTCGTCGCCACCGACCGCGGCGTCGAGTGCGGCCTGCAGTGCTCCGGGGTCATTTGCGGCGACGCGAATGCTGCGCGTCGGCGAGGGATACGACACGTCGACGCTCGCGCGCGGAAGCTGCGGCGCGACGAACGAGGGCATGGTGCCTGGCGTCGTCGGCAGGGTGACGGTTGGTGGAACCACCGTCGGCCCGCCCGTCTCAGGCGGCTTGGCAATCGGTGAGGCGGCCGAGGGCGGCACCGTCGATGGTGCCGCAGGGATGACGACTGGTGCCTCGGGCGTGATGGGCACCATTGCCGGCGCGTCCGTCACAGGTGGCAGACCGGTGGACGTCGCTGCATCCGCGGTGGTGGCCGGCGCAACCTCTGTCCGCGCGGAAATCGTCAATACGATGGTTCCGGTCCCGAGAACCGTGCGAGCCGTGACCCTGGCCGTGCCGACAGCAACGGCCCTCGCGAGCCCATAGGAATCGACGATGACGACCGCGGTGTCGGACGACGCATACCGGGCGATGATGTCCTGCGTGCCTTCGGTCGACTGCTTCCGATACGCCGGAAGGAGCATCGATGCGGTATCACCGACTTGCAGCGACGAGTCGCGCAGGGTGACGGTCAGCTTGGTTCTGCTGCTTCGCGTATCGAGCGAGACGAAGTCCGTTGGTTCGACCGCCGTGCTGTCGTGGCCGTCCGAACAGGCGGTGCCAAGGGTCAGTAGTGCGATGGCGAGGGTGCTCTTCGCGCGGAACGTTCGTGCGGCAAAGGCCGCGAGGTGGACACGCATTGCTCTCCCCTCCGTCGGGGATTCCGGCTCCGTGGCCGGGGACGCGCATGATCAGCCGAGACACGATGTGTCTCGCGCTGACTCGCGGCCCACGCTTCGGAGCATTATTCGAGGCTCGCCGTCCAGGGGAACCAGTCGATCAGCATGAACTCGCAGGAACGCGAACGGCTGACGACGTGGCCCGACATCCGGACTGACAGTGTCGCAGCGACGCTACGACACGCGAGAGCTGAGCACGATCCACGCCGTCATGTGGCGCGATTCCCGCTTATGGAATGTTGATTTGACCGAGTGGCCAGCAGTCTCATGGCGAACGTTACTGCGCCCGCTTGCGAGGCCGGTGGCGCGTTTAGCGCGTCGGCAGCGTGGTGCGATAACGGCGCAGGAAGGCGCCGCGACGCGGTAGCTGCGCCTTCACGGAAGTGTCAGGGATGGCACCCGAGACACCACCAGGCGAACTGAGCAGTTGCTCTGCGAGCAACGTCGCGGACCAGAGCACGGCCAGATACAGATAGAGAAACGACACGCGGTGGAAGCTTCCGAACGTCGCCGAGATCAGGTACGCGATCAGGCCGAAACGGAGAATGCGAATCTGCTCCGCCTCGATCGGAAAGCGGGTGCGCAGCGCGCGCTCGGTGCGCAGGGCTCGGAGCAACGTCGAGCCGAGCATGGCCAGGAACAGGCCGAGCCCCGGCAGGCCGGTTTCCGCCACGAGGCTCACATACATGTTGTGGGCATCGCGGTTGCCGCGCCCGAACTGCCACTCCTGGCGCTCCTCCGCATACACACCGTGTGCTTCGGAGTACGCACCAAGTCCCACGCCGGTCGCCAGGTGCTCGCGTGCGATCGTGGACGCAATCTGCAGCAGCACCCAGCGCTGCTCAGCCGAACTATCCGCTTCGGAAATCGTGTCGGTGTTCAGCAGGAATTTCATGCGGCTGAAGCGTTCCCAGACCGCGCCTGGCGCCATCAGCGCAATGCCAAGGGCGGCGAGACCGGCGAAACGAATCAGTTTCGCCCGGCTGCGACTGCGGAACAGCATGAACGCGAACGCCACCACCACACCGAGAAACGCGCCGCGTGATTGCGTGATCACGATCAGCAGTGCGAAACCACCGCATGCGACCAGGGCGCTCGTCTTCACCCACTTCGGAAATCGACCGGTCAGCAGGAATCCGGCCATCGCCAGATTGAAGATCGTGTATGCGGCGAGGTCGTTGAAATTCTCGAACGAGAAGTTCCAGCCGTAACGACCGAACGTGCTGATGCCGGCGAGGAAGTTGAAGTAGGTGCCGCGCGCGGGGTAGAGACTGAACATCAGGACCCAGAGGCCCATCATGACAGCCAGTTGAGAGCTGGTCTTCGCCGAATTGATGGCGACGAACAGGATCAGCAGGATCTTCAGGAAGTCGACGACCCCGTATCCCGGCTCACTCGTGTACGGTGAGAGGGTCAATCCGAGCGCAGACCAGGCGAGGAACGCCGCCATCCAGAGCAGTGGCGCTGGAAACGAGACGGTCTTCGGGTTGCTCAGAACGCCGATCAGTCCGATGCCGATGCCGACCGATGCGATCGGCAGCTTGAAGCTGTGGACGCAGAAGAGATAGATCGCCAATCCGAACAGGGCGACGGTCATCTGCTGCGGGCCCACCGGGATGATCGACCCGGGACGCGCGGCGGAATACATCGCGCCCATCGGCGCCGTCATTGCTGATCGCGACATGCGTCAGTCTACCTGACAGGATTGGCAACTGCAGTACCCGCAATGAGAACCGGGCAGCCCCGGCTGGGGGCTGCCCGTGCTCGCCGGACTGTCCGATCTGCGCCCCACTCGACTCAATGCGCGCCCTTCCGACCGATCATCACCGGCAGGGTCCGGCTCATGATCTTCAGGTCGAGCCAGATCGATCGATTGGTGATGTACTCGAGGTCCAGCGATACCTTGTTCTTCACGTCGTCGATGCAGCTGTCGTACGCCTGATTGATCTGCGCCCATCCGGTGATGCCCGGCTTGACGCGCTGGCGCAGATGGTAGTTCTCCACCTGCGTGCGCAGCGAGAGGAAGATGCTCGGACGTTCGGGACGCGGACCGACGACGTTCATTTCTCCGCGCACGACGTTCCAGAGCTGCGGCAGTTCGTCGAGCCGCGTCTTGCGCAGCAGGTCGCCGATTGCCGTGATGCGCGGATCGTCCTTCGATGCCCAGACGGCCTCGCCGGGGACTTCGGCGTCGACGCGCATGGACCGGAACTTCCAGATCGTGAAGACACGTCCTCCAAGGTCCTCTTCGCGGCGCGACTGTTGCCGGTTCGCGCGCAATGCCCGTCGATCGAGACCGACACGCGTCTGCGTATAGAAGATCGGACCCGGACTGCTGAGCTTGATCAAAATGGCGATCAAAGCGGCAAAGGGCGCCAGCACGACCATCGCGACTGCGGCGACCGTCACGTTCAGCGTGCGATGCATCCACTCGGGGTGACGCGAGGCGCGCTCATCGACCGCCACCTTCGCACGACTGCGCGGCGTCGGACGCGCGCCGCCATCGTCGGGCGAGGGCCAGCCCGTGGCCGCTCCCCCCAACGCGTCACGAAGCGCCGCGATCCGCCCTGCCATATGTGTTGCACTCGGTACCGTTGAGCCCACGCCTTCCTCGGCTGAGTTGATCGGTTGTGCGTCTAGCGACGCGTCAGCGAAATAATCGAGATCACAACACCGAGCGCGGCCGATGCGGCCCACAGCACGCTCGTGAAATTGCTTGGCTTCTTTTCATCGATCACGAGTTCGTCACCCGCCCTGACATCCGCCTGATCGAGCGTCATGCCGGAGCGGAAGATCAACCCGAGACTATCCTGATCAACCAACGTGCCCGTTCCCCGCTTCACCTTCGATTTCGCCAGGCGGGACAAATTGGTGAGTCCGCCTGCAATCGAGACGACGTCGGACACAGCCGCGTCACCGCGAACCGTGACGAAGCCGGGACGCTGCACGGCCCCTGTGACGAGCAACCGAACAAGCGGCTGAGTCCGTACGACCGGTCGCTGGATGAACCGTTTCGCCTGAAAGACGAGCGACGAATCGGCCTCGGAACGCAGGACGCCCTTGAGGCTGAATGCCGGGTATGTGGCAATCTGAACTTCCTGACCTGTGCGCACCGAGACCGTGTCGCGGAAAGGCTCCTCCCCGCCGAACAGATCCACCACCAGGCGATCGCCCGGATAGAAATCACCCACCCGCAGGCGCTCACGGATCGGTGCTGCATCCGCAGCGCGACCACTCTTTTCGAGACTGGTTGCGACGGAGTCCAGGTAGTGGCGTGATCGGTACAGCGTCTGCTCCGACGCCGACTGTGCCTGCGCGACACCGCCACCGATGGCGAGAAGGGCGCAGACGATCTGAACGTCGCGCCGCACTTGCCACGCAATATTGACTGAGAGCAGAGTTCGCATTGAGTTCCGTACACTGCAGCGATCGTGCTCGTTCGCCGCTATGCTTGAGCTTGGTTAAAAGACGTTATGCTGCATGGTGTTACGAGCAGGATGTTATCCAGGGCCTGGATGATTCCGATCGCCGTGTCGTGAAGTAACCACAACCGCGATGTGCAGCGATCCTACAGCCGCGACCGCAGCGTGCCACAATCAGGCGTTCCCCGTACACTTCGGGACGCGGCGTACACATCCGTAGTAACGGTGGACCGGGCCGGAGGCTCCCGACTTCGGGCCTCACGCGCGGACATCGCGGTCGTCCTGCGCCGCGTCACTGCCATCATGGCTAGTGGACTCGGGCTGTACAGACAAGCTGACTGATCGAAAAGCAGCGCTACTGTTGCACATTCGCTGCAGGTGCAGAGTCCGGCACGCCGAGCACGACTCTCGCAAGTACTGGTCCAGCATGGCGTTAACATTACCGTTGCCGCCCGCATGCATCGTGCAAAGGCGAAGGTGGTCGGTTCCTTTGCAGTGCACCACCTCTCCGAAAGCCATGTCACGCCCAACGCGAGCGCCTGAGGTCACGTCCCGTCCGCCGATCGTGGTGGTCGGTGTGGAACAGGAGTGGGCGGCTCGGTCGCTCGAGACGGTGCTCGGTCCTCGTGGTTTCGCGGTCGTGCGCGCGTATTCCGGCCGGCAGACGCTCGATCTCGCGGAGGTCGCCGCGCCCGATGTGGTGCTGATCGACTCCCGCCTGCCCGACATGGATGGTGTGGACGTGTGCCGTGCGTTGCGCGGCGAGCAGCGCGTCGGACCACACGTGCCGGTGGTGCTCACGACTTCGGGACCGGCGCCGCGCGAATTCCTGCGCCACGCCTATCAGGCAGGCGCCTGGAGCGTGTGGGAGCAGCCGCTCGACGGCGAGTTGCTCGTGCTGCGGCTGCAGACCTGGGTGGAGGCCAAGCGCGTCGTGGACGATGCCGAGCGAGTCAGCCTGATCGATCTCGACTCGGGCCTGTACACCTACCGAGGGTTGAGCCGCCGCGCGCGCGAAGTGATGTCCGACGCGGCGCGACGGCACACGCCGGTGACGTGCATCGCGATCGCACCGATGGTCGCACGGACTGGGCACCCGTCGTCGGACGACCTGCCCGCCTCCGCACGCGTCGCAACGGAGATCGGCCGCATGGTGGCGAGTGTGGCGCGTGGCTCGGATGTCGTCGGTCGCATGGGCTCAGCAGAATTCGCCATCCTCGCGCCGATGACGGAGATGCGCGGCGGTGTGGAACTGGTGGAGCGTCTGCGTGACAAGGTGGCGGCGATGCCACCGATGGTCGCCGACGGTCGCGCCTCACGGGTCGCGCTCCGCGCCGGCATCGCGTCGATCGGCGAGTCCGCCGTCAACCCTCGCGATGGCACCGATCTGCTCGTCCGCGCGTCGACGGCGTTGCGTTACGCGCAATCATCGCGCGCATCGGCAGTGCGCACGTTCGACGAAGTGCCGCTGACGTTCGTGTAGGCGGCAATCTATCGCACGCCAGCGAACACAGTTCACCATCGAACACTGTTCACGCGAAGCACGCGAGGGACGCGAGGAAATTCGTCGCGACGCTGCGGTCTGCGACAAGCGATTGCACAGTTTTCGCGCGGGGCCGCGGGAGCGCGGGGACTTCGGTGCGCAATGTCGGTGGCACAACATGCCGAGAATCGAAATGCTGTTGGAACGGCGTCTCGCGAGCGCAGTTCCAACAGCATTTGCCTTTATGGTGCAGCCGATAGGTCGCAGCGCGCTGGAACGCCCCGTGCGTCCGCGTCCCCGCGCGAAAACTTTTTATCGCGTTGAAAGGCGCAAGGACAACAATGCGAGCGGAGACCGTCGCGTTCCTCGCGCTTCCCGCGTGAAAAGTGTTTCGGTCACCAAGACTCAGACGCGTACCTGAACTCAGGCCTTGCCGTTGCCGGTCAGGCGCGGCTTGGACTTGCGAGGCAGCGGTGCGATCGGCTCGTCGTCGTCGCTGCCGGAGTTCGAGGAGTTGTAGCCTTCCAGGTAGTGGTAATACTGGAAGACGCCCTTCGGCTCGATGCCGTTCAGCACCGCGCCGAGTGGCCGGATCGGCAGGCGATCCATCGTCTCGAGTTTCGCGACTGCCATCTTGCGATCGGTGACACCGACGCGCAGCACCATCAGCAAGCCACCGGTCAGTGTGGCGAGTGCGTAGGCGTCGGTACCGGCGCCGAGCGGAGGGCTGTCGACGATGACGACATCGAAGCGCGCGCGCAGTTCGTCGAGCAGCGATTCCATCGCAGCCGTCGTGACCATTTCCGGTGCCTGACGGTGACGTGAGCCGCACGGCACGAGCGACAGGCGCTCGTATGACGTCGGATACACGGTTTCATCGAGCGTGCTGCCGCCCTGCAGGTAGTCGACGAGCCCCGGCTTCTGCGGGACGCCGAAGGCCTGCTGGATCGCGCCGCGTCGCGTGTCGCCATCCACCAGCACCGTGCGAAAGCCCGCCTCGGCAAACGAGAGTGCGAGGTTCGACGACACGAACGACTTGCCTTCCGTCGGGCCGGTGCTGGTGACGGTGAACGACACCGGTTCGCCGGCCGTGAACTGATGTCTGAGCGACAGTCGTAACGTTCGGAAACTCTCGACGAGCTGCGCCTGCTCCTCGACCGACGGCCGACCCGGGTGCACCAGCGGAATGGCACCGATGATGTCGAGGCGAAGGTCGTTGGACACCTGTTCCGGGTATCGCACGCGCTTGTCGAGCAGGTCGAGCAGAATTGCGAGCCCGAGACCGAGTGCGAGGCCGAGCGCGATGCCTGCCGGAATGATCTGAAACGCGGTGTTCGACGTCGGCCGGAACGGCGCGACGGCGGAGTCCTGCACGAAGACTTCGTTGCGGGCCGACGCTTCCTTCAATCGCTGCGTCTCGAGATTGCTTGACAGATACTCCGTGAGCTTCTGCTCCTGCTCGACCTGTGCGCGGAGTTCTTCTTCCCGGATCGTCCGCTCCGGAATGCCCTTGATTTCGCCAGACTGCACCGCGATGCGGCGATTGTAATCCTCTTCCTTGAGGCGCAGCGACTTGATCTGTGCGCGAATGAGGCCCGGAATCACGCTGCTTTCCAGGTTCACGATCTGGCCGCGGATGCGCTGAACTTCAGGCGCGCTGTCGGTGAGGAACGCATTCTTGGCGCGATACAAGGCGCGCGCCGCGTTGAGTTCTTCGAGCACCCTGCGCAGCGCTTCGCCACCGGCGCCCTGCACACTGTTGAGCGAAATCGCCGCGCTCGGCTCGACTTCCGCCAGTCGACCGGGCTGGAGAAGCCCTTCGAGGAATTCCCGGTCGTTGCGCAGGTTCTGTGACTCGAGACGGAAGCGGGTGAACTGCTCCAGCACAGGATTCTGCGTTTGCGCCACGCCGGGCGAGAGGACAGTCTGTTCGGACGGCTTGGTGATCGCATCGACGCGGAACCGCTCGAGACTTTGCCGCGCACCCTTCAGGCGGGCCTCCGCATCGGCCAACGCCTTTCGCGCGGCGTTCGCGTTCTGGGTTGCACCGCCATTCTTGTATATGCCGATGTAGTTGACGAACAGCGCCATCCACTCGTTGAGCGCGACCTCGGTCTTGGCCGCGTCTTCGCCACGCAGTGAGACGTTCATCACGTCGGTGTTCGGCGGCGCGTCGGCGCGCAACTTCTTCTGCAGGTTGTTCGACGCTTCACGCGGCGTGATGAGCTCGAACTCCACCGTCGCCTTGGCGGGGAGAATCTCCTTCATCGGCCGCCACCGCATGCCGGATTCGCGACCGATCGAATCGCCGACCGTACCCGTTTCCACTTCCCGTGAATCGGAGTTGCGGGTGCGGCGCAGGCGGTACTTCTCCTTCTTGCTGTCGATCATCAGCTCGTACGTGCCCGGCACGAAGGTCGAGCCGAGCGTGAAGTCGCGGAAATAGACGGAGTCCGCATCGCGCTTCGGATCCAGATACAGGTGCAGCTTGCGTGCGACAGAGTCCGTGATGATGTAGGCGCGAAACACCTGCAGGTATGACTCATTCGAGCGCAGGCGGGAGTTGCCGATGATTTCGGCGCTCGGATCGCGCAACGTCACCTTACCCTGGACGTCGAACTCGGGCTTGATGTAGCGCGTGGCGATGTAGCCGCCGAGCAACCCGAGGAGCATCATCGCCATCACGAGCCACTTGAAGCGGCCGATGGCGGAGAGGTAACGCTGATATACGGGAGCCGCTGCCGGGGGCGGCGGCGGCGCGCCCCATTGCTCGGCCGGCGGCTGCGGAATCGCAGGCAGCGACGCGGGAGCGGACATCGGAGCGAGGCGCGATCCGGAGGGCAAGGCGTTGTACGGGCGTGTCATGTCGTCATGGGACGCACAGATGTGTTGCGGCGTCACTATACCCGGGAACTCCGGAATGACGCACGTCGGAGCGCGCAGCGCTCAAAGAAAGCACGTGCCCGTCGTAGGAGAGAGTGCAAAAGCCGGCCCACACAAGCGACCGGATCAGTGACAAACCGACAACGGAATCGTCGAATCGCAGTATAAGTGCGACACCCTGTCGCAGGAAATACACGATTGCCCTGATGCGGGTGTGGCTTGCAGCCAACGTGTTGCTTGACACATGCAACACTTCTTCACTAGTTACGACTTCCCATCCCAGGGATGCGCCTGGGCAGGGCGCGGGTGACACGAGCCCGAGTCGGACCTCACTGCACAGATGACCTCGCCAGAACAGAACCCCGCCGATGCGTCGGCCGTACGTGATGCGATGGCGGTGGCGCCCGAAGCACGGGCCACGCTCCGCCTCCTGATCGTGGACGATGATCGGACGCTGCGCGAAGGGTGCGCCAGCATCCTGCAGGGCGAAGGCTACAATGTCACGGTCACCGGACGCGCCGATGAGGCGATGGATCTCGTCAAGCGCCGCAAGTTCGACATCGTGCTCTGCGACCTGTACCTGACGCCGGTCTCGGGGATGGACATCCTCAAGGCCACGCTCGATGCCAACAAGGAAACCATCTTCGTCGTGATGACGGGCAATCCGTCGGTCACATCGAGCATCGAGGCGCTCCGCGCCGGCGCGTGGGACTACCTGCCGAAGCCGTTCTCGGCCAGCCACCTGCAGATTCTCGTCGGGCGCGCGTCGCATGCCGTGCTGGTCGCGCGCGAGACCCGGGCGGCTCGCACCGAGGGCGGGGTGCCGTCGAGTGTCGGCATTGGAACCGGCGCGAGTTTCCAGAACGCGCACACCGGCGACAAGATCACGCTGCTCGGCACGTCGCCGGCATTTCGTCGCGCACTCGACCTGTCGCGCAAGGTCGCCGGGACCGATGCCTCCGTGCTGATCAGTGGTGAAAGCGGCACGGGCAAGGAGCTGATCGCGCAGTTCATTCACAGCCACAGTCGCCGCGCCGGGCGCAAGCTGGTGGCGGTGAACTGCGCCGCGCTGCCGGAACAGCTGCTGGAAAGCGAGATGTTCGGGCACAAGAAGGGCGCGTTCACGGGTGCCGATCGCGACAAGGCCGGCTTGCTCGAAGTCGCCAATGGCGGCACGCTGTTCCTCGATGAATTGACCGAGATGTCGATGCCGCTGCAGGCCAAGCTGCTGCGCGTCCTGCAGGACGGCGTGGTGCGTCGCGTCGGAAGCGAGCAGCAGGATGCGGTGGTCGATGTGCGCTTCATCAGTGCCATGAATCGCGATCCGCAGGAAGCGGTCGCTCAGGGACGTTTGCGCGAGGACCTGTACTACCGGCTGCGCGTCGTGCCCATCAAGCTGCCGCCCCTCCGCCAGCGTCCCGAAGATATCTCAGTCCTTGCCGCGCATTTCCTGCATCACTTCTGGGACCGCCATCGCCAGCCGGGCGAGGCATCGCCAAGCTTCAGCGAGGACGCGCAGGATTTCCTGCGGACGCGTCCGTGGCGCGGTAATGTGCGCGAATTGCAGAACATGATCGAGCACACAGCCGTCGTGGCGGATCCGGGAAAGGCTCTGGTCGCGACCGATTTCCCGGTCTACGACGACATGCCCGACGCGGCCGGCAGCCACACCGATGCGACGACGTTCGCGGGCAGCTATATGAACGACGCGTATCACGTCGCGAAGGACAAGCTGGTCGCGCAGTTCGAGAAGGAGTACCTGACGCGCCTCGTCTCACGGGCCGGCGGCAACATGTCGCGCGCGGCGCGACTGGCCGGCATCGATCGCACGACGCTCTATCGGCTGATGGAGAAGCACGAGCTGCGTCGCGACGAATATTCCGGATCAGTGGCATGACACCATCGCGCTCCCGCCGTGGTTCGAGCCTGCGCGTCGAACAGGGGAGCAGCACCACGCCGCCGACCGACGATGGTGCACTGGTGCGCCTCGCGCTCTCGCAGGCGGCCGACGCCGCATCGACGGAACTCTCCGATGCACGCGATGGCGGCTGGCCGGTCATGGAGTTGCGCGCGGGCGCATCGTTGATCTGTGCGGCCGCCGAGCAGCAGCTCCACGCGACCGATGTCGCACCGCGCATTCATTTTCCGCCCGCTCTGCCCGCCAAGCGATTGCTGTCCGGCATGCGTCGTTCGCTGCTGGCACAATCACGCGCCGGCGCCCTGAGCGCCGAGGCAGCGGTGGCGGCGCTCGACGCGCTCGAGTCGCTCAATGCGCAACTCGAGGACGATGCCGGCCATCGCTTCGCCTCGAGACTGGGCGGGATGGGCGGTCTCGAACTGATCGTCGATGTCGCGCACGACATGCGCTCGCCGCTTGGCTCGATCCTGTTTCTCGCCGAACAGATCCGGCGCGGCCACAGCGGCATCGTGTCACCGATACAGGAACGGCAACTCGGATTGATCTACGGTGCCGCGCTCGGCCTCAGCACGATGGCCAGCGATGTGATCGACCTGGCACGAGGCGGCGAGACGCTGGTGCAACAGGAGCCGCGCCCTTTTTCGCTGCTGAGCGTGTTCCAGCAGGTGCACGACATCGTGCGTCCGATGGCCGAGGAACGAGGCCTGGTGCTGCGATTCGACTCGACGCTCAGCGACGCGCGCATCGGGCATGGACAGGCGGTGCAACGCGTCCTGCTGAACCTCGTCACGAACGCCGTCAAGTTCACGTCAGTCGGCGAAGTGGCGGTGACGGCGACCGCGATGACCGCGACGCGCGTGCGGTTCGAAGTGCGCGACACCGGCCGTGGAATTCCCGAGGCGGTGCTGGGCACGTTGTTCGACGCCTTCCGTCGTCGCCTCAAGCCGGGACAGTACATCTTCTCGAGTGCGGGACTCGGCCTCTCGATCTGCCAGAACCTGGTGCGCGCGATGAACAGTGAACTGCTGGTCGACAGTGTGATCGATGTCGGCAGCGCGTTCCAGTTCGAGCTCGAATTGCCACGCCACGCGCCATTCTGAGCGGCGCGTCACGACGCATCACCGGCTGCGTCGCACCAACCGACGTGTGCAGCGCGGTTGATCCGACGTGTGCTGATCGTCCCTACGCGTTGCGGCGAAAGACGTATTCCACGCAGCCCACGGATCCGTACTGGGTATTGAGATTCGTGAGCGAGAATCCCTCGGCCTGGATGGGCAGAATGATGGCCTCCGGCTTCGCCGCCTCGAACGGATACCCGCCGAGCCAGTCATGCCAGTCGTGCCAGAGCGACATGCCGCGATTCTTCCCGTACGTCGACCAGGTGTACCAGGGCGCGTGGCCACGCACGACATCGGACAGCGCGCTGCGACACGCCCAATACGGCACGAAGATCGATGAAACCGCCAGCTTGCCGATCGTTCCCGAGCAGTAGACGCGCTTGATGCGGAACCAGCGCTTCGACCAGACGCCTTGATCGTTGTACAGCGCGAGAAACAGGGTGCCGTGCGGCTTCACCATCGGGATGACGTTGTGAATGGCGTTCCACATCTGGCCGGTGTGATGCAGGACGCCCCAGGAGTACACGACGTCGAACGCTCCGAGTGCGTCGAGAAAACGGGCGTCGAGCGCAGACCCATGCATGATGCTCCAGCGCGGGCTGTCCTTCGCATACCGATCGCGCATCTCGAGCGTGCAGCCGACCGACGACGGGTCGTAGTCGAACGACGTGACGTCGGCACCGAGACGATGCGCGGCGAGACTGGAGAGCCCGCTGCCCGACCCGATGTCGATGAAGCGCTTGCCTTCGAGTGTGGTCACACCGAGCATCTGCTGCAATGCAGCGACCGATTCCGTGATGCGCGCTTCGTTCACGGTCCGCAGAAAGTCGCGCCAGTTTTCACCGAACGTGAAGCGCTCGCCGGAGCGCACTTCGGCGGTATGCTGCGACTCGATGCGGACGTCGATCGACTCAGTGGGCAAAGCAGGCTCTCACAAAGGGTTCAGCGTGCTGCGGCTCGATCTCCACTGCACTCGCCGCGCTGCAACGTGAGGACGACGGAACGGAAGGTCAGTATCACCACACGGGACGTCTGCAGGGCAAACCACTCGGATTCCGGAGAAAATCCCCGGGGAAGCGCTGGACAACGCGCCCCATCACACTGGAAAACGCTTCCCTAGGCCGACCGTGAGAGATCATGCTGTCGCGATTCGTTGCGCAGAAACGCCTGGAGCGAGAGGACGGCCCAGAGTCGATCCCCATGATTCGCAAGGCCGCCCAGATGCTGAGACCAGAGTCGCCGCACCCGTGATACATCGAGCACACCACCGGCGGTGATCGATTGCGCGGACAGCAGCTCTTCCGCCCACGGCCGCAGCGGGCCGCGCAGCCACGCCGCCAATGGGACCGCGAATCCGCGCTTCGGCCGTTCGACGAGTTCCCGCGGCACATACCGGAACAGCAGCCGGCGCAGCGGCTGTTTGCCGACGCCTTCGCTGACCTTGTCGGAATATGGAATACGCCAGGCGAACTCGAACACGCGATGATCGAGCAGCGGTGCACGCGTCTCGAGACTGAAGGCCATCGCGGCGCGATCGACCTTCACGAGGATGTCGTCGGGCATGTAGCTGATGGCATCGAACAGCATGCGCGATTCGGATGTGCGTGTGTCATCGAGCCATGGCCCGTGCAGCGTGCCGAAGCCGGCACGTGGCCGCAGTTCAGGGCGCATCAGGTCGGCGGGCGTGACACTCTGCGCGAGCACGGATTGGTACGATGCTTCATGCCCGGGCGCGACGAGGCGCGCGCCCAGTCGCGTGAGTGCGTTCGCGGGCCGATCACCGATCGCGCGATCACCGTCCGTGATCAGTCGTGCGATGAGATCCGGTGGCGGGTCGGGAATGCTGCGCAGGACCGAGCCGACCATCTTCCGCATCAGCGCCGGTGCCGTGTGCGAGAGGCGATCGGCGGTTCCGCTCGCACCGGCGTACCAGCTGTACCCGCCGAACAGTTCGTCGCCGCCATCGCCGGACAACGCCACCGTCACGTGCTGCCGCGTCATCTGCGAAATGAGGAGCGTCGGCAACTGCGACGAGTCGGCCATCGGTTCATCGTAGATCGCGGGCAGTCGCTCCACGAACCGCAGCGCGTCCTCACCGCTCACCATCAGTTCCGTGTGCTCGGTTCCCAGGTGCGTTGCGACCTCGCGAGCGAATCCGGCCTCGTTGAAGCGCGGATCGTTGAAGCCGATGGTGAACGTGCGCACGGACCGCGTGGACTGCGCCTGCATCAGTGCGACGATCAGCGACGAGTCGATGCCGCCGGACAGGAAGGCTCCAAGCGGCACGTCGGCGACCATTTCGTCGCGCACCACCGGACGCAGCACGGCGTCGAGTGCCGTCGCGATCTCGTCGGCGCTGCCGCTGATCGGGTTCGCGAGACCGGCGCGCGCCGCCGTTTCTGCCGACCAGTACACGATCTCGCGCGGAACCTGCCCAGTACGCAATTCGACCATCGTGCCGGGCCGGACTTTCGAGATACCCTCGTAGATCGATGCCGGCGCCTGGATGTAGCCGTGGCGCAGGAACTGCGCGACCGACGTCACGTCGATGGCGGCGCGCCAGCCGGGGAATGCACGCAGCGCCTTGAGTTCGGAGCCGAACAGCCAGCTCTCACCGACCTTTCCATAGAACAACGGCTTTTCGCCGAGTCGGTCGCGCACGAGCCAGAGCGACCGCTCCTGGCGGTCCCAGACGGCGATCGCAAACATGCCGGCGAACTTCGGTACGCTGGCCTCGACACCCCACGTGTCGAAGGCGGCGAGCAGGACCTCCGTGTCGCTGTGCCCCTTGAACGGATAGCCCGAAAGGCCGAGTTCGGCGCGAATCGGTGCATAGTTGTACGCCTCACCATTGAAGGCGATGACGTACCGACCGCTGCCGGCGTGCATCGGCTGCGCGCCAAGTGGCGAGAGATCGATGATGGAGAGGCGTCGATGGCCGAGAGCGATGCGGGCGTCGCTGTCGCACCACGCGCCATCGGCGTCCGGGCCGCGATGCTCGATCACGTCCGTCATCGCTTTCAACGCGACATCCGGTGTGCCCGATGCCGGCGTGCCGAGAAAGCCTGCGATGCCGCACATATCGATCAGCGTCCTGGAGGAGCGGTGAACAGCGAGATGCGAAACGGCGCGGTCGCCGGCCGCTCGGAACCCGTCGTTGGAGACTGGCCAGAGCAGTACCGCGTCACGCTGCGACACGGCAAGATGCAGCGCCCGCGGCAGGGCGACAATCGGCGGGCACCCGCGATGCATGAGTATGTGGTGCTGCTAAGTTCGAATGCAGCTTCCGTTACGTATTCCGCCGCTGCCCGAGCGGGATCGGGCGCCAGCCGTGAGACGACGCGGGACTGCTCCGTGTCCAGCCGGGGCGAACCACCTTCCCTTGGAGACCGCAGGATGAGTGACACGAACGTCGGTGGCACACTCGAGCTTCGCGACAGTCGCACCGGTTCTGCCTACGCCGCGCCGATCACCACCGAAGGGCCGGAGGGTGACACCTACATCCGTGCCGGCGACCTGAAGCAGGTGAAGCGCGGTGAGCCGGGCGAATTCGGACTGCTGAGCTACGATCCGGCCTTCATGAACACGGCGAGCTGCAAGAGCGCGATCACGTTCATCGACGGCGACAAGGGAATCCTGCGCTATCGCGGCTATCCGATCGAGCAGCTGGCCGAGAGTGCGACGTTCCTCGAGGTGGCCTATCTGCTCCGGCACGGCGAGCTGCCGACGCAGGCCGAGTACGACGTGTGGGTGCACGACATCACCTTTCACACGTACGTCCACGAAAACATCCGGAAGTTCCTCGAGGGTTTCCGGTACGATGCGCATCCGATGTCGATGCTCTGCTCGTCGGTGGCGGCGCTGTCCAGCTTCTATCCGAACGCGCACAACATCTTCGATCCGAAGGAGCGATACGTCTCGGTGATTCGCCTGCTGGCCAAGCTTCCGACGCTGGCGGCGTTCGCGTATCGCCATGTGAAGGGCTTGCCGACGATCTATCCGGACAACCAGCTCAACTACGGCGAGAATTTCCTGTCGATGGTGGCTCGCATGAGCGAGCCGAAGTACGAGGCGAATCCGGTGTTCAGCCGCGCGCTCGAGGTGTTGTTCATCCTGCATGCCGATCACGAGCAGAACTGCTCGACGAATGCCGTGCGCGCGGTGGGCTCGAGCCACGTGGATCCGTTCAGCGCGGTCTCGGCAGGCATCGCGGCGCTGTTCGGCCCGTTGCACGGTGGTGCGAACGAGCAGGTGCTGCGCATGATCAAGGACATCGAGCACCCGAAGAACGTTCCGGCCTTCATCGAGTCGGTGAAAAGCGGCAAGGGCGGACCGAAGCTGATGGGCTTCGGGCACCGCGTGTACAAGAACTACGATCCGCGCGCGCGCATCGTGAAGAAGCTGGCCGATCAGGTGTTCGCGCAGATCGGCATCGACAAGGATCTCGAGATTGCACTCGAGCTCGAACGCATCGCGCTGTCGGACGAGTATTTCATCGCACGCAAGCTGTATCCGAACGTGGACTTCTACACGGGCCTGATCTACCGCTCGATGGCGTTCCCGACGGACTTCTTCACGGTGCTGTTCGCCGTCGCGCGCACGGCCGGCTGGCTGGCGCAGTGGGAGGAGATGCTCGACGACAAGGAGCAGAAGATCGCGCGACCGCGCCAGATCTACGTCGGTCACGGCGAACGACAGTATGTCGATCCGCTCACGAACAAGTTTCCGCGCGCGCACAAAGACGTCCTCCGCAAGTAGGCCTGGGGAACACATTCATGGCCACAATCGAGTTACCCGTACGCCGCACGTCGGTGGGGCACGGCGGCAGTGCGCTGTCGCGCGCCGTGTCCGACCTGTCCCGCATGGGGCACGACATGCTGCGGTCGCGCGAACTGCTCTACCAGCTCACGCGCCGTGATGTCACGATCCGGTACAAGCAGGCCGTGATGGGATTCGGCTGGGCGCTGTTCATGCCGCTGCTGATCGTCTTCAGCGGATTGATGGTGCAGCTGGCGCTGGCGAACTTCTCCGGGCGTGCGCTCTCTCCCGCCGGCCTGGGCGGCATGGCCATCAAGGCCGTGCCGTGGTCCTTCTTTGTCGGCGCCATCGGGTTCGCCACCAGCAGCCTGGTGGCGAACATGAATATCGTGACGAAAGTATCGTTTCCCCGCGCCGTGTTGCCGTTGTCGGCCGTCGGCGCGCAGTGCTTCGATTCCGGCATCGCCTTCATTGCACTGGCGATTCTGCTGCCCGTGATCGGCGCGGTCGAAGCCACCTGGGCACTGCTGTGGGTGCCGCTGCTGCTGGTGTTGCTGCTGACGTTCACGACGGCATGCGCGCTGCTGCTGAGCTGCGCGAACCTGTTCTTCCGGGACGTGAAATATATCGTCCAGGTGTTACTCACGTTCGGCATATTCTTCACACCCGTCTTCTTTGAGCCTGCGATGCTCGGACCTCGTGGCGCGACCATTGCGATGCTCAATCCGATGTCGCCGCTGCTCGAGGGCCTGCGCCTGTCGGTCACCCTCGGACACAATCTGCTCGAGCCGTTGACGACCACGATGGCCAGTGGCGCGGTCGTCACGGTGTGGTCGCCGCTGTACCTGCTGTACGCCGTCGTGATCACCGTGGTCGGACTGCCGGCGACCGTCATTCTTTTCCAACGCTCCCAGTATGCCTTCGCCGAGTACATCTGAGTGCCATGCCGGTTGAACCCGGGATCGTGTTCGATGCTGTCTGGAAGAAGTTCCAGCGTGGAGAACGACATGACAGTCTCCGCGACCTGATTCCGGCAGCCGTTCGTCGCTTCACGCGGAGCGGTCCGGCGAGCGATGAACTGGGCGAGAACGATTTCTGGGTGGTCAGTGACGTGTCGTTCGCTGTGCGTCCCGGCGAGTGCCTCGGCATCATCGGGGGTAACGGCGCCGGCAAGAGCACGACGCTCAAGTTGCTGACGGGTATTCTCCGACCGACGCGTGGCGACATCACCGTGATCGGCCGCGTCGGATCCCTGATCGAAGTGTCGGCAGGCTTTCATCCGGATCTCACCGGCCGGGAGAACGTGTTCCTGCAGGGCGCGATCATGGGCATGGGCGCCGCCAACATCCGCAAGCGCTTCGATGAAATCGTGGCGTTCGCGGGCGTCGAGGAGTTCATCGACATGGCCGTCAAGCGATACTCGAGTGGCATGAATGCGCGCCTCGGTTTCGCGATCGCAGCGCACCTCGATCCCGACGTGCTGATCATCGATGAAGTGCTCGCCGTCGGCGATCACACCTTCCAGCAGCGTGCGTTCACGCGACTGCAGCAGCTCACGCGCAGCGGCATGCCGGTCGTCATCGTGTCGCACCAACTCGACCGCGTCCTGCAGATGTGCACATCGGCGCTCCTGCTCAAGCGCGGGCAGGTCATGGGTGTGGGGCATCCACGCGATGTCATCGCGCAGTACTTCACCGGCAACACGGCCGGGAACGATGGCGAGGCGCTGAAAGCCGATGCGCCCTATGAGATCATGGAAGCCTCCATCAGCGCGCCGACCATCGGGTCGGGAGAGTTTCTGGACGTGACCATCACCTGCCGCCGGCGCGAGGAGCATCCGTTGCAGGGCAACGAGAGCGTCGGCGTGGCGCTGGTCTCGCTGGCCGGCGCGACAACCGTGGCGGCGCTCGGCACGGGCAGCATTCCGCTTCCGCTGCCGACGCACGGGGTGTTCCGACTCGACCTGCGCCTGCAGGCCAACGTCGCGCCCGGCCCGTACAGCCTCGATACGTGGGTGTGGTCCACGCACGACCCCACGTTCCGCGGACCGCGCCTGTCACTCGAAGTGATGCCGACGATTCTCTTCGATGGCGCGGTGCAGCTGAATCCGACGATGTCCCTCACACCGATCGCTCCCGAATCGTTCGGTGCGAACGTCCGGCCGCGGAGCGATCTGGCCCAGAAAGCGAGCTGACGGCGATGACCACTTCTTCGGAGCGCTGCGGCATCGTGCTGGCGGGCGGGTCGGGCACACGCCTGTATCCGATCACGCAGGCGGTCAGCAAGCAATTGCTGCCGGTATACGACAAGCCGATGATCTACTATCCGCTGACCACGCTGATGCTGGCGCAGGTGCGCGACGTGCTGCTCATCACGACCCCGCACGAACAAGCCCTCTTTCAGCGACTGCTCGGGGACGGCTCACAATGGGGCATGTCGCTACGATATGCCGTGCAGCCTTCGCCGGATGGCCTGGCACAGGCGTTCATCATCGGCCGGGAGTTCGTCGGCGACCGCACCAGCTGCCTGGTGCTCGGCGACAACATCTTCTACGGCCACGACCTGTCCGACTCGCTGCAGCGCACGAACGCCCGCACGGAGGGTGCGACGATCTTCGGGTATCGCGTGAGCGAACCGAGTGCGTATGGCGTGGTGGAGTTCGACGCGAGCGGACGCGCCATCGGCATCGAGGAGAAGCCGCTCAATCCGCGGTCGAATTACGCCGTCACCGGGTTGTATTTCTACGATCAGCGGGTCTGCGACATCGCCGCGTCGATCCGTCCGTCCGCGCGCGGTGAACTCGAGATCACCGACGTGAATCGGGCCTATCTCGACCTCGGCCTCCTGAACGTGGAGATGCTCGGTCGCGGCACCGCGTGGCTCGACACCGGATCACACGAGTCGCTGCTGCAGGCGGGCCAGTTCATCGAGACCATCGAGCAGCGGCAGGGACTGAAAGTCGCCTGTCCCGAAGAGATCGCGTGGCGCCTGGGCTGGATCGACGATGCGCAAGTCGAACGCCTCGCCGCACCACTGCGGAAAACCGGCTACGGACGCTACCTGATGGCGATGCTGACGGAAGACACGATCCGATGAAGGTCACGCGTCTCGCCATGCCCGACGTGTATCTCCTCGAGCCCCGCGTCTTCGGCGACGCGCGCGGCTTCTTCGTCGCGACGTGGGAGGACGACGTGTTCCGCGCCGACGTCGCGCCCGTGTCGTTCATTCAGGACAATCACAGTCGATCGCGGCAGTGGACGTTGCGCGGCCTGCACTTTCAGGCCGAACACACGCAGGGCAAGCTGGTGCGCTGTCCGATGGGCCGCGTGTGGGACGTGGTCGTCGATGTGCGCCGCTCCTCGCCCACGTTCGGGCAGTCGCTGGGCGCCGAGCTCTCCGACACGAATCACCACCAGCTCTGGATCCCTCCAGGTTTCGCCCATGGATTTCTCGTGCTGTCGGATGTCGCGGACCTGGCGTATAAAGTGACGGATCGATACCATCCTGAGAGTGAGCGATCGCTGCTATGGGACGATCCCGCGCTCGGGATCGTGTGGCCGCTGCCCGCGGGTGTGCCGCCGCTGCTGTCGCCGAAGGACGCCGCTGGCGTGCCGCTGTCCCGGATCGACGCGCTGCCGTGACGGCGCCCGTCATGATCACCGGCGCCGCCGGACAG
>JACMLX010000141.1 GCA_014379355.1 Gemmatimonadaceae bacterium
GTGGAGAAGCGCGCTGTGCGTGACTCAGCCCTCGGCGCCGGCGCCAAGGAAGTCTTCATGGTGGCGGAGCCGATGGCGGCAGCGATTGGCGTCGGACTGCCGGTCGAGACGCCTACCGGCAACATGGTCATCGACATCGGTGGGGGCACGACCGAGATTGCCGTCATCGCGCTGAGCGGCATCGTGAGCGACACGTCGATTCGCACCGGTGGTGATGAACTCGATACGTCGATCGTGCAGTTCATGCGCAAGAACTACAATCTGCTGATCGGTGAACCGACGGCGGAACAGATCAAGATCCAGATCGGCAGCGCGTATCCGGTGGGCGAGGAGCGCGACATGGAAGTGAAGGGTCGGGACCTCGTGAGCGGCATTCCGAAGACGGTGCGTGTGCATTCGTCGGAGATCCGCGAAGCGATCCAGGAACCGATCCAGCAGATCGTCGATGCCGTGCGCCGCGCGCTCGAAATCACGCCGCCGGAACTCGCGTCGGACATCGTCGATCGGGGTATCGTGATGACAGGCGGTGGCGCTCTGATTCGCGGGCTCGATCTGCTGCTGAGCCAGGAAACGAACCTGCCGATTCATGTCGACGAAGATCCACTTACCTGCGTGGTGCGCGGGTGTGGACGCATCCTCGATGACGAGGAGAAGTACCGTTCCGTCCTGAGTTCCTGAGGTAAACAGCATGGCGCGCACGTCTCGCACGGGAACGCGCACGGACCTCGCGCTGCTCGGCGTGGCGCTGGCGCTCGCATGTGCAGCATTGATCCTGCCCACGGCCGCACGCGGCAAGGTGCAGGGCTCCCTCCGCTCCAGTGTCGCCGCGCCGCTCGTGGCTGCCCAGGCCTGGGCGGAGCGCGGACGACAGGCCATCGGCGATCACAGCCGACTCGTCAATCGAGTGGACAGCCTTGCCCTCGGCTCACAATCGGCCGCGCCGCTGGCCGCCGAGAACGATCGATTGCGCGCGTTGCTGGGCCTGGGGCAGCGACTGCAGTGGGGCTTCGTGGCGACGGAGGTCGTGCATCCACCACGTGGCAGCGATGAGCACACGGTGCTGCTCGCCGCCGGGAGCGCCGCGGGTGTCCGACCGTTCGCGCCACTGGTCGTGCCGGAAGGCTTGATCGGCATGGTGACCACCGTGGATGCCAGTTCGAGTACGGCGATCCTGTGGACACATCCGGACTTTCGCGCCAGCGCCACCACGCCGGATGGTGTGGCGTTCGGAATCGTCGCTGCGCATCTCGGCACGGGCGCGGATCGTTTCCTGCTCGAGATGCGTGGCGTGCCATTCCGCAGTGAGCTCAAGCCCGGCACGCTGATCGTGAGCTCAGGCCTTGGCAACGTATTTCCGCGCGGCATCCCGATTGGTGTCGTGTTGCGCGAAACGAAGACGATCGAAGGCTGGGCGCGCACGTACCTGATCCGCCCCATCGTCTCGCCGGATGCGGCGAGTGCCGCAATGGTCCTGCTGCCCCCGCGTGCGGCGGCTGGCGTGACGGGCTCATGGAGCAGCGTGACATCATCGGAAGGCACGCAGAAGACGATTGCGGCCGCCGGTGATTCACTGATTGCGGATTCGGTGCGCGTCATACAGGCGCGCCTGGAGAAACTGGCGCTGCTGGACTCACTGCGTCGCGCGGCGATCTATCGCGGTGACAGCACCGTGAAGGTGGAAGGCGATTCGCTGTCGCACCTCGCACCGCCGAGTGTGGTTCCCGCGGTCACGGCACCGGCATCGGCGCCGACGAAGCCTGCGGCCGCTCCGGCATCGAGCGGCACATCGGTGCGTCCGTCAGCGTCCGCCGCGTCGGCGACGCCATCCGCACCGGTGGCGGCGA
>JACMLX010000142.1 GCA_014379355.1 Gemmatimonadaceae bacterium
CGGGGGGCAGTCGCGCGGGCCCTGCCCGCGCTCGCGAACGGTTATGGCGCCAACAATCGATGGACCCTCGCGGCCCGCGCTCTTCGCGATTCACTCGTGCGTTGATTCATCCGCCCGCAACATCGGTTGCACGCTCGAGCGAGTGCTGCAGCAGGAGGCGCGCCTTGCGCCAGTCACGCTGCACCGTGCGCTCGGAGACACCCCGCATCGTCGCGATCTCGACGAAACTGTATCCGCAGAAGAAGTGCAGGTCGACGAGTTGGGCGAGGCCCGGTTCGAGCTGTTCGAGTTCGTCGAGCGCCTCGGAGAGTTTCTCGAGCTCGACGGCGCCACCGGCCTGGGTGACGGCCGCGCCCGCAATCGAGTGGGTGAGCGTGATCTCGAACGCGCCGCCACCACGCTTCTGCGCCATGCCACGCCGTGCGTAGTCGATGATGAGGCTGCGCATCGCGCGCGCGGCGTACGCGAGAAATCGCGACTGGTCAGGAAACTCGACACGCTCGCGGGTACCCAGGTTGAGATACGCCTCGTGGAGCAGCGTCGTGGTCCCGAGCGTCAGGTCGGTGCCGCTGCGTCGCAACTGTGCCGCAGCCAGCCGGTGCAGCTCTTCATACAGCGCAACGAACAGATCGTCTGCGGGACGTTCCGTCACACGACGGCGCTCATTTGCGCGCCGGCCACACCGTTCCCTGATCGGCTTTTGCCACCGGCCTGATGCCCTGGTACACGAAGCGCTGCAGCCGCTTTCCCTCGTAGGTCTCGGTCGTGAAGATGTTGCCCTTGCTGTCGGTCGCGATCGAATGCACGGCGAAGAACTGGCCGGGCTGGCGACCGCCATCGCCGAATGCGGTGAGAATCTCGAGCGACTCGCGATCCATCACATACACGCGTTCGTTCTTGCCGTCGGCCAGGTACATGTACTTCTGCTGTGGATCGCGTGAGAAGGCGATGTCCCACACGGCGCCATCACCCAGCGTCTTCGGTGCGATGCGCTTCTCCTTCACGAACGTGCCGTTCTTGCGGAACACCTGGATGCGATTGTTCACGCGATCGCAGACGTACACCAGCCCGTCGGGAGTCGGCTCGGCGCAATGCACCGGCGTGCGGAACTGCGGAATCAGCGGCACCTCGGGATTGTACGCGCCGTAGTTCGAATCACTCGGCACGTTACCGTAGGCGCCCCAGAAGCGCTTCATCGCACCGGTCTTCATGTCGAGCACCGCGACGCGGCGATTGCCGTATCCGTCCGCGACGTACGCCTCCCCGGCCGCGACATCGAACGACACCTTTGCCACACGCCCGAACGCGTCCAGACTCTTCGAGTCGGCGCGACGACCGGGCACGCCGATCTGCTGCAGGAACTTGCCGTCGTGTGTGAACTTGAGGATGTGTGAATCGAATCCGATGCCTCGCGTCGAGTCGGGCGTGCCGTTGCCGCCGATCCACACGTTGTCGAGGTTGTCGATTCCGATGCCGTGATTGCTGCTCGGCCACACATACCCTTCCGCCGGCCCGCCCCACGAATTCACCAGGTTGCCCTCGGGGTCGAACTCGAGCACCGGCGGCGCCGACGAACAACAGGGTCCCGTCAACGGATAGCCGGCTTCGGTGCGCGAGTTGAGCGTTGAGGCGCCGCGGTGCACAATGAAGACATGATCGCGCGAATCGATGCCCAGCCCGATGACCATGCCCAGCACCCAGCCATTCGGCAACGGCTTGGGCCAAAGCGGGTCGACCTCGAACGACGGCGCCATCGCCGCCGATCGCTCGAGCGCCGTGGCGAGTTGACGCTGACCGAGTGCGAGCGAAACGATCACCGCACCGAGCGCCGTGGCGGCCCATCGCGTACGCATACGTGGCATGTCGTTGCTCCGATCCCGTCGTGAAGTCGCACCGTCTCGCGCGACACCAGCCCGCCGCGACGCAGCCGGCGGTCGAGCATCGACTGCGCGCAATGCTACGTCACGCCACGGTGATGCACCAGAGACGTGACATGGCATCGGCCGGACCCGGCGCGCCGGGATGGCGATTTCTGGTGCGCGTGGCCGCGATGCTGCTCTGCCTCTTCACTCCGGCCAGCCGGCTGTCGGCGCACGAGGTGCCGCAGCGCGTTGCGGTGCGTGCGTTCGTGCAGCGCGACGGGCTCGCACTCCGCCTGCTGGTTCGCGTGCCGCTGGAAGCGATGCGCGACGTGGATTTCCCGCTGCGCGACGATGGCTCGCTGGACCTGGTCGGCGCCCGCGCGCTGCTGGCGGAAGCGGCCGAGACCTGGATCGTCACCGCGATCACGATCACGGCCGATGGAACTGCCCTGCCGGCGCCACGTATCGGCGGGGCGCGTCTCGCGCTTCCGAACGATCGCGCCTTCGACAGCTTCGCCGCCGCGCGCGCGTCGTTCGCGACAGTGCCACTCGTAACGGAATTCATTCCGTGGAAACAGGCGTTGCTCGACGTGCAGCTCGACTACACCCTGCCGGACAGCAGCGCGGCGCTGGTGTTGCACCCCAATTTCGCGACGCTCGGCATCCGGACGACCAGTGTCGTGCGAATCGTGGCGGCCGACGGCACGGAGCGCGTACTGGCCTTCGACGGCAATCCGGAATCCGTCGCGCTCGACCCGGCGTGGTACGACACCGCGGTGCAGTTCACCCGCAATGGCTTCCGACATATTCTCGGCGGTGTCGATCATCTGCTGTTCGTGTTGTGCCTCATCTTCCCGGTGCGTCGCTGGCGATCGCTGGTGACCCTCGTGACTGCGTTCACGCTCGCCCATTCAATGACACTCGCAGCCTCTGCGCTTGGCTTCACGCCCTCGGCGCTCTGGTTCCCGCCGCTGGTGGAAGCGCTGATCGCGGCGAGCATCGTGTGGCTCTGCATCGAGAACGTCGTATTGCCCGAGGAACGGCTCGCCTCGCGCTGGCCGATGGCATTTGCCTTCGGACTGGTGCACGGCTTCGGATTCTCGTTCGCGCTGGGCACGACGTTGCAGTTCGCCGGCGACAACCTCGTGACGGCACTCGCCGCGTTCAACATCGGCGTCGAACTCGGTCAACTGCTGGTGCTGGCCTGCGCCCTGCCCGTGCTCTGGCTGGCCCGACGCCATGTGGGCGTCGAGCGCGAGCGCCTGATCACCATCGTCGGCTCGGTGATCGTCGCGCATACGGCCTGGCACTGGTTGACGACACGCGTCGACGCACTCCTCCAGTACCGCGGCAGTGTGACCTGGCCGGCGCTGGATGCATCTTTTGCGCTGGGCGCCATGCGTGTGACGCTGCTGGCAGCAGTGGCATTGGCCGCGGCGCTCGCCATGCGACAGATTCTCCGCGTACCGCGACGCTCATGACGCTCGAGCGCCACGCTCCGACTCCCCGATGCATGCGCACTGGATTCAGATCCGTCACTGCCGTCGTACCGATTGCACTGGCCGCACTCGCCTACGCGATCGTCGTGCCAGTGACCCCGGCGCGCGCGACACCACTGCCGAGCCGCAGCGCGCCGCAACAGCGTCATGTCCGTGAAGTGGGCGACACCGCCATCACCACCATGGACGGCGTGTACACGCTGGCGCAGGCGACGCGTGGCGGCAACGTGTTCGCCGCCTACTGCAAGAGTTGCCACACCCCGACTTTCCACTCCGGACCGCCGTTCCGTGCCAAGTGGTATGGTCGATCGCTGGTGGACCTGTTCGTGTACGTGCGCCGTGAAATGCCGAAGAACGCTCCCGGCTCGATGAGCGACGCCGACTACACGCTGGCGATCGCGTACCTGTTGCGCATCAACGGCATGCCGACCGGCGCAAAGCCGCTGGCTGCCGACACCGCCGAGTTACGGCGCATCCGTCTCGATTCCGTGCCTGCCGCCTCCTCCCCCGAGGGTCCTGCCCGATGACACTCCGCTCGCGATCCTGCACCGTTGCAACTGCTTCAACGCAGAGGCGCAATGCGAACAAAGAGGCCGCAAGTAAATGCTGTGGGAACTGCACGCGCGAACGCAGTTCCCGACGCATGTCCTTGCGCCTCTCAACCCTTGGCGCCTCTGCGTTGAAGCAGTTGCACGTGCTGTGCGCCGTCGGTGGGACCGCGATAGCACTCGCGACTCCAGGCTATGCGCAGATGGCAGTGCGACCCACGAGTGCGCCCGGCGGCACCACGCCGACGATGTCGAATCTCGTGCGCGGGAATGCGTCGGGGGAATGGCGCTACTGGGGCGGTGATGCGCACAGCACCCGCTACTCGCCGCTCGACCAGATCACGGCGCGCAACTTCGATTCGCTGCAGATCGCGTGGACGTGGAACGCCGGCACATTCGGGCCGGATGAGTACTATCGCACGACGCCGTTGTACGCGAACGGCAGGCTCTTTACCGTGGCCACGACGCGTCGCTCGGTGATGGCGATCGATCCGGAGACGGGCGAAACGTTGTGGATGTATCGGCTGGAGGAGGGCATCCGCTGGCAGAAGGCACCGCGACAGTTCGCCGGTCGCGGCCCGACGTACTGGACCGATGGCACACGCGAGCGCGTGATCGTGGTGACGCCTGGCTATCACATGGTGTCGCTGGATGCAAAGACCGGCCTGCCCGATCCGAAGTTCGGCGACAATGGCGTCGTCGACCTGCAGGCGGGGCTCGGGTTTCCGCTGGTACCGCTGGCGGTCGATGATACCGGTTCGCTGATCATCTCGGACGCCGCACCGGCACGCAGGGCGAAGCCCGGCGAGCGGTGGGATCCGGTGAAGAAGATCGGGGCCGACGGCACGACCGGCATCGATCCGGTGCACGGGCAGATCGCAGCGAGCTCCCCGGCGATCATGGTCAACAACGTGATCGTCGTCGGCAACTCGTCGATCCACGGTTACTACCCGATGCGCGTGCACAACATTCCGGGCTTCATTCGCGGCTTCGATGTGCTGACGGGCCGCCAGCTGTGGAAGTTCAACCTCGTACCGCAGCCCGGCGAGTTCGGCGCCAACACGTGGGAACGTGGCTCGAAGGTCGGCAGTGAAGGTGTGGGCAAGAACGACGCGTGGGCCACGTATTCGGCCGATCCTGAACTCGGCCTCGTCTACATCCCGGTGGGTATGCCGCTGATGGACGAATACGGCGGACATCGCCCCGGTGACAACCTGTTCGGGAATTCACTTGTTGCGATCGATGCACGTACCGGCGTCCGCAAGTGGCACTTCCAGATGGTGCATCATGACATCTGGGACTACGACGCACCGATGGCGCCGAACCTGATCGACATCACCGTCAACGGCGTGCGTCGAAAGGCGATCACGCAGAGCACGAAACAGGGCTGGCTGTACACGTTCGATCGCGCGACCGGCGCGCCGATCTGGCCAATCGTCGAGACACCGGTGTTGCAGAGTGATGTGCCCGGCGAGAAGACATCGCCGACGCAGCCGATTCCAAGCAGGCCCGCGCCGTACTCGCAGCAGGGCTTGCTGGAGGCGGACCTGATCGCCTACACGCCCGCCATCAAGGACTCCGCGCTCAAGCTGGCGCAGCGGTGCCGCATGGGGCCGTACTACATTCCCGGCGCCACGGCGGATGGCAGGAGTTCGGGTGGACTGACGTGCGCGTGGTATGCACCCGGTGCATCGGGTGGCGTGAACATCGACGGCGGCGCTGCGTTCGATCCCGAAACCGGCATGATCTACGTCGCCGCGCTGAGCGGCCTGTCGACGATTTCGTTGCAGAAGGATCCGTGCAGCGAATTCCGCTTCAGCTCACCGCGCGACAACTGCGGCCTGATCGGCGCGCCGGCCCCTCCGCCGGGTTACACACCACCCGCCGCGCGTGGCGGCGGTTTCGAGGGACGCGGCAACGCCTCTCTCCTCGGCGGCGTCTCGATCCTCAAGCCGAAGGAACTCGGTGGCATCACCGCGTACGACATGAACAGCGGTGACAAGAAGTGGTGGATACCGAACGGCGGCTTCATTCCTGTGAAGAGCGCGGATCCGCTGTTCGCCGGCGTGACGTTGCCGCCGCGCGCTGCAAGCGGGCAGGCGCAGATCATCGTGACGAAATCGCTCGTGATCTACGGCACCGGTCGATTGGGTGGCGTGCCGAACGCAAAGCCCCAGCTGTTCGCGGTGGACAAGGCCACGGGTCGGCAGGTCGGCGCGGTCGAGATTCCCTCACGCACCACGGCCGTGCCGATGACCTTCATGCACAAGGGCAAGCAGTACGTCGTCTTCGCCACGGGCGCGGGAACGGAAACCGCGCTGACCGCCCTGCGGCTGCCATGACTACGGCTTGCGTTCGTATCGCTTGAGTGCGCGCGGGCCGACTTCGGCACCGTAGATCACACCGCCCGCGTCGACGGCAATGCCTTCGGCGGCGCTGGTGTTGCGTGTCTCCTTGACCGGATCGGGAATGAACGCCGTCACGGCGCCGGTGCGCGCATTCCCGATTCGGATGCCACGCTGCCAGGCAATGTGGCGCGGTTCGATGCTGCCCGATTCCGAATCCGCGACGTAGATCACGTCGTTCGCGTCGATGATGATGCCACTCGCACGCGAGAACTGGAACCAGGTGTCGAGCAGCACACCAGCCTGCGAGAAGATCTGGATCCGATCGTTGGTGCGATCGGCGACGAACAAGCGACCTTGCGAATCCATCGCAAGGGCATGCGGCTGATCGAATTCACCGGGACCGGTGCCCTTCCTGCCCCACGTGGTCAGCAGCGTGCCACGCGCATCGAACTTGAGGACACGCGCATTCGCCGTGGAATCCGACGCGTGACCTTCCGCCACGAAGATGTCGCCGTTCGGGGCGACCAGCACGGCGTTCGGCTGGTAGAAGAATCCGGGCTCGCGCGCACCGCCGTCCGTGCCGAGGCGCATCAGCAACTCACCACGCGGCGAGAACTTGAGGACCTGATGCCCGAATTTCTTCGCGGGCGGCGTCGCTGCGATCGCCGCGCCACGGGCGACGGGTGGCGTGTTGTCGCGTCCGTCCACGACCCACACGTTCCCCTCATGATCGACGTGAATGCCGTGCGGCCAATTGATCAAACCCTTGCCGAACGACCGCACGAGTGTGCCGCTGGCATCGAAGAGCAGCACGGGATCGAGCTCGGATCCGACGCAGCTGTTCTGCCCGCACCTTTCGGCGACCCAGACGCTGGCACCGTCCTTGTCGATTGCCACGGCGCTGGTCGATCCCCACGTGCGGCCAACGGGCAGTTTTGCCCAGCCTTCGACGGTGCGATACGGATTGGGGCGATCGTTCACCGGCGAAGTCTGGGCGCCGATGTCGCCGTACGCTGTCAGGGATATGACGAGCAGTCCGCCCGAGATCATTGCGTCGACGATGCGCCTCACGTGGCCCTCTCCGATTGCGAAAGCGTGCCTTCTGGAAGCCTGCGCACCGCGCGCAGCTCTCCCGATGAGGCGCGAAGATCGCGCCGGCGGCAGCACTTGGCAATCGATGACGAGGGCCACGGTCGTACCAGGCGGACGCGGACACGACGACCTCTGGCATCACTCGGACCGTCCGCGGGATGACCATTCCGTAGCACAATCGAGAACATGCCACACCGCGGTTGTGACGCACGGGCGACAGCATCACGGAGCGCCCCCAGCCACCGAGATCGCCCGTGACCGCTCCGCACCTCGCCTTTCCCGCGTCACTCGCTGTGGCGCTCCTGCTGGCCCACGGAAGCGTTGCGCCGAGCGCGCTGGCGCCTGAACCGTCGCCGAGAACTGCGCGAGAGACGCGCAACGTGCGCCATGTCGGCACGCCCGGTCTCACCACCTTCGTGCGCAACCGCGAAGTGTGGACATCGGGCATCCCGGTGCAGCTCGACGGTCCGGTGGTGGTGGAAAGCGGTGGCACGCTCGTGATCGACGCCGGCACACGCATCGAAGGACAGGTCGGGAGTTATCTGATCATCTCGCGCGATGCACGGATCGAGGCGCGCGGCACACTCGCCGAGCCGATCGTGATGACCTGCACCGTCGCGTCGAAATTCCCGGGCTGCTGGGGTGGCGTGATCGTGCACGGCTACGCGCGAATCAATTCCGGCACGCTCACCAGCCCCGTGTCGTCACGCAGCCCGGTCGGCGCCTGTCTCGAGACGGTGGATCCTGTTGCGGGACAGCGTTTCGGCGGTTGCACCGATGCGGACGACAGCGGAATTCTCCGTTACATGCGCATCGAATACGCCGAGCGTGGGCTGCATCTGGCAGGCGTCGGGAGCGCGACCGTGGTCAGCGATGTGCAGGCCAATCGCACTCGTGGCGATGGTGTGCTGATCTCCGGCGGGGCCGTGCCGGCCCGCGAGCTGGTCCTGACGGCGAACGGCACCGGATTGCGCTGGACCGGCGGCTGGCGCGGACGTGCGCAATCGATCGCCGTGCAACAGGACATCGCGCGATTTGCCGCGGGCATCGTCGGGCAGAACGCACCGACTGCCTCGGGTACTGCGAACGACGCGGTACCGCGATCCGACCCGACGGTGTTCAACGTGACGATCATCGCGCAGTCGACACCAGCCAATCCGACGCATGCGACTGCACGCGCGCTGGTGCTGGAGCGAGGCACGGCAGGTACGCTGCGCAATGTATTCCTGTACGCGCCACACATTGCGCTCGATCTCGGCGGCGCGGCGACGTGCGCGCAGATTACGAGCGGTGCACTCACGCTGCGCAACGCGCTGACGGCCGGCGCCACCTCGCTCGGTGAAGGCACCGTGAGTGCGGGATGCCCGGCGGAAGCGGCATTGATCGCATCCGGAGTGGAACAGAACGTCACGCTGCCCGGTGCGAGCGGCTTGCTGACGAGCGAGAATGATCTCTACCTGCCCGATCTTCGGCCCGTCACCGGCTCGGCGCTCGAGCTCTCGCCGGCAGCCATCCCTCCGTCCGACGGATTCTTCGCAACCAGCGCATATATCGGCGCCATCCCGCCCAAGGTCACCGCGGGATCCATTCCGTGGTTCTCCGGCTGGACGAGCCCCGCGCCACCTCCCGCGCCGATTCCGAGCGGAACGATCACCGGGATCGTGCGATCACCGTTCCGCGGCCTGCTGCCGAACGTGCGCGTGACGGACGCCACCACCGGCGAAACCACGGTGACCGCCGCCGACGGCCGCTACACCCTGACCTTGCCCGCTGGTACTGCGCTGCTCGACGTCAGTGTGATTCCCGCGGAATGCAGCGTGCCGCTCACGCGCGCCGGCACCGTCGCGCCGAATGCCTCGTCGACGCTCAACCTGATCGTCGATTGCCCGCCGCTGCCCGGTACGGAACGCATCGCGGCCGGTGACGGCTTCGCGTGTGGTGTCGCAGACCAGGGAACATTCTGCTGGGGCGACAACAGCGTCGGTCAGCTGGGAAACGGCAATACCACGCCATCACTGTTGCCGGCTTCGGTCACGGGCGCGCACACGAGCCTGAGCGCCGGCGCCCGTCATGTGTGCGCGCGCGAAGCCGGCGGCATCGTGCGCTGCTGGGGTGACAACGCGCAGGGACAACTTGGCGACGGCACCACGTTCAGCCGGTCCGTGCCGACGGCGGGACCGGGTGGTCCGTTCGTGATGGTGACCGCCGGTGCCTCGCACAGTTGCGCGCTGGCAACCGACGGTTCCGCGTACTGCTGGGGAAGCAACACCGACGGGCAGCTCGGCAATGGCACGACCGTTCGCGCGCTGAGCCCCGTACTCGTCGGGGGATCGCGTCCATTCGCAACCATCGCCGCCGGCGCGAATCACACCTGTGCACTCGACGTGGGCGGCGCTGCGTGGTGCTGGGGTGACAACACCGATGGCCAGCTCGGTGATGGCACGACGACCGATCGCTCCCAGCCCGTGCGCGTGTCCGGCCCTGAGGTTTTCAGCGCGCTTGCCGGTGGCGGTGACTCGCACACGTGTGCGCTCGGCGAAACCGGCATCGTGCGATGCTGGGGCGCCAACGACGTCGGCCAACTCGGCAACGGCGCGACCGCCCCGATCACCACGCCGATCGCCGTACCGGCCGCGATGCCCTTCTCGTACGTGAGTCTTGGCGACCGACATACCTGTGCGATCGCTGCCGATGCCGCCTCGTACTGCTGGGGATTCAATGCCAGCGGACAGCTCGGCGACAACAGCACGGCAACGCGGACCGCACCGACGATTGCACAAGCCAGCGCGCGATTCAATCGCCTGACCGGTGGCACCGGATTTACGTGCGGGGTGACGTTCGGCGCGGTGACCGGCGAGGACAATGTGATCGTGTTTTCACGACGCTCGCTGCTCTGCTGGGGCGACAATGCGAGCGGGCAGTTCGGCCGCGGTTCCACGACGTCCGCGCTCGTGCCGACGGCTGCGGCCACGGGGCTCACCTTCCCCTAGCCGTCGCGGTACCCCGCGATCCGTCGGAACGCGGCGGCCGCCGCCCGGCGGTCGAGCGGAGTGACGCGTGATGGTCGCGCCCGAGGCCGCGACGCCTCCCCGCGAGCACTTATCCACATTCGGTGCGGCCTCGCGTCTGGAATCATCCTGCGATGGCGCCTAGCTTTGGATGACTGCCGCCGAGTCGGGTGCGCCGCAGCCGTGGTGTATCAGTGAGCCTGTCGCGTTCTGCCGATGCGCTCACGGGTCCATGTGGTTGTCGGCGTTCGGTTTGCACACGCCGACGACGGCCTTCGCCGGCGCTTTCGCCTCATCGCTCGAACGCGGATTTCTGCTTCAATGACGTGGACGAAATCGAGGATTGCCCTGGGCTTGGCGTCGCTGCTTCTGGCGATGCCCGGCGGTGCTGCCGCCCAGACGGTCGCAAAGCTCATCGTCGCCCCGATTCAGTTCCGACTCGAGACGGGTGGAAAGGGGCAGATCGTGGTCGATCTGCGGGATGACACGGGGAGCGCACTCGAATCAGAGAGTGCCGGCGTGCGGTTCCAGAGTTCGGATACGAACGTCGTCGCAGTGAACGGCACTGGCAGTGTGCGCGCGACCGGTATCGGACGCGCCGAGATTCTGGTGCGCGCGGGCGCGCAATCGCGACGCATTCCGGTCACGGTCGATCCACCGACGACGCTGATTGGAGGCGCACCGGTCACGCCGCGCCCACAGACTGGCGCGCCGCCGGTCGTCGCTGCACCGACGCAGCCAGTGTCAGCGTCGCCCGTCACCGCGACATCGAGTGCGCCAGCGGCGGGTCCGGCGGTGATGAGTGCGTCGATCGAGCCGGTGAACATCCAGCTGCTCGCGAGCGAGCGCTTTCGTCCGACGTTCAAGCTGCACTTCGCCGACGGCACGCAGGCCGAATCGCGCGACGTGGTCTGGAATACGTTCGGAGCCGCGATCGGAATCGATCCGCAATCCGGTGAAGTCATCGGCGTGGCGCCGGGCAGTGGTGTGCTCGGTGGTCGCTACGGCACGACGTCGATCAGTGCATCAGTGACCGTCACCGTGGTGGAATCGAATCTGGTGCCGACACCGGATTCGCTGCAGCTCGTGACAGGTGAGCAGGACACGGTGTACCTGGTGGTGCCCGCGCAGGGGCGTCGCCGTGTGACGCAAAACCTGGTGTGGCGCACCATCGATCCATCGATCATGCGCGTGCTCAACCCGTCGGCCGGTGTGGTGGTGGCGCAATCCACGGGTTCCACCGACCTGATTGTTGATGGATACGGTGTGACGCGGCGCATTCCGGTGATCGTGTCACCGCGCGTTGCACGGATCGAGACGAATGCAGCGCGCGGCGCCGCAATCTCACTCGGCACCGGTGGCACGTACAGCAGCAATGCGCGCGCGATCGGGACGGACGGGACGACGGTGACCGGCAGCCCGATGACCTGGTACATCGCCGACACGTCGTTTGCGCGCGTCGATGCGAGCGGCAACGTGATCGGCGTGCGCGAAGGCAAGACGACGCTCACGCTGGACGCGCCGGGTCTCGAGCAGTTGACGTGGCCGGTGACGGTGCAGACCGCGCGCGTGGCGCTTGCGTTCACCCGCGTCGGGCTGCAGGTCGGCGCGACGAAAAAAATCCCGATCGCGCTGCGCGCGCCGGACGGTCGCGATTTCGGCGCAGTCACATCGGGACGGTGGACGTCGAGTGCACCGGCCGTCGCATCGATCGACGCATCCGGCACCGTGACGGCGCATCGGGTGGGACGCGCGATGCTCACGATTGCGACGGACGGCGCCGGCCAGGACAGCGTGCCGGTGTATGTGACGGGTCGCGGCCTCGTTTCCGGTACGATCGGCGCGGTGCGTGGCATCTGGCAGCTGATGGCGCCCGGTGATACGACGCCCACGCTGCTGCTCGAGGCGAACAACGGCACGTTCTCCCAGGCCGTGTGGTCACCGGATCGCACGCGCATCGCGGCGACATTCGAGCCGCTCGAGAAGCCGAACCAGCCGAGCGTGGTGGTCATGGATGCGGATGGCTCGAACCTGTCGACGCTCAGCCCCGACACCGTGTTCGCCTCCGATCCGTCGTGGAATCGCGATGGAGCGAGCGTGCTGATGGTGCTGCGCGACCCGAAGGTGAGCTCGATCCTCCGCGTTGCGCTGGGATCGAGGGCCGTCACGCAGATCACCACATCGGTGGACACGAAATATCGTTATCCGATGCCTGGCGCCGACACCGGGACCGTGTATGTGCGTGCGGAACGCGGTGGCGTGGTCGATGTGGCGCGTTTCAGAACGAGCACTGCGGCGCTCCAGCTGATGACCACCGGCAAGCCACGTGAGGAGCTGATGGTGCAGCTCCGCGATGGTCGCGTGCTGATCGCCGTCGACTCATCGTCACGGCCACGTCCAGCCACGCTGCAATGGGCCACGGTGGGTGATGCGGCGCTGCAGTCCGCGACGTCGGTGCGTGTGCCCGCCGGCCTGCTGATCACCGACATCAGCCCCGGCTTCGACGACGCAACGGTGATCGTGGTGGCGCGCGTGCGGTCGTGGCCCGGCGCGTCCGGCGCGGCGCTGGTGGTGCTGCGCATTGCCCTCGACGGTGCCGATCCGACGGTGCTGATGTTGTTGTCCGACAAGGACAACGTCACAGTGCGCAGCAACTGACGCTGTGGACAGTGTGCTGATCGGCGGCCGCTTCCGGTTGCATCGCCTGCTGGGTTCCGGTGCGATGGGCCAGGTGTGGCTTGCGACGGATGAACGCCTCGAGCGATCAGTCGCCGTCAAGGTCGTGATTCCGGATGCAGCGGACACCCAGCTCGGAAAACGGCTCGAGCGCGAGGCGCGGGCGGCGGCGGCGATCCAGCACACCAATGTCGTGCGCGTGTTCGACTACATCGAGGTCGCTGAGGGACAGACGCTGATCGTGATGGAGTACGTCGAAGGCGAGACGCTCGCCGATCGCATCGAGCGCACGGGCCAGCTGCCGCTCGAGGATGCCCTCGACATCATGTCGCAGATCTGCGATGGACTGACGGCGGCGCATCGCGTGAATCTCGTGCATCGCGACCTGAAGCCGTCGAACGTGATGGTGACGACCGACGGCGTCGCGAAGGTGCTCGACTTCGGCATCGCCAAGCAGACGGGCCGCAAGGAATCGGCGCTGACGATGACCGGAGCGGTGATCGGCACGCCGCGATACATGGCGCCGGAACAGCTGACGGGCGAGGAACTGAGCCCGCAGGCGGACGTGCATGCGGCCGGCCTGCTGATGTACGAGATGCTCGCAGGTGTGCCGGCGTTCGATCGCGAGAACATCGCGGAATTGATGTACCAGCTGCTGCATGCCGGTCCGGACCTTCGGCCGCTCGACGCGCGTGGTGTGCCGGCGGAAGTCCTGGCGATTCTCGACAAGGCGCTACAGAAACGTCCCGAGAATCGCTGGCCCAGCGCACGCGCGATGGCCGACGCGCTGAAGGTGTCGTTGTACGGTGACGTGATCCGTGCGCGCAACACGCCGTCGTCTGCCGGACTGCGAGCGATCATCGATTCGGGTGAGCGCACGCTGACGCGATCGGGTCCCGGTGAGGCAACGCAGTCGGCGTCGCACGCCGCGCCGGTCGCCGTGACTCCAGTGCCGGTGTCGATCCCGATCGTGACAGCGGCGGCAGTGACACCAGCCACTGCGACGAGCGAGCCGGTCGTCGAGCGCCGTGCACCGCGAGTGTCGGAGCCGACGGCGGCGCCGAAGAAGTCGTCGAACCTGCCGCTCGTCGTGGTGCCGGTGCTGGTGGTGGCTGCGGTCGGGGCGTTCGTGTTCTCCCGGATGCGCCGCGACGACACGCCGCCAGCGTCGCCGACGGTCGCCAGCACACCGGCGGGTGACACAGTCACGTCGGCTCCGGCAACGACGGCCACCACGCC
>JACMLX010000015.1 GCA_014379355.1 Gemmatimonadaceae bacterium
CAGGCGCTGGCCCGGCTGAATCACCCGCACATTGTGACGATTTATGATTCGGGCCACACGGGGCGGCTCTATTATTTCGTGATGGAGTATGTGGATGGCGCGAATCTGCGCGTGGCGATGCAGGGCGGAAAACTCACGCCCGACGCGGCGCTCGCGATTGTGCCGCGCGTGTGCGACGCGCTGGAATACGCGCACGAGGAGGGCGTGGTGCATCGCGACGTGAAGCCGGAGAACATCCTGCTGCACGACGGGCGCGCGATGGTGGCCGACTTCGGCATCGCGCTGGCGCTCGCGCGCACGACCGGGGATGTGCGCCTGACGGAGACGGGCATGAGTGTCGGCACGCCGCACTACATGAGTCCCGAGCAGGCGATGGGCGAAAAGCACATCACGGCGCGCACGGATATTTTCGCATTGGGCGCCATATTGTACGAGATGTTGGCCGGTGAACCGCCGTTCACGGGGGAGTCGGCGCAGCTGATCGTGGCGAAGATGATGACCGCGGCGCCGACGTCGGTCATCACGCTACGGCCGGCGGTGCCGGCGCATGTGTCACTCGCGATCGATGGCGCGCTGCAGCGGGTGGCGGCAGACCGGTTTGCGTCGGCGACTGCGTTTGCCGAGGCACTGCAACGTCCGGGCGCGACCACCAGCACATCGTCGCTGACGCGTGGCGCCGCGCGCAGCACGGCGCGGTCGTGGCTGATCGGTGCGACGGCCGCAGCGATGGCTGGCGCGGCTGGATACTGGATCGGCGCGCCGGATCCCGCTCCGCGCAGCCCGGGCATCGTGGCACGCACGGTGATCCCCCTGGCGCGTGATCAATTATTGTCGATTGGAAACTATCCCCTGGCCATCTCGCCCGATGGCGCGTTCATCGTGTACGTGGGCGACGACAGCGGCAAGGCGCAGTTGTTCCTGCGGGCGCTGGCGGATACGATCTCGCACGTCGTACCGGGCACTGAGGGGGCCAGCACGCCGTTCTTCTCGCCGGACGGCGCGTGGATCGGATTCTTCGCGCGGACAAAGCTGAAGAAGGTCCCGCGCTCGGGCGGTGCACCGATCGATCTGGCCGATGCGCCGCCCGGAGAGCTGGGCGCCGACTGGAGCGCGGATGGCACGATTCTCTACGCCTTCAGCGACGGGTCGCTGAATCGGACGCGGGCGGACGGCGGTGCCCCGACGCGGGTAATGGTATTTCCCTCGGACAGCATGCGACGGTACGCGCATGGATTGCTCAAGTTTCCGTCCTTCCTGCCTGGCGCGGATCGCGCGTTGATCAGTACGGATTCCGGCGTCGGTGTGCTGGACCTGACGTCCGGTGACATTCGCGTGGTGAGCAAGGGCAGGCAGGGCCGCTATCTCCAGCCGGGGTATCTGCTCTTCGACGACAACGAAGGTCGCATCCGAGTGGTGCCTTTCGACGCCGATCGTTCCGAAGTGGCGGGATCGTCGGTGCCGGTGTTCGAGGCGTTTCGCGGACCGGGCGGCGGTGCGGGCTACTTCGCCGTCTCCCAAACCGGGACGCTGGTGTACATGCCCGGTGGCTTCCAGCGCACGCTGGTGCGCGTGGACCGCTACGGGCGCGAGACGCCGATCGACATCGAACCGCGTGGCTATCGCTTCCCGTCGGTCTCACCGGACGGCAAGCGCATCGCGGTGACGGTCGATCCACGGCCGTCGGCGATCTGGCTCATCGATCCCGCGCGCGCCCAGGCGGTACCGCTGACGACCGATCATACGCACTCCATTTATCCGATCTGGTCGAGGGATGGGACGCGAATCGCCTTCATGCGCTATCCCGACGGCCGGGCGACCATCACGTGGATGCTCGCGCAGGCAGGTGCCGAGCGACATCTCGCGTTCAGGTCCACGGAGGCGAAGCGCTGGCTCGATTTCAGCGCAAGCAACTGGACAGGCAACGACGACCTTATCGGCACCCTTAACAATGACCGGCCGAATCAAGTTGGCGGAGACATCGCGCGCACTCGAGTCGGCGACAGCACGACGACAACCCTTATCGCAACACCCGCCGACGATCGGGACGTGTCGCTGTCACCTGATGGCAATTGGCTCGCGTACAGTTCGGACATTTCCGGCGCGAATGAAGTGTATGTCCGCCGTTATGCCGATGACGGTGCGGTGGTGCTCGTCTCGGCGCGCGGAGGCGTCGAGCCACATTGGTCCGCCGACGGCCGCGAGTTGTTGTACCGCTCCGGCACGCGCCTGATGGCGGTCGCGGTCCGGACGCGACCTGATTTCGCCGTGACCGGCTCTCCGCGGTTCCTCTTCAGCGGCCCATTCGACTTCAGTCAGGGATCGAATTGGTCGCCGAGTCCCGACGGAACGTTCATCATGGTGAAAGCCGATCCGACAACCGGCCGCCAGCTGCGCGTCGTCTTCAACTGGTTCGACGAGTTGAAGGCGATCGGGCAGAAATGACCCGTGGATGTTATATCGTCACACCTCGATCCCATAGAACCCCACCTGGATCCCGCCCACCCGCGTGTGCAGAATCTCCGTCACCGGTGACTGCAACGCTTTCACGTGACCCTGCTCCGCCATCAGCAGCGCCACGCGCCATTCGCTGAACGCACCGCGCGCGAGCTTGCCGATCTGCACGAAAAGCCCTGTCAGCGCATCCGCATTGCCGACGCGGCGCCCGTACGGTGCGTTGCTGCACCACGATCCGAATTCGGCCGGCGGTTCGATGGCATCGAGCGTTTTCTGCTCGAATGACACCAGCGCGCTGACACCGGCACGCTCGGCATTTTCTGTCGACATACGAATCGCGCCGGGATCGCGATCGCTCCCGATGATCGGGAGTTCCGGGATATCGATCCCCGCCGCTTTCGTGGCGCGTCGCAGGCCCGGCAACACATCACGATCGGCGCCGGGCCAATGCTCGAAGGCAAAGGGACGCGCACGACCGGGAGCCTGATGACGCGCGATCATCGCTGCTTCAATGGGGAAGGTGCCGGACCCGCACATCGGATCGATGAACGCCTGCGTGCCATCGTAGTCCGTGGCCAGCAGGCAGGCGGCAGCGACGGTCTCGCGCAGCGGCGCCTTCGCAACCGCCTGGCGATACCCGCGACGATGCAACAGCTCGCCGGAGGTGTCGGCGCTGACGGTGACGATATCGTGCACGATGCGCACGAGAATGCGCTGTGCTTCGTCGGTCGGCGCATCATCGTCATCGCTGTCCGTGAGTCGCACCACCGGCACGTCGACGCCAAAGTGTTTCGCGATCTGACGCACGACGCGCTCGGCGACTGCATCGGAGTGATAGAGGCGCGACTTCCGGCACGTCACACGCATCGCGACCGCCTGGCCCGGAAGCAGCACCTGAAACCACGGCAATTTCGCGGCGCCCTTCTCGAGTTCCGCGAAACCCTGCGCCTTGAACTCACCGAGCCGGACAATCACGCGCGACGCGGTGCGCAGCCAGAGGTTGGCGAGCGCGATCGTGCGATAGTCCGCAGAAAACGCGACACCGTCCGCCGTCGGCGGCTCGTGCGGAATGCCGAGCGCCGTCAATTCCGCGGCAGTGACAGGCGCGATACCCGGAGCGGTGATCGCGAAGGCAGACCAGATCGTGGACACTCCGCAACCTAGCGAGCATTTGTGCGGATCGCGGCATCCTCAACTGCGATGGGTGGATAGGACGGGGAAGCCGGAAAGTGCGTCGCATGCAACGCTTCGTGCGTCGCGCGGCATCTCTCACTTTGGGGGGTTGGAGCGCACGGAGCGCACGGAGCGCACGGAGCGCACGGAGTGCGACGGTTGCAACGATCATCGTCGATATCGGCACCGTTGACTTTTTTGTGGGGATAGGTCGCGAGGCCAGAGAGTGCGACCGTCGCAGCCGTGGTCGACGCGCGAGGCATCGCTGACGTTTTTGTGAACTGCTGTTCCAAAAAGATTCCTGGGTGCGCGAAGCGTGACGCGTCGTGCTGCGCGCACTCCCTGGCCTCTCCGGCCTATCCGTCCAACGCAAGTGACGATCCATCGCGATGCGCGGAGCGTTGCAGATGGCGCACTCCGTGAACTCCGTGCGCTCCGCCTCCAATGCTCTTCGCGACGACGCAGAGAAAAAGGGAGGCCACGACGAATCGCGACCTCCCTCATGGAACTCCGCTCAGAACGCGAGAACTACTTCTTCTCGGGCTTGGCCGCGCTGGAGTCAGGCTTGGCGCTCGAGTCGATCTTGATACTCGAGTCGACCGGCGTGGTGACGGTCTGCGTCGCGTTGGCGGCGGCGGCGGTGGAATCGACCTTCGCCTTCTCGGCGGCCGAGGTGCAGGCGGCGAGGGCGAGGGTGACGAGTGCGGCGGCGCCGAAGCGCAGGGGACGGATGGTCATGCTCAGATCTCCTTGTTGGTTGAAGGGTGCGATGGGAGAGGCGTGACGCGCGAAACGTTGCACACCGTCGAGCGCGCACGTGGCATCGTCGCCATGCGCACGCGCGACGGGTACCTCACATCACGGCAGCGGAGACGCGCTGGACCGCTGTGCCGTGCGGAAGACCGTGCCATCTGCGATGGATGAGTCGAGCTGGTGCAGTGCACCGCCGCTTGCACTCACATTCCAGTCGATGCCGGTACCATTGAGCAGGCCCCACGTATTGGTCCAGCCAGTGACGCCACTCAGGTTCGGCAGGGTCAGATCCCATGTGGAGCTGCCCAGGTAGTTCTGCGTCGCCGTCACCGACGCGGCGCGATTCGCCGACGACTGCGAGTAGCTCGCTGTGAGGAACCGATTGTATTCGGCCTGTGCTCCAAGCACGACGCGCGTGCGCGAGTAGGCGCCGCTGGCATCACGCGTGACCGTCGGCGCGGCGAGCTCCGGACCGAACGCGATGGCCTGGTTGGTCGGGGCGCGGAAGTACACGCCGGAGAACCGCGTGCTGGTGGAGCTCCCGGCCGCGTCCGCGATCGCATAAAGCTGTTGCAGTTCGCCACTCGCGAGCTGTGCGGCCGGCACCGCATCGAAGGGCACCGCGCCGCTCGAGCCGACGTAGTCCGCGAACGTTCCGAGAATACCGAACGTCGAGCCACGCAGCCCGTTGAACAGCGTCGCGACGACTGCAGTGTCGGCGCCCAGGCCGCTGATCGTGACGTTGGCAGTCGCCGGAGCAAACGCCTCCGCAGCGTTGAAGTCGAGCACTGCGAGCGAGCCACCATTCGCGATGTCGATTCCCCGGCGCAGAATGATCTTGTCCACACGCTGCGTGGCCGCCGTGAGGCGTGCCGCGAACAGGTCCTGCGGGCCGGAGGCCACGTCCGTGAGCGTGAAGGCGGAGCTCGCAATCGGGAGCACGAACTTCGAGCTGTACCCGAGCGTGATGTTCGCGAACTGCGCGTTCGACACGTTCGCGACGGATCCGTTGACGGTCTTCGTTCCGCATGCGCCGAGTGCGAGCGTGGTGCCGAAGCCGTTCATCTCTGCGGTGGTGGCGTACGTGACATTCAGGTCGTATCCGGTACCGACCGTGTCGACCGTGGCAATGCCCGCCTTGCCGGAGCTGATCGAGAAGGTGTACGAGTTGGTGCCGGTCGCCGAGACGCGCGTCCATGGGCCGCTACCATCCTGATACGCGACCCAGATCGGCGCGTCAGCCGCGCAGTAGCTGAGCGTCACGCTGCTTCCGACGACTGGCGCCGTGACAGTCACGTTGAACACCGCCGGTGATGCAGCGACTCCGGTGCCGGTGGCGCTGATCGAAATCGGATAACTGCCCGCGGGCACCGATCCGGCGACGGCAATCCCGATCGTACGTGTCGTGGAGTCGGCAGGAATCGTGGGGGGTGTCAACGCCACCGTGATTCCGCCTTGTACCACCGTCGACGCCAGCGTGACAACGCCTGCGAAGCCGCCGCCGCGAACGATCATCGCGGTCGTCGAGCCGCTTGCACCGGAGACGACGGCCACGGGCGCCGGTGCGACGCTGACGGCGAGGGTCGGTATGGCGGCTGCGGTCACGGTCAGCGTGAGCGTTGCTGCGGCCGTCGTGACGCCCGTTCCGGCTGCCTTGATGGCGATCGCGACCGGCACGGTCGACGTATATGACGCGGCGACGGCGACGCTGACAGTGCTCGATGTGACGCCGGCACCGAGCGTCGGGCTGCCGAAGCTGACGGTCACTCCAGCGGGCGCCCCTTCGCTGGAGAGCGCCACATCACCGGTGAAGCTTCCGCCACGTGTGATCGTGGCGGCGGAGGCGCCGGATGCGCCAGGCACGACGCTGACGGCGGCTGGAGTGACGACGACGGCGAGCGTACCGGCGACGGCGGGTGGCGTCGGCGTTGAATCGCTGCCGCCGCAAGCGGTGATGATCGGCGTGGCAAGCGCGATGAGCAGCGCGAACTTTCGCAGGCATGCTGGAACGAGTGTGAGCATGGGAGTGTCCCCGGAGTGGCGAGATGGTGAGGCGCGCCGACGCGATGCCTGCGCGGTGAAGCGGGTTGTGCGAGTGGTCATGGGACGCGACCCGTGATCGTCGATGTCGCGGGGTCACCGGTGTTGCCGTCGAGGCCCGTGAGCACCAGGCCGTTGAACGTGACGGCGCCTGTCTTTCGGTCGGCGATGACCTGCTCGGCGGGGCAGGTCCGTCGCGCACCACAATCGGTCTGCGCGACGATGGAGTTGTCGGCGTTCGACCATTTATGCGTGACGACTTTCACGATCCCGGCACTGTCGAGCACGACCAGAAAGCCGTGACGCAGCGCGCCAGCGACGCCGTGCATGCTGAACGCGGCCGTCGCGCCAGGCAGGACGAGTGGCGCGCGACGATAGACCTGAACGACGCCGTCGCCGGCCGTCGGTTGCGCCGCGCTGACGGTGAGCGAGCCGGTGACGTTTCCGGAGTCAGCAATCGCCGGCTCGGCCTCGGGCCCTTCACTCCGCACCACGTCCTGACTGCCAGCCTGATCCCGCGCGTCCTCGCGGGTCGTACACGCCGTAACCCCACTCAGCATCGCGACGACACACATCGCTGTCCAAGCCGATTGGCGTCGCGTTCGTGAGCAGCGCATCCTTCACCTCCGCGGGAAATGAGGCCCACCCAATGAGCGAGCGCCGCGGAATGCGACGTCACTCAGAGGCGGAAGACGAAGGCGGTCTCACGCGTCGGTCACACGCGGATCACACGAGCGAAAGTCCTTGCCATGCTTCGACTTCTGACCTTCGGCGGGCTGCGGGTTCTGCGCGCGGATGGGAGCGCGACCGATCTCGCGAATCAGCGCCGGCGTATCGCGGTGCTGGCGATCGTCGCAGCCGCGGCACCCGGTGGCGTGTCGCGAGAGCGTCTCATCTCGCTGCTGTGGCCGGATGTCGATGCGGACAAGGGTCGCCACGCGCTCAACCAGATCGTCTACAACCTCCGTCGCGAGCTCGGCGAGTCGCCGATCGACGGTGCCGGCGACCTGAGCCTGTTGCCCCAAGTCATGAGCGCCGACCTGATCGAGTTCCGCAGCGCGATTGCGCGCGGCGATCAGGCCGCGGCCGCTGCGCTGTTCACCGGGCCATTCCTGGCGGGGTTCCTCGTACCGGGAGCGGGCGAGTTCGAGCGCTGGGCTGAAGAGGAACGGACGCGCACGCTGCGCCAGGCCATGTCCGCCATCGACAAGCTGGCATCAGCAGCGGCCTCGGCAAACGATCTGCCGGCGCGGGTGCAGTGGACGCAGCGCCTCGTGGAAATGGATCCGTTGAGCGCGAGACGGGCACTCGACCACATGCACGCGCTCACGGTGCACGGCGACCGCGACGCCGCGATCGCGTACGGCAGGCGCTACGACGTGCTCGCGCGCGACGCCGAAGACGACGTGGATCCCGCAGTTGCGTTGGAAGTCGAGCGATTGCGCGGCCTGCCAACGATCGTGTCGACGCCCGTAGCCCAACCGACGATCGCGGCGGTTGTAGAACCAGTCGTTGCGCCGGTGGTCACTGGAACGAATGCGGCGGTCGTTGCGACGGATGATGCGTCGGTCGGTGCACCGGCTCGCGCACCAGCCGCCCAGATGGCGGCGGAGACACTGACCGAGGCCCACGCGACGGTCGCCTCGCGCATCGCTCCCGGTCGAACACGGGCC
>JACMLX010000143.1 GCA_014379355.1 Gemmatimonadaceae bacterium
CGGCGAGGTGTGCGATGCGCAGCGGCACGTCGCTGGCGGCCACCAGCGCGGCGTCGACTCCGCGACTCTTTGCGACCTTGTCGTCCGGCGATGCTGCGACCACGCGCCGCGCGGCCACGACGCCCTGCCATGCGGCGGCATCATCACGCGCCGCCGCGTGCAGATCCCGTTCGAGCATGACGGCATCATTCATGACGCGAGCCATCGATTCTGCCGTTGACGATCGTGCCCGAACCACGTGTACGCCGGCGGCAAGTCGCACCGTCGCGGATGCGAGAATCGCCGCCAGCGCCGCAGCGGTGCCACTCGCCTCGGGCAGGTCGAGGCTCGCGATCGCATGCGCCGCGTACGACACGTCATCGGCCGGTGTGGTCTGTGCGATGCGGCGTTCGAGCGAGATCGTGTCACGCGCCTCTCGCAGCAGGATGCGATCGCGGAAGCCGCGCTCGATCGCGTGCTGCGGCGCAAGGCCGATGATCTCGCTGTGCGTGACGGCGATGTCACGCACATGCGCTGCGTTCACCACTGCATCGAACGCATCGTGGAACGACACGGCATCGAGGTCGGTGATGTTCATCGACACCTGCGCCTGGCCGTCGACCACGAGCCCGAGTGCCTTGAGCCCAGGCAGCCCGCCATTCGCGCTTCGGAGTTCGGCGGCGATGGCGCTTGCGTGCGGCAGATTGGCGGCGTCGCCGACGAACACGTTGAATGCGCCGAGGAACCGTCGCGCACCGATCGCCACGGCACCGGCGGTGGGGTGCAGGGCTGACGGCCCGGCATCGGGGGGACGTGTGGATCCGATGGTCTGCTGAAGCGCAGTCGTCCCGCCGCGGCGTACATCGGCGAGGTTGCGGTTTTCAGGTCGCTGGGCGGCGTGGTCGTAGAGATAGACGGGAATCTGCAGCTCGCTGCCGACGCGCCCCGCGAGCTCGCGTGCGAGGCGCACACAGTCGGCCATGGTGCTGTCGTCGAGCGGAATGAAGGGCACCACATCCGCGGCACCGATGCGTGGATGCACGCCGGAGTGCGCGGTCAGGTCGATGCGGTCGCGGGCGGTCCGGATCGCGGCGAAGGCGGCATCGACGACGTCGTGCGCCTCGGCGACGAACGTGATCACGGCCCGGTTGTGTGATGCGTCGAGCGAGGTGTCGAGCACGCGGCCGCGCGCCTCGGTGATCGCATCAGCGATGGCTGCGATGACGGCGACGTCACGGCCCTCCGAAAAATTCGGGACACATTCGATGAGCGGCATCGTCAGTGATTCAGGCGAGTGTCGCGAGCAGCCACGCGTGCATGGCCGGGTTGCCTGCGACGAATCCGGCGAAGGCGGGCGTGGACGGCGCGCCATCGAAGTCGGTGACCAGACCGCCTGCCTCGCGCACGAGCAGGATGCCCGCCGCCACGTCCCAGGGCGCGAGACGCAACTCCCAGAACGCGTCGACACTGCCGCACGCGACGTGCGCAAGATCGATGGCCGCCGACCCGGCGCGCCGGATGCCGCTCGTGGTGGCGAGCACCTTCGGCAGTTGTGCGAGATACCGCGCGATCTGCTCCGGTTTCCGAAATGGCACTCCCGTCGCGATGAGCGAGAGGGCGGGGTCGATGATGCTGCTGACAAACATCGGCTGACCGTCGCGGAATGCCCCACCGTTTCGGACCGCGGTGTAGGTGATGTCGCGTGGCACGTCGATCACGACGCCGGCGACGAGCTCACCATCGATCAGCGCACCGATCGACACGGCGTACGCGGGAAAGCCGTGGAGATAGTTGGTGGTGCCGTCGAGCGGGTCGACGATGAAGGTGATGCCCGCCGTGACCACCGTATCCGGCGCACTCTCCTCACCGATGAACGTGACCGCGCGACCGGGTGGTGCGAGCCGGTCGCGAATGAGGGTCTCGGTGCCGCGATCGACGGCGCTGACGAAGTCACTTTCGCCCTTGATGTCCCACGTCAGCGCATCACGCTGGGAATCCTGACTGCGGATGAAGGCAGCGGCAGTCGTCGCCACGTCTTCGATTTCACGAAGCAGTGCGCGATCGGAATCGGTGGCGCCGGGGCGTGTACGGGGTGGTTCGCGGCCTGTTGGCATTAGCTTGGCGGAATGTCTCGAATCTTCAGTGGCATCCAGCCCTCGGGCGAGCTGCACATCGGCAACTACCTCGGGGCCGTGCAGAACTGGGTCCGGCTGCAGGAGGGGCGCGACGCGACCTTCTTCTGCGTCGTGGACCTCCATGCACTGACAGGAAACTACGAGCCGTCCGATCTTCGGCGACGTCGGCACGAGATGGCGGTGTCACTGCTCGCCGCCGGGCTCGATCCGGAGCGGTGCACGCTGTTCTTCCAGAGCGGCGTGCCGCAGCACGCAGAACTGGCGTGGATCTTCAATACGGTGACGCCGCTGGGTGAGCTGGAGCGGCAGACACAGTACAAGGACAAGAGTGCGCGCCAGGAGAGTGTGCTCACCGGCGTGCTCACGTATCCGGTGCTGCAGGCCGCCGACATCCTGCTCTACCACGCGACGCGTGTGCCGGTGGGCGAGGATCAGGTCCAGCATCTCGAGCTCAGTCGCGAGATCGCGCGGCGCTGGAATCACCGTTTTGCGGCCGAGACGCCATACTTTCCGGAACCGCAGCCGTTGCTCACACCGGTGCGGCGCCTGATGGGCCTCGATGGTCAGGCGAAGATGTCGAAGTCGCTCGGCAACACCATCGGGCTGCTCGAGACGCGCGAGCAGATCTGGGAGAAGCTGCGGCCGGCGATGACCGATCCGGCGCGCATTCGAAGGACGGATCCGGGCAATCCGGATGTGTGCAACATCTACTCGCTGCACAAGGCGTTCAGCGATGAGCCGACGCAGGCGATCGCGGCGGCGAATTGCCGCGGTGCGGCGTGGGGATGCATCGACTGCAAGAAAGTGCTGGCCGAGAGCATGGAAACAGTGCTGGTCCCGATCCGTCGCCGTGCGGCGGACATCGGTGCGCGACCGTCGTATGTCACCGACGTGCTGGAGGAGGGCGCAAAGCGTGCCCGGACGATAGCACAGGACACGATGCGCCAGGTGTACGAGCGCATGGGATTGACTGACTGATGCCACAACCTCGTGCGGTACTGGGTGGAATGTTCGCGGCGACGGTGACACCGTTCGACCTCAATGGCACACTCGATCGCGATGCCGCGCGTCGCAATGTGCGGGCGCTGCTCGATGCCGGCCTGCACGGTGTGCTGCTCGCGGGTTCGACGGGAGAAGCGGCGCTGCTCGACCAGACGGAACGCGACGGACTGCTGCAGGCCGTGCGAGATGAAGTGCCGTCGTCGCGCTTCCTGCTGATGGGCGTCGGCACGGAAAGCACGCGCCACACCATCGCACGGGCCAAGCATGCGGCGACACTCGGTGCCGATGCCGTGCTGGTGGTCGCGCCGCACTACTTCACGGCGCTCATGACACCGGCGGCGCAGAAGGCGCACTACCTGGCGGTGGCCGATGCCTCACCGGCGCCCGTGGTGCTGTATTCGGTGCCGGCATTCATGCACTTTCACCTCGACCCGGATGTGGTGTGCGAGTTGTCGACGCACGACAACATCATCGGCATCAAGGATTCGAGCGGCAACGCCGAGTGGCGGAACGGGTACCTGCGCGCGCGCAGTGCGACGTTCGCCGTGATGACCGGACATGCCCCGTCGCTGTCGCAGGCGCTCGGTGAAGGCTGTGCCGGTGCGGTGCTGGCGGCCGCGTGCATCGCGCCGAAACTGGCGCTGGCCGTCGCATCGGGCGTGGGGCTCGGGCATCCGGAGGATGCCGCCGAAGCGCAGAACGGGTTGCGGCGCATCGCGATGGAGGTGGCTGCGCCCTATGGCGTGCCGGGCCTCAAGGCGGGTGTCGATGCGGCCGGAATGAGCGGTGGCGCGCCGCGCTCCCCGCTGCTGCCGCTCGGGGATGATGCGCGCGCTGTGGTGCACCAGATCGTGACGGACGTGCTGGGGTAGAATAAGCCGAGGCATTGACGCGGGCACGGTGTGTCAGTAACCTGAATTTCGCTGATCCGAAACTTCATGTTCTGATACCCGTCCATGCGCACGTCGTCGTTTGTCGTTCTCCTCTCATGTGGGACCGCGCTGGCAAGCTCGGCGGTCGCGCAGGCGCCGATACCGCCACTGATCGTTTCCGGTCACGTGACGTCGGGTGGTCGCGCGGTCGTCGGCGCAACGATCGAGCGGCTCGGCGGGACGCCAACGATCGTCGCGCGATCAGATACCGCCGGCCACTTTCGGGCCCGGATCGTCGCGGAGGGCATCGCCACCCTGCGTTTTCGCGCGATCGGACACACTCCAGTGGTACGGCGCCTCGATGCCGGTCGGCGTGACACGCTCTCATTGAACGTCGAACTCACGGCCAGCGCGTCGGTCCTCAATACGGTCGTCACGACGGCCACCGCGCAGGAACGGTACGTCTCCGACGCAGCTGTGAAAGTCGACGTCATCACGCCGGCGTTTCTGCAGCGCAACGTGTCGAACAACCTGATGGACAACGTCTCGTTCCTGAACGGGCTGAACCAGCAGGTCGACTGCGGCGTGTGTTTCACGAACAACATCCGCATCAACGGCATGGAAGGCCCCTACACGGCCGTGCTGATCGACGGTACGCCGCTCGTCAGTGCGCTGGCCACCGTCTATGGGTTGAACGGCATCGATCCGAGTCTCATCGAGCAGCTCGAGATCATGAAGGGTCCGGGCAGCACGCTGTACGGTTCGGAAGCCATGGGTGGCGTGATCAACATCGTCACCAAGGATCCCCGTCTCGCACCACGATTGAGCATCAACGCATTCGGTTCGAGTGACGGCGAAACGAGCCTGTCCATCGGCGCCACGCCGAGTGTCGGATCGGCACGCACCCTGCTGAGTGTGAACGGCGCATACAACACCCACTTCGTGGATCGCAACGCCGACGGCTTCTCCGATCTCCCGCTGGTGAAGCGCATTTCGGTGCTCAACAAGTGGTCGCTCGGCACACCGGCTCGGCAGCCACTGACCGTCACGGCGCGCCTGTACGCCGAGGACAGGTTCGGCGGCGTGCGTGCGTGGCGCGAGGCTGATCGCGGATCGTCCGACGTGTACGGCGAATCGATCCGAACACGTCGCGGCGAGCTGCTCGGTACATGGCGCGCCGATCCGTCGGCGATTCCGTTGCGTGTCGATGTGTCAGCGAGCTGGCACGATCAGAACAGCTTCTACGGCGCACAGCCGTACATGGCGACGCAGGCCGTCGCCTTCTCGCAGGGCGCCTGGTCGCCGGTCATCGGCAGGCATTCGTTGCTGATCGGCGGCACGTTGAAGCATCAGACGTATCGCGACAGCACGGCGGCGCAAACCACGCGTGAGTCACGTACGACGCCCGGCATCTTCGCACAGGATGACATGTTGTTCGGCACGCGGACGACGGTGCTGGCCGGCCTGCGACTCGATCGGCACGAGGTGCACGGTGTGATTCCATCGCCACGCCTCGCAGTGCGCTGGCTGGCCGATGAACACACGACGGTGCGCGTGAATGGCGCGACCGGATTTCGCGTGGTCAATCTGTTCACGGAGGATCACGCGGCGCTCACCGGGGCACGCGCCGTGCGCATTGCCGAGCGGCTCGAGCCCGAGCGTTCGGCGTCGGTGACCGTGGGCGTGAACCGCGTGCTCGACGTGCAGGGTATCGAAGACGCGATGACGATCGACGTCGATGCGTTCGTGACACGATTCACGAACCGCATCGTCGGCGACTTCGACACCGATCCAGCGCTGATCGTCTACCGGAACCTTGATGGAATCGCGGTCACGCGCGGTGCCTCAATCGCGCTGGGTTATGCCACACTGCGCAAGCCGCTGTTCGCGAACGCCGGTGTGACGGTCCAGGACGTGTATATCCGCGAGCGTGGCCGGCGTCGCGCCGTGCCGTTCGCGCCCACGGTGCAGGTGGTATTCTCCCTCGGCTATCGCGTCGATCCGATCGGTATGACGGTTGACTGGACGGGTCGCGTGCAGGGGCCATCGGCGCTGCCACGTTTCGACGGACTGCCAGATCGCTCGCCGTGGCTGACGGAGCAGCACGTGCAGTTCACGAAGCGGGTGCGGCGAGGTGCGGAGGTGTATGCCGCCGTCAAGAACGTGTTCGACTACGTGCAGCGGAATGCGATCATCGATCCATTCAATCCGTTCGGCGATGCGTTCGCCACCGAACGGGTATACGGGCCGTTGCAGGGTCGCCGCGTCGTGCTGGGGGTGCGACATGCTGTCGGGCGCTGACACGTGAGGCGGCGCGTGAAAATGCTCGTGATCGCTGCCATGTTCGGTGTGGCGATGCCGCATCGCTTGCATGCACAACCCGCACGTCTCGCGGGGCACATTCCCGCTGACTTTTCGTGGACGCTGCTCTCGTTGTCGGGCGAACGGACGACGCTGGACGCGTTTCGAGGTCGCGTGCTCGTGATCAACAGCTGGGCGACGTGGTGCGAGCCGTGTGTGGCGGAGTTGCGGACCTTTCAGGCGCTGCGCGCGGCAATACCGGACAGTGCGCTGCAGTTCGTCCTCGTGGCGTCACAGCAGCGCGAGCCGGTCGCACAATTCGTCAGACGCCGGCGGCTGCAGCTCCCGGTCTTTCTGGAAGCATCGGCCGCGCCGACCGTCTATGCGTTCGAGGCGGTCCCGACGACGTGGATCATCGATCGCAGCGGCCGGATCGTATTCCGCCATCGCGGCGCGATGCGATGGGACACACCTGCCGTGCAGGCGTTCGTGCGCGAGTTGCTCGATTCACCTGCCCACGTGACTCGCTGATCAATTTCCGGAGCATTCGGACACGACCCGCGCGCGTTCTGCAGCGATTCAGTCAAGCAGGAACCGCTTCCGCCTCGTGGGCCCGATTTCTCGTGGATGACGTGCGCGAGTCGAAACCAGTCGGGCGGCACGACGCATTCGTGCAACCCGGACACCGATGGTTGTAGCTCGGTGTGGTGGGGATCTCTCCCGCGAGATGCGATGACACGAGATCAGCCAGCGCGTCGAGAAAGTGCGGCGCGGCATTGAGCGCGTCGGCGCGAATGAAGTGTGTCACGCCCGCGCTGCGTGCGACGTGTGCGTACTCGATGTCGAGCTCGTACAACGTCTCGATGTGATCACTGGTGAAGGCGATCGGCACCACGATCACGGCTCGCTGTCGGCGTGCGCCGAGCTGGCGCAACACGACCTCCGTGCTCGGTCCGAGCCAGCGAACCGGCCCGACGTCGGATTGGAAGCTGAGCTGATGCGGATTCGGCAGATCGAGGCGCTGCATCACGGCAGCCACACTGGCGGCGACCTCCGCCGGATACGCATCGCCACGATCGATCACGCTCAACGGCAGTGAATGCGCGCTGAACAGGATCAGCGCATCGTCTCGTTCAGCGGCGGGCACACGCTGCAGTGCCTCGCGCGTGACCTGCGCCATGCTGTCGATGAATCCGTCGTGCAGATGCCACCGATCGATCAGGCTCCAGTCGAAATGGTGCTCGAAGCCCGTGCGCACGAGCGCGCGCTGCAGCTCGTTGATGGACGATCCCGTGGTGCTGCACGACCACTGCGGATATTGCGTGAACGCCACGGCGCGCGTGATCCCGTCGCGCGCCATCGCATGCAGTGCATCGTCCGAGAACGGCGCCGTGTAGCGGAACGCGATGTAGAATCGGTGCGGTGCCGTGTCGGGTGACAGTACATCGAGTCGTTCACACATGCCGCGACCCTGTGCTTCCGTCCATCGCCGGATCGGTGAACCGCCGCCGATCGCCGCATACAACTTCTCGACGCGCGGTGCCCGCCGCGTCGCGATGTATTCGCCGAACACGCGCTGCATCGGCAGCTTGAGCAGTTCGCGATCCGCGAACAGGCGCTGCAGAAACGGCTTCACATCGGCGAGCGTCTGTGGTCCGCCAAGGTTGAGCATCACGATCCCGGTGCCGCCGGTGGCGGGTGTGTCTGGAGTCATGCCCTGAACGTGGGCGACCGCAACGCCGGCAACATTCGTAGTTGTACGGAGCCGAGCGCCGGGTCGTGGCCGGAAACCGCGCGCACCGGGGGTCGTAGTATTCGGCATGACTGCCGACTTTCTGTTGCTGCTGGGCACCGTGCTGGTTGGCCTGTGCATGATCCCCCTCGGGCTGCCCGGCATCTGGCTGATGATCCTGGCGGGCATGCTGCATTCCGTGCTCGTGTCGCCGCCCGTGATCGGATGGCTGCTGATTGGCGTCCTGGTCGTCGTGGCCGCTGCGGCCGAATGGCTCGAGTTCAGCGTGGCGAGCCGCTACACGCAGAAGTACGGCGGGTCGCGGCGGGCATCATGGGGCGCCGTCGCGGGCGGCCTGGCAGGCGCCATGCTCGGGCTGCCGATTCCGATCATCGGCTCTGTGATCGGCGCCTTCGCCGGATCGTTTGCGGGAGCGCTGCTGGCGGAGTATTCGGTTGAGCGGAACCATGGCAAGGCAACGCAGGCGGCCAAAGGCGCGCTGATCGGCCGCGCCGTGGCGACGGCGCTCAAGAGTGTGGCCGGCTGCCTCATCGGCGCCGCCTTGCTGATTGCGGCCTGGCGCTGAAATGATGCCGGGCAGGGACTCGGGAACCGGTCCAGACAGGATTACCTTGACCGTGGTCGGCGAGAACCGCGCCTGAATCGCCCCTGAACTCCGGAGACCCGCGATGGAAGCCCTGCTGTCCGCGATGTACGCATTCGTGAAGATCTATCTCCTCGTGCCGTCGCTGCTGATGGACCTCGTCTACAGCATGGGCCCGGTCATCGCGCCGTTGCTGGGACTCGCGCTCTGCTGCGCCTTCCCTTTCATCGCCCTGCGAGACAAGTCGGACGCGTGATCCACTGCGGGGGTAGCACGCCCCTGTGAGCAGCGTAGTTTTCGCCAACGCCACGCGCCTATCGCGCGTGGCGTTTTGCGTCGGGTGCGGTTGACGATTGCCCGCCACATCGACGCCCTCGAATCGAGTCTGCTGCGCGCCCGGCACCGTGGCGCGCCAAGGAAGAGATATCCGATGTTCGACGCGTCGCGACGCACGCTGGTGGTGGTCGGCGCCCAATGGGGCGACGAAGGAAAGGGGAAGCTGGTGGATGTGCTGGCCGAGCGCGCGGACTGGGTGGTGCGTTACCAGGGTGGCGCGAATGCCGGTCACACGGTGCACATCGGCGACAAGAAGGTCGTGCTGCACCAGATCCCGAGCGGCATCATGCATCCCGGCGTGCGCTGCGCGATCGGCAACGGCGTGGTGCTCGATCCCGAAAAGTTGTTCGGGGAGATCGACGGACTGGTGGCCGATGGCATCGATGTCACGGGTCGCCTGTACGTGAGTGAACGCGCGCACCTCGTGATGCCGTATCACAAGCTGATTGACGGCGCGAGCACCGCGAGCAAGGCGATCGGCACGACCGGTCGCGGCATCGGGCCGACGTATGAAGACAAGGTCGCGCGCCGCGGTGTGCGTGTGCTCGACCTGCGCAATCCGACGCGTCTCCGCACACTCGTGGAAGCGGGTGTGGCGAACGCGAACGGTCGCCTGGCGATGATGAATTGCGACGCGCGTGCCGATGTCGAGGAGACGCTGGCGACACTGGCGCACTGTGCACCGCGATTGCTGGC
>JACMLX010000144.1 GCA_014379355.1 Gemmatimonadaceae bacterium
CCGCACGATGCAAAGACCGTGCACGCCCGGCCGCGCGCTGCGCGACCGGGCGTGTGTCGTCAGTGTGGTCGCATGACTCCACACGATCCGATCACGTTAGTAACATTTCGTGACGAATTTGTCGCCGATTTCGACCGCCTGAATCGCGAGTGGCTGGTGCAGGGCAACTTCCTCGAGCCGGCGGACGAAGCGTATCTGGCCGCGCCCCGCGCCCTGATCATCGACGTCGGTGGTGAAATCTTCTTTGCCCTGCGCGGCTCCGATGTCGTCGGCACCGCCGCCGCCATTCCCCACGCCGGCAACGTCATCGAGCTCGCAAAGCTGGCTGTCGCGCCAGACGCACGCGGGCGTGGACTGGGTCGAGCACTCACCGACGCAGTGATCGCGTTCGCACGCTCGCGCCACGCCGCTCGGGTCGTGCTCACGTCCAACACCCGCCTCACCGCAGCGGTGTCACTGTACAGGAGCCTCGGCTTCGAGGCGCGTGAATGTCCGCCCGGCTTCGGCTACGAAACGGCCGATCTGTACATGGAGCTGGCGCTCTGACTGTCTCGCGCGGCGGGTTGCAGGCGACTACCGCAGAGCTCGCAGACGCACGCCCGGTTCAATTGGCAGTGTGCTCAGCGCCGAGACGACTGCCTCGGCACGATTTCGAGCATGGCGAGGTTCGTACTCTCCGACGGTTCAGCGGTCAGCGCCACGCTGTCCGCACCGAGACCGCGCAGATAGCGCGAGAACTCCGCGAACCGACTGGCTTCCAGTCCACGAATGCCGATCCGGCAACCGAAACGACGGCATGCCGCCACCACTTGCACGAGTTCATCACGCGCAACCGGATCACGATCGGCGAAACGTTGTGCACGGATGACAGTGTCCGAGGCGACCGGGCCGGCCGACGAATCCGCGAATTTTTCAGGCGGCGTGCCACGCTCCGGAGACACGGCCGTGTCCGGGTCGTGATCGCGGCGCTCACGCTCGGCAACGCGTTCTGCGCGCACGTCGCGGTCGGACAGACGACGCCACGCGACGTCCGGCATGGTCTGCAACCGGAAGCTGCTGTCGTGCGCCGACGCGATCAGCCGGATCGTGCTCGGCACGTCACCGTCACGCACGTGCAGATCGAGGATCCGGACGTGAGACCGCGCGTCCTTCACTTCAGCGATCCACTCGATCGGCAGCACATCGCCGCCGTCCGAACCGTGCGAGAATCGGATCTTCGCCGAATCCACGGAGACCGTGCGGCCGGCGTACCGTTCAGCGGACGCCGCGAATTCGCCGCGGATCCATGTCGGCAGCTGCGCTGACGCGGGATGGCGATCGCGGTATTCCATCACACCGAACACGACGGCACCCAGCGAGAGCGCAACCAGCCACAACCCCTTCGGCTTCATCATCAGGCGACCTCGCGCCGTCGGGTGTCGAGTGTGGCGCCGATGGATGGTGTCAGCGCGGCCAGGAGGCAGGCGTCATCCGCGCGCACACGCTCCACGAACAACTGCGCAAAATGTGGATCGAAATGTTTCCCTGCGTTGTCGAGGATGAACTGCACGACGTCGTTCAGGGGGAGCGCGTCACGATATGGACGTGCAGCGAGCAATGATTCCGCGACATCGGCCACGGCCAGCAAGCGCGCCAGCGGATGGATCGCGTCGCCGCGCAATCGGTCGGGATACCCCGCTCCGTCCCACCGCTCATGATGACTGCGTACCATGGGCAGCAGCGGCGCGAACGCCGCGATCGGCTGCAGGATGCGCGTTCCAACGTCAGGGTGCGCGTTCATGATCGTGCGTTCATCCGCCGTTAGCGGGGCCGGTTTGTCGAGGATCGCGACTGGCACGGCGAGCTTGCCGATGTCGTGCAGCAGCGCGCCGCGGCGCACGAGGTCGACGGTGTCGTCGTCACAACCATCAGCCTTCGCGATGGCCACAGCGATCGCCGTCACGCGCACGGAGTGTCCCGCCGTCCACGGCGACGCCGCGTCGGTCGTTCGCGCGAGAGCCTCCAGCGCGCCGCTGTTGAGTGACCGCAGCTCGTCCACCAGCTGCAGATTCGAGAACGCCACGCACACCTGCGCCACCAGCTGTCGCACGCGATTCCGGTCCTCGACATCCAGGCCATCGCTGCTGCGCACGCCGAGTATCAGCGCACCGACCGTCTCTCCGGACACCCGCACCGGATACACCTCCGCGCGCAGCACGGGAATGCCGCGCAAATAGCTGCGATGGCCGCCCGCGGGCACCGCATAGCCCGATTCGGGCACCGTGAGCAGTTCGACGCGCTCACCGTCGCTCAGTGTGACGTCGCCGACGCCACCGGCGACACGGGTGCGCTCGAGCCGCCACGCATTGGGTGAACCGGACGTACCCGACACCGGCGGCATCAACATCAAAGCGGCGTCACACGACGCCACGTCATGAATGCGTGACAACAACACCTCGATCAGCTCCGTGCGCGAGTTCGCACCGAGGACTGCGACATCCACGTCGTGTCGCAGCGCGAGTGTATTGAACTGCCGATTGAGCTGGCGCGTCATGCCATTGAACGCGCTCGCCAGTTGCCCGAATTCGTCGTCACTGTCGACATCCACGAGGTGCGCGAAATCACCCGCTGCGATGCGACGAGTGCCGGCATCGAGTGCGGCGAGCGGCTCGGTGTGCCGACGAATCGTGATCTGTGCCACCAGCGCCGCGAGAAACAGCGCGCTCAAGGCGACCGGTACGAACAGCGCCCGGAAGCGTTGCAGCGGCGCGAACGCCTCCTCGTCGGATTCCGAGACCGTCAGCAGCAGTTCCGGTGCGGCGAAGGCGTAGCGAAGGAAGACGCGCGCGGTCGCCTCGATCGGCGTGTGGCCGTCCACGTCCGAATCGACGGCCTTCACGCAGCCGAGCGACGCCGTTGCCACTGTCGTGCAGAGCACACTCGCGGGCGGCACCAGATCGAGGCCGGAGACGCCACCGACAACGCGACGCATGTTCACGGTCAGCACCGCAATGCGCGCTGAGTCGATTGTACTCGGCGCCCAGCGGACGAGTTGCAGCGTGGCTGCACCGGTGGCAACCGAGACACGCACCTGCGGTTTTCCGGCGCGCACGCGCTCCTGTTCAGCGAGCGGCAACGCCGCGAGCGAGCTCGTTTCGACCTGCAGGGCGCGCTTGTCAAGCACCACCGGTGACTCGTCGTTCGGTGCGGAGCGGATCGCCGATTCAAGTTGCTCGTCGAGCAGCGTGAATTGCTGAAGGATCGATGTACTCGCATCCTTGCCCGCGCGCTGCACTCGTGCGAGCGCCTGCGCTCGCAACTCGGTGCTCACGGCGCGGTCGGCCAGAATGCCGAACGCGGCGACCGGCACCAGTGCGCACAGGATGAACAGCGTGACGAATCGCCGACCGAGCTTCGTATGCAGGACGACTTGCGGGCGCCATCGGCGCATCACGTCGTCAGAAATTGATGGCGGAGCCAATGAATCCTCCATCATTGGCACGGACGATGTCGTCACGACTCCGTGAGGCCGTGAGCGGCCCGACGGAGCCGCCATCCGGTCCCTTGCTGTAGAGATCGTACGTAGAGTTGATCGGTACGAGCGAACGATCCTTGCGCGCCTGGCCCGGTGGATTACCACCGGGAAACGGCAGATACTCGTACGGCAAGCCCCATGGATCGAGCAGCGTGGTGCGGCCGATCTCGGCAAGATTGACCGGCAGCCGATTGGACTCGTTTTCGAACGTGTCGATGTCGGTCTGGATCGCCTTGATGTCGCCGATCGCCTTGGCGACCTTCACGCGATCGAGATACCCCCAGTATCGCTGCGAGCCCACCTTCGCGAGCAGGCCGACGATGACGACCACCATCAGCAGCTCGATCAGGGTGAAACCGGAACGACGCCGCGCGCGGCTCAGCCCAGACAATGGTCGAGATGTCGTGAGCGAAGTGGCCATGCGGGCTCTGGGGTAGCGAACTGCGACTTGAGTATGTGCGGTGGCGGTTCGGGGCACCGATCGGTGCGGCCTGTTCTCGTCCCGCCTGCCAGTATCGTGACGTGACAGAGCAGGGTGAAGTCACAGCCAAACAGACGAGCTGGCGATTGCAATTGTGGCGGAGCGTCCGCAGGCATCAGAATCATCGCGCCATCATGAACACATCATCCGCGTCTAAGTGGCGGCATTCAAGTGTTCGCGTCGAATGTGTAAACCTATACAACACAATGACTTACTGGATTCCAATAAAGTTGCCTTGCGCGGCGGAATCGGATAGATTTGTGGAGCTGCCGACCACCATTCCATTCGGAATTTCTACGGTCGGGGCGTCAGACCCGCAGCGAAGGGAGCAGCATGGCAGACGTGAACGGCAATCGCGGTGAATACGGCGGCGACGACATCCAGGCCCTCGAGGGGCTCGAAGCCGTCCGGCTCCGTCCCGGCATGTACATCGGTTCCACGGGCTCGCGCGGTCTGCACCATCTCGTCTATGAAGTGGTGGACAATTCCATTGACGAGGCGCTCGCCGGGTACGCGAGCCTCGTCAACGTCACGATTCATCGCGACGACTCGATCACGGTCGTCGATGACGGGCGCGGCATCCCGGTCGAGAACAACACCAAGGCGGGCATCCCTGCCGTCGAGCTGGCGCTCACCGTGCTGCATGCTGGCGGCAAGTTCGACAAGAACAGCTACAAGGTGTCCGGCGGCCTGCACGGCGTCGGTGTGAGCTGCGTCAATGCGCTCTCCGAATCGCTCAAGGTGTGGGTCAAGCGCGATGGCAAGGAGCACTACATCGACTTCTCGCGCGGCAAGACGATCACCAAGCTGCGGCAGATGCGCGACGTGCCGAAGAAGGAGACCGGCACGACGGTGTGGTTCAAGCCGGATGCCGAGATCTTCACCGAGCTGCGCTTCGACTACAGCATTCTCGCCAGCCGCATGCGCGAGCTCTCGTACCTGAACAAGGGTGTCACGATCATCCTCACCGACGAGCGTGAGGACGAGCAGAAGACCGACACCTTCCTCGCGGTCAATGGCCTGCGCGAGATGGTCGAGTTCCTCAACAACCAGCGCAAGGCACTGCACTCCGAGGTGATCTATATCGATACCGAGCGGGATGACGTCGGGATCGAGCTCGCGATGCAGTACAACGACGGCTACGCCGACACCACGTTCTCGTTCGTCAACAACATCAACACCCATGAAGGCGGCACGCACCTCACCGGCTTCAAGAGCGCGCTGACCTCGGTCGTCAACAAGTACATCGAGCGCTCGAGCCTGTCCAAGAAGGACAAGGACGGCATCAAGCTCACCGGTGACGACGTGCGCGAGGGACTCGCGTGTGTGCTCTCGGTCAAGATCCGCGAACCACAGTTCGAGGGACAGACGAAGACGAAGCTGGGCAACCCGAGTGTCGAGGGCATCGTGCGCAGTGTCGTGAACGAACATCTCGCGACGTTCCTCGACGAACACCCGAAGATCGGCAACATCATCATCGAGAAGGCCGTCAGTGCGGCGCGCGCGCGCGAGGCCGCCCGCAAGGCCCGCGACCTGACGCGCAAGAAAAACGCACTCGACATCGGCAACCTGCCCGGCAAGCTCGCCGACTGCTCACTGTCGGAGCCGTCGCTCTGCGAGCTCTACCTGGTCGAGGGAGACTCCGCCGGTGGCTCCGCCAAGCAGGGCCGCGAGCGGAAGAACCAGGCGATCCTGCCACTGCGCGGCAAGATCATCAACGTCGAGAAGGCCCGCATCGACAAGGTCCTCTCCAATGAGGAAATCCGCACCATCATCACGGCCCTCGGCTGCGGCATCAAGGACGAGTTCGACCTCGAGAAGACGCGTTACCACAAGATCATCATCATGACGGACGCCGACGTCGACGGCGCACA
>JACMLX010000145.1 GCA_014379355.1 Gemmatimonadaceae bacterium
CCAGGTATTCGCGCGATGTGTCGTCGCTCTGATTCTGGAACGGCAGCACCGCTATAGCCGGTTTGATGGCCATGGTGACGACCGGCTTCTTCACGTCGCGGACGGTGGTGCCTAACCACAGTGCCGCGACCGCGAGACCGACGGCGAGTGGCGCGATGATCCCGTACTTCCAGCGCCAGCGCAGCGGGTGCCAGTCGCGCGTCTTGCGTCGGTCCGGCGGCGCCTCGTCGCCTTCGAAGCGATAGCCTCGGCGCGGGACCGTGGTGATGAGACGCGCGCCGGATTCGCCGAGCGCGCGTCGCAGCTCACCGATGCTCTGCACCAGAGTGTCGTCAGTGACTACGAGGTTGGGCCACACCGCCGCGAGGATCTCTTCCTTGCTGAACAGGCGTCCGGGATGTGTCGCGAGGTGGGTGAGCACCGCGAACGTCTTCGGCCGCAGTGGGATTTCGCGATCATCCAGCAACAGGCAGCCGCGGTGCAGATCCACCACGTAGCGGCCGAATGTCAGTCGCTGCTCAGCCGCGTTGTCGCCGTCCGGGTTGGCCATCGCGGCCGATCATGACTGTGTCGATGTTGGCTTCGCAATCAGGACGGCTGAGCGACAAAGGGGACTGGCACCGATTTCGCAGCCGAAATCGGTGCCAATCCCCGGCTCATCAGCGCAGCGTCGGGCCGCTATACAACGGCACGTTCGTCTCCACGGACTTCGCGCGATCAGCGCGGCCCGCGATCCCGTACAGCACCGGCGTCCATCCGGCATCCGGCACGAAATCCGGATTGTTCACCGCATTCCACGCCGCGATGAAATCCGTCACAACGCAAACGCCCGCGACCAGCAGGCAGTTCCCCGTATCCGTGATCCGCGAGCCGCTGAAGCGATCGATCACATCATCCGGCGTGTGCGGCGCGTTCAGCACGAACGCGTTGTTCTCCGCGTAGATCTGCGACTCGACCCCGACGCCCCAGCTGTATCCATACGTCGGCAGCGCATCCACATCGAAGAAGTTGTTGTACACGTGCACCTGTCCGAACCGCACGCGCGGCACTCGCTGCCCGACGCCGCTGAACAGGTTGTGATGAATCGTCACGCGCAGCCGATTGCGATCCGCCGTCGCCGAATCCGAGCTGCCGATCAGCATCGTCTTGTCGTGGTTCACGAACTGGTTCCACGAGATCGTCACGTAGTCCGATTCGTTCGTGACGTCGAGATGGCCGTCATGCACCTGGTAGACGCGGCCAAACAGCACCGGCAGCGTCGAATCCGCGCTCGTCACGTCGGAGAAGCTGTTGTGATCGATCCAGACGTGCGTCGCGTTGCGCACGGAGATCGAGTCGTACGCCGAGTTCCAGTTGCCCTGCGCGCCATCGGTCGGCGCCCACTGCGGGAAGCAGTCCACCGTGTCTTCGAACGAGACGTTGCGGATGATCACGTTCATCGGCGTATTGCCCGACGTCGAGCTCGGGCGGATGTCGAGCCACGCGCCGCGCAGCGTCGCGTTCGTGC
>JACMLX010000146.1 GCA_014379355.1 Gemmatimonadaceae bacterium
AGCATTTCGTAGCATATTGCACCGAGCGAGTACAGGTCCGTCCGGCCGTCCACCCGGTCGGCGCCGGCGGCCTGTTCGGGCGACATGTACTGCGGCGTGCCGATGATCGTGCCGACCTGCGTGCGCCGCGCGTCGTCGAGCGACGCGGTGGCCAGCGCGATGCCGAAGTCGCAGATCAGCGGCTCGCCGTCGCGCAGCAGGATGTTGTCCGGCTTCAGGTCTCGATGCACCACACCGACGCCGTGCGCGTATTCGAGGCCGTCAGCCACTCCGCGCGTCACGGCGATGACGTCGTCGAGGCCGAGCGGGCCGCTGCGCTGCAGACGCGCACGCAGCGACTCGCCTTCCACGAACGGCATCACGAAGTACATCAGGCCCGCCGCAGCGCCCGAGTCGAAGAGCGGCATGATATTCGGATGCTGCAGCGCCGCCGTGACCCGGATCTCGTCGAGGAACCGCTGCGCGCTGGCCACTTCGCCCGCGACGGCATCCGACGCGATCGACAGCACCTTGATGGCGACCGATCGACCGTGGCGCACATCGTCGGCGCGATAGACCGTCGCCATTCCGCCCGAGGCGATACGTGACACGATCCGGTATCGATCGCCAATCGACTCCTGCACGCGCGCGATGAGCGCATCGGGCAGCAGACTCGCCTCGAGAAAACCGCCAAGCGAGGCATGTGCGCGCAGCAGCGACCGAACCTCGGCAAGCAGGACCGCGTCATCGCCGACGTGCGACACGACATGCGCATCACGCTCCGCGGCAGGCAGCTCGAGCGCGTCGTCGACCAATGCCGTGGCTCGTGCGTATCGCTCGCGCGCACGTGACTCGTCGTCCATCGGCCCGCCCATCATCGAGCGGAATCGTCCTGCATGTGTCGATAGAGCCAGGCACGTGCAGCCGCCCAGTCACGCTTGACGGTGCGCACTCCAACGCCGAGCGCCGCAGCTGTCTCCTCCTCGGTGAGCCCGCCGAAGAATCGGCATTCGATCACTTTCGCCTGGCGCTCATGCAGCATCGCCAGCCGCTGCAGCGCTTCGTCGAGATCCACGAGGGACGTGCCATGGTCGTCGAGCACGACGGCACGCCCCGCATCGGCCGCGTCGAGATCGACGGCCACCGCGCCGCCACCGCGTTTGGCGGCATGCGTGCGTCGTGCATGTTCGACAAGGATGCGGCGCATGGCACTCGATGCGATGGCAAGGAAGTGCGAGCGGTCATCGAATTCGGCCGGTGTGTCGTTGCTGAGTCGGAGATAGGCCTCGTGTACCAGCGCACCCGTCTCGAGCGTATGGCCGACCATTTCGCGACGCAGCTGTGACCGAGCGAGGACTCGCAGCTCGGCATAGACGAGCGAAAACGCCGTGTCGAAGGCGTGGACGTCACCGCCGGCTGCACGTCGGAGCCACATCGTGACCGCACCGGATTCGCTCATGAAGCGGTGCGTGGCTCGAAAGCGGCGCCGTTGGCGCAGGTGTGCGTGAACAGTCGCGGAACCGCTGTCCGAGCGCGCCCGCATCCACCGTCCCGCCAGTACCGAGGTGTTCCATGCATACCCGTATCGTACTCGCATTGACGATGCTTGTCGTGGGCGTCGGATGCAGTGATTCGTCGCCATCCTCGCCCCGGAACGCGCCTGAAGGGCGCGCACTCGCGACTGGCGAGACGACCGCATCCGACCGTTGGATGCAGCTCACCCGGACCATCACCGGTCGACGCGAAGTGGGAAGTCCCCTGTTCGTCGCGCGGAATTTCTCGCTCGTCGCCGTCGCGTCGTACAACGCGGCGGTGTCCGCGGGCGCTTCCCCGTCGACGGGCGGCAGGAAGCCCTCCGAGGCCGGCGCGGTGGCCGGCGCGGCCGCGGCGGTCCTGCGGACACTGTATCCGATGGAGGACACGGCGATCACCGCACAACTCGTCGCAGATCGCGCCTATTACGCGACGATCGCGGCCGAGTCGTCCTATGACTTCGAGCGTGGCGAGGGCGCCGGAACACAATCGGCGGCACAGGTCCTGACGCGCGCTGCAACTGATCGGACCAAAGCCGTCTGGACCGGCACCATGCCCACCGGACCAGGCTACTGGCTGAACGCTCCCGCGCCGGCGCAGCCTGTCGCGCCGCTCTGGGGCCAATCGCGCGGCTGGTATCTGGCGTCGGGCGATCAATTCCGGCCTGCGGCACCGCCCGCCGTGACATCAGCGGCGTTCGCGACCGATCTGGCCGAAGTGCAGGCCATGACCGCGGCCCTCACACCCGCGCAGCTGGGCATCGCGCAGTTCTGGCAGTTCGCATCGGGGCCGGCCGGTCCGATCGGCCACTTCACCGAAGTCGCGAGCGGTCTCACGAAGGCCGCGCAGATGAACGAACGACGCACAGCGCGCGTGTATGCCGTACTTCACACGGCCATGTTCGATGCGACGATCTCGTGCTGGGATGCCAAGTACGCCTACTGGTTCGTGAGGCCGTTTCAGGTCGCTGCGAACATCGCGACGCCGGTCGGCCGTCCGAACTTCCCATCGTATCCGTCGGCGCACAGTTGCATCACGGGGACGGCCGCTGGCGTGCTGACCGGCCTCTTCCCTGCCGCGCAGTCGGTGATGGACGCCAAGGTCGTCGAAGCCGGCGTCGCACGCATCTACGCCGGACTGCACTATCGCTTCGACATCACCGCTGGCCAGACGATCGGTTCGAAAGTCGCGGCGCTGGCGCTGGCGCACGTGCCTGCCTCGAATGCAGCGGTGCCGCTGCAATAACCCGACGGCGCGGCGGCGTGCAGCGCATTGCAACCGTTTCCGGATACACGACTGCCACGGCGGTTGCCTCTCGGGCACACGTCGTGGTAGCGTTCGGTTGCCGGCGGTCAAACAATCGGCAAGCGCGTTCGTGTACGCTCACCCCCATTGCGCGGCGCAGCGGAGAAAACCGTCATGGGGACACAGAAGGGCCGCGACTGGTCTGCCGCGGACACGGGTGGCACAGGATCGACGGCGGCCGACCGGGCCGCCCTCGATGTCGTCTTCACTGCGGCCTATGAGGAACTCCGCCGCCTCGCGCAGCTGGTGCGACGCAACGATCCCGGCGCCACGCTGTCGCCGACCACGCTCGTCAACGAAGCGTACCTCCGACTCGCCGCCACTCCGGCGGTTGCACACACATCACCGCTGCACTTCAAGCGCATTGCCGCACGGGCAATGCGGCAGGTCGTCATCGATCTGGCGCGGCGGCGCATGGCGGGGAAGCGCGGCGGTCCGGAAGTCGTTGCGATCACGCTGGACGATGGCACACCGGCCGTCGGTGCCGGTGACGACGTACTCGCCCTCGACGCGGCGCTGGACGACCTGGCGCGCCTCAGCCCGCGCCAGGCGCAGATGGTCGAGTGCCGATTCTTCGGCGGGCTCGACGTGGCCGAAACGGCGACCTTGCTCGAGGTCTCCGAGGCCACGGTATTGCGCGACTGGCGCGCCGCGCGCGCGTGGCTCGCCGCCGAGTTGCGCGACGTGTCCTGACGCACACGCGAGAACGCGATGCACTCCGACGACATCGAGAGGCGTGCCGAACGCTGGCAGCGCATGCAGGACGCGTTTCACGAGGCGAGTGAGCTGCCGCGGGACGAACAGCGCACACGCGTCGAGTCACGAAGCGACGGCGACGCGACGTTCGTGACGCACGTGATGGCGATGCTCGAGGAAGACGTGCGCGCCGACTCGATGCTCGACCTCGGCCTCGCGCAGGTCGCGACCTCGCTGCTCGACACGACGGCAGCCGATGGCGTTCCAGATGGCGACTTCGGCCCGTATCGCCTGGTGCGACTGCTCGGTGAAGGCGGCATGGCCGTGGTCTATCTCGCCGAGCGCAAGGACCTCGGCAGCGCGGCTGCGATCAAGCTGATGCACCATGCGTGGATGTCGCCGGCGCGTCGTGAGCGATTCGCGAGTGAGCAGCGCACACTGGCGCAGCTCAATCATCCGGGCATTGCGCATCTGTACGACGCAGGAACACTGCCGGATGGGACGCCGTGGATCGCGATGGAATACGTGGACGGGCAGACGCTCACCGCGTGGTCACGCGCCAATGCACTGCCGCTGACTGCGCGACTGCGCCTCTTTCGCGAGATCTGCGAGGCGGTGCAACATGCGCACGGTCACCTGATCGTGCATCGCGATCTCAAGCCATCGAACATCCTGGTGACGGCGGATGGCCGCGCGAAGTTGCTCGACTTCGGCATCGCGAAGCAGCTGGCGCCGGAGGGTGACGATGCGGGGGCGACGCGTACGGGACTGCAGATGATGACACCGGCCTATGCGGCGCCGGAGCAGATTCGCGGCGAACCGACCGGTGTGCACACGGATGTGTATGCGCTCGGTGTGGTGCTGTACGAATTGCTGAGCGGCAGGCTGCCATTCGACGTGACGGGTCGCACCGCGAGCGAGGTCGAGGCGACGATTCTTGGCACGGATCCGGTGCGACCGTCGGTGGTGGCGCGCGCGGCCACCCATGGCGCCGACGCGAGTGGTGCCTCGTGGGCCGATCTCGATGTGCTGTGCCTGACGGCGATGCATCGTGAGCCCGCGCGACGATACCGCACCGTGGACGCGCTGCTGCGCGACGTGGATCACTATCTGCAGAACGAGCCGCTCGAGGCGCGCCCGGATTCCGCGGGCTATCGAACGGCCAAGTTCGTGCGGCGACATCGGACCGCACTCCTTGCGGCGGGCGCCGTGCTTTCCGTGATCGTCGCACTGACCACGGTCTCGGCACAGCGCATTCGTGCGGCGCGCGACACTGCCGTGCGTGAAGCGGAACGTGCGCAACAGATCCAGCGCTTCACTCTCAGCCTGTTCCAGGGTGGTGAGCAGACGAGTGAACCCGGCGACTCGTTGCGCGCGGTGACGCTGGTGGAGCGCGGCGTCGTCGAAGCGGCAACGCTGGCGGCCGAACCGGTCGTGCAGGCGGAGCTGTACCAGACACTCGCAAGTATTTTCCAGCGACTCGGCCGTCTCGATCGCGCCGATTCCCTGCTCCAGCGCGCAATCACGGCGCGCAAGGCGCTGCCAACCGATCATCCGGACGTCGCGCGCTCGCTGACGGCGCTGGCGGAATTGCGCGTCGCACAGTCGCAACTTCCCGAGGCGGAAAAGCTGGCGCGTGAGGGTCTCGCGGCCAGCAGGCGTGCGCGCACACCGGGACATCGTGACATCGCCGTCGCCGCGACCGTGCTCGGCAAGGTGCTCGAGGAGCGTGGCGCATATGCGGATGCGATCGCCGTCATGCGCGAGGCGCTCGCGCTGCACACCGCGCTCGCGCCGGTGTCACCCGATGTCGCGGAAGCCTCCACGCAACTTGGCAACGACTACTTCTACGCCGGCGACTACGCCGGTGCCGATTCGCTGTTCCGCCAGAGTCGCGCCGTGGCGCAGGCCCTGTATGGCGACCGGCATCCGCTGGTGGCCGATGCCTTGATCAACCTCGGAGCCGTGCAGTTCCAGCGGGGCGAGTTCGCGGCCGCCGAGAAGTACGATCGCGAGGGTCTGGCCATCATTCAGCACGTGTACGGTGACAACGACCCACGCACGGCGGCAGCGCTGACGATGCTCGGCCGTGCGTTGGTGGCGGAAGAAAAATTCGACCAGGCCGCGCCGCTCACGAAGCAGGCACTCGCCATTCGTGAGAAGGTCTTCGGGGCCATGAGCCCGCAGGTCGCGTCAACCGTCAACGAGATGGGCATCACGGCATTGCGCACGAAGCGCTATGACGAGGCGGATGCGCACTTCGCCCGGAATGTCGGCATCTACGAGGCGGTGTATCACGGTCCGCACAACCTGCTCGGTACGGCGCTCAGCAATCGCGGCAGCGTGTACACGGCGCGCGGCGACAACGCGCAGGCCGAAAAGTTCTACCGTGACGCGCTGGCGGTGTACCTGAAGATCCTGCCGGCGACACACCTTGATGTCGGGATCGTGCGGGTGAAGCTGGGGCGTGCGCTGCTGCGGCAGCGTCGATACGCCGACGGCGAAAAGGAGAGCGCGGCCGGGCTCGCGATCCTGTTGGCGCAGACCAGTCCGGCCACCAGCTTCGTGAAGAACGCGCGCGGCGACCTGGCGCAGATGTACGACTCGCTCGGTCAACCCGCGAAAGGGGCTGCGATGCGCGCTGCGCTGGCGGATACGACGAAGAAGTGATCGTCGCGGAGCGTCGCACAGCCTTGCGCTCGGTCGATGCGAGACGGACGCTTCCGCGGCATCACCGCGCACGAATCTGGTCGCCGGCGACCTTCTCGCGCTGCAGATCGCTGAGCAGCTGGTCTCGAATGCCGTTCACCGCCCTGCCCCGGATGTTGAGTATGCCGCCGCGAGGCAGGTTGTCGAAGCGGAATCGGCGGTCGACGACGAGATAGATCGACGGCGGCTCACCGACGACCTCGCGATCGGTGACGTTCAGGACTTCGAGTGCCGCCTCGAAATAGTGATTGGCATAGATCTGCTTTGATGCCACCACGGTCGTGCCGCTCATCTCCGGCGGCGTGTATACGACGGCGTGCGTCACGCTCAGGATCGGTCGCAGTCGGGCGACCGCGTCCTCTGACCAGTAGATCACGTCCGACACCCCACCGGGCCGACCGCGTGGAAACGTCCTCAGGTAATTGGCGATGTCCGGCGCTGCCTGATTGAGGTAGGTGGACTGCGCCAGCACGGCGATGAAGGCGTCACTGGCCCGCACGCTCGGCCGATCGTCGTACACTGGCATCGATGCATTGCCGCGGTCCCGGTATTCCTCGACGTACTGCACCATTCGCTGTCGCGCCAACGCCGTGATGCGCGACTGCATGTCACTCGCCGACCAATCGACCGCGGCCTGCACGCGCTGCATTTCCGACGCCGGCAACTTGGTGGTGCAGGCACCGGGCCCGCATTTGCGCAGGTCCCGGGCGTCATCACGGCTGACCGTCAGGCCGTCCACGTCCGACAGGACGGCGGGATCGCTGAACATGCCAAGGGTTCTGCGCGTCGGTGTGCGCAACCAGTTCCGGAAGTCCTGCACGCGACGCAGGTACACATCACGCGGTACGGCCAGTCGGACAACACCGAACACTGCTACATCACGTTGATCCTGCGTCGGCAGAACCCGCACGACTGCTTCACCGTGTTCGACCGCCGCTGTTTCGGCGCTGTCGAGTCTGACGCCATGTCGCAGTGCGGCCGCCGCCGCCGTCGAGGCCTGCGCGCGAAGTGCATGCGCCGAAGTGATTGTCACGAACACGAGACAGGCGACGCATTTCAGGCGGTTCCGGAATTGCATGGTGGAGTTCGGTGTGGAGTCCTCTTCTGTGTATATAATACGGCAGCAGCGCAGACGTCTTCACGCAGCGCGGCACAGTCATGCGCGGGTCATCCAGCATGGACCGTTCAAACACGCCCCCACATCACCATGCACACGACCGTCACGACCCTTCGCGTCCGTGAGTGGACATCCGCCCCCGAGAGTGCGCGCGCTGCCCGCTGATTCCGGAAACTCCGCACGAGTGCGCACATGAGCACACGCGCTGAACGTTCGCGCGCGGAAGCGGCCGACGAGTTACTGACGGGCCCGATCGTCGGTGAGCTGCTGGGTGCAGATCACCTCGCTGCGCGTGCGCGCGCTGTGGCGCGTGATCAGCGGCTCGTCGCAACGCGAACTCCGCTCAGGCCGGCGCGTCTGCTTGCGCGGCTGTCAGAAACCCGTCGCATACTCACCGACGCGCAGGAGCGATTGCTGAGTGCGGCGGCAGCGGGTGTGGACGCCGGTCCCGCCGCTGAATGGTTGCTCGACAACTATCACGTCGTGCAGGAGCATCTGCAGGAAGTGCGCGCCAGTCTTCCGGGCGGCTACTATCGCGAGTTGCCCGAGCTCGCCAGCGGGCCGATGACTGGCTATCCGCGCGTGTACGAGATGGCCATCTCGCTCATTTCGCATACCGAGGCGCGAGTCGACCTGGAAAACGTCGACCTGTATGTGGAGTCGTTCCAGAGCGTCACGCCGCTATCGGTCGGCGAACTGTGGGCCATGCCCGCGATGCTCCGGCTTGGCCTGATCGAAAGTGTGCGGCGCATGACGCTGCGCACCATGCAGCGACTCGACGAAATCGGGTTGGCGTCGATGTGGTCGGATCGGGTGCTGGCCGCCAGTGCGCGCGGAGGCACCGCCTTGCGCGAGTCCTTGCGCGAGTTCGCCGATGCCGACCATGAACTCACGCCGCACTTCGTGTCGCGTTTCCTGCAGCTGTTGCGGCAGACCGAAGGGGCGTCGCCGCCGCTGGCGTGGCTCGAGCACTGGATGCGCGACGCTGGCGTCAGTCCCGAGACATCGGTGGCGTTGTCCACGCATCGTGTGACGCTGACCGGGCTGATGATGGCCAACAGCATCACGAGCCTGAGGGATATCGGGCGCCGCGACTGGCGACACTTCGTCGAAAAGCAGAGCGTGATCGAGGCGGTGCTGCGTACCGACCCGGCCGGCTTCTACGCGCAGATGACATTTGCGACGCGCGATCGTTACCGACACGTCGTGGAACGGATCGCGAAGAGTACGGGCCATCGCGAGATGTCGGTGGCGCAGTGGGCCATCGATCTGGCACAGCGGCCGCCAGCGGCGGAGGATCGCGAACCCGCAGAGGTACGGACACACGTCGGCTTCTACCTGATCGACGACGGAATCGGCGAGCTCGAGGCGCTGGCCGGCTATTCGCCAACCATTGCTGAAAAGATCGAACGCACCGTCCATGCCCATCCGAATGCGGTGTTCGTCGGCGGCCTGACGGTGCTGGTCATGCTGGTCACGCTCGGCGTGATGCTGCTGATCGAGTCCGACGCGCCACAGTCGATGATCCTGCTGCTGCTGCTCGCCTTCTTCCCGGCACTCGACATCGCGGTCACGGTGCTGAATCAGCTGGTCACGGCACTGCTTCCACCGCACACGCTGCCGCGACTCGATCTGCACGAACACGGGGTGCCGGAGGCGTTTCGCACCGCGGTCGTGATCCCGACGCTGTTCGCGAGGGTCGAGGATGTGCGGGATGCGCTCGAGACGCTGGAGGTGCAGTTCCTGGCGAATCGTGAGGCGCACCTGCACTTCGCCGTGTTGAGTGACTTCACGGACGCGGCCCACGAGACCATCACCGGCGACGACGCGATCGTCGCTGCCGCGCGGGACGGCATCGGTGAACTGAACGCGCGACATGCCGGCACCGGCTCGGGGCCGTTCCATCTCCTGCACCGGTCGCGACGCTGGAATCCGACGCAAGGCGTCTGGATGGGCTGGGAACGCAAGCGCGGAAAGTTGTCCGATTTCAATCGGCTGGTTCGCGGTCACGCGACCGACGCCTTCAGCACGATGGTCGGTGACACCGACGCGCTGCTCGGCGTGAAGTACGTGATCACGCTCGACGCGGATACCGTGCTGCCGCCCGACGCCGCGCCGTCTCTGGTGGGGGCACTGGCCCATCCGCTCAATCGACCGGTGTACGATGCGGAACGCGGGATGCTGCGCGGCTATGGCATCCTGCAGCCACGCGTCGGCGTGTCGCTGCCGAGTGCGCATCGCTCGCGCTTCGCGGCAATCGCGTCGGGCCATCCTGGCGTCGATCCGTATTCGACGGCCGTGTCGGACGTGTATCAGGATCTCTTCGGCGAAGGCACGTTCACCGGGAAGGGCATCTACGACGTCGACGCGTTCCAGATGGCGACGCATGGCCGGTTTCCCGAGAACACGCTGCTGTCGCACGACCTGATCGAGGGCAACTACGCACGCGCCGGCCTGGCCACGGACGTGATCGTGTATGACGACTATCCGTCCACGTACATCGCCTACACCCGTCGCAAGCATCGCTGGATTCGTGGCGACTGGCAGCTGCTGCCGTGGCTGCGACGGACCGTGCCGGGACCCGACGGCCCGGAACGCAACCGGCTGTCACTCGTCTCGCAGTGGAAGATCATCGACAACCTGCGACGCAGCATGGTCGAGATCTCGCAGCTGCTGTTCCTCATCGGCGGCTGGACCATTCTTCCCGGTTCGGCGCTGCGCTGGACGATGCTCGGGCTGGGCGCCATCGTGGCGCCGTGGGTGACCGCGCTGATCATTGCGATCCTGCGGCCGCCGCTCGACAAGTCGTGGCGTGCCTACTACGAAGCCGTCGCACAGGACGCGGTCGTCAGCGTCGAGCAGGCGCTGGTCGCGATTCTCACCCTGCCGCATCAGGCACTGATCTCGGCCGATGCGATCGTGCGCACGTTGCATCGCCTGTTCGTGTCGCGGCGCATGATGCTGGAGTGGCAGTCCGCGCTCCTCGTGGAACGCAGTCTTTCGGATATCGGGCGGGTCACACGCCGCTCGATGCAGCCGAGCGCGTGGATCGTCGGCCTCGGCGCGGTGGCGATCGTGCTCAACGCGCTCGGACGCCAACGGACCCTCGGGCTGCCGGTCGAGTCGCTGCAGTTGACGGCATTCGCAGTCGGCCTGATGACCGCCTGCTGGATGATGGCGCCACCGATCCTCGCCTACATCAGCCAGCCATCCGGCACACGGCGCCAGACACTTACAGCGGCGCAGCGGGACCTGGCGGTGCGCTACGCGGCGCTGCACTGGCACTTCTTCGACACGTTCGTCACAGAGGAGACACATTGGCTCGCGCCGGACAATTTCCAGAGTGATCCGGAGCCGGTGGTCGCGATGCGCACGTCGCCGACCAACATGGGGCTGCAGCTGCTCGCCACGATCAGCGCGTGCGACCTGAAATTGATCGACGCTGCCGACATGACGAGCCGACTGGAACTCACATTCGGCACGTTCGCCACGCTGCGCCGTTATCGCGGGCATTTCTACAACTGGTACGATCTGTCGGACCTGCGCGTGCTCGATCCGCCGTACATCAGCACCGTGGACAGCGGAAACCTGGCGGGGCACCTCATCGCCGTGCGCCAGGCGTGTCTCGCGATGGCGGACGCGGAACCGACGCTGCGCACGCGCCTGCAGGCGATTGCCGATGCCGCCTACTCGTTCGTGACCGAGATGGACTTCAGCTTTCTCTACGAGAGCGAGCGGAAGTTGTTCACGATCGGCTACCACCCCGAGTCCTTCACGCCTGACGACTCGTACTACGACCTGCTCGCCTCCGAGGCACGCCTCGCGAGTTTCATGGCGATCGGCCGCAACGATGTGCCGGTGGAACACTGGTTCCGTCTCTCGCGCACACTCTCGCGCACGGCGGGCACGACGGCGCTCGTGAGCTGGAGCGGGAGCATGTTCGAGTACCTGATGCCGGTACTCGTGATGCGGTCGCTGCCGTTTACACTGCTCGCCCAGACCTATCGCGGCGTCGTGGAACGCCATGTGGCGTATGCACGCTCTCGCAGTGTGCCGTGGGGCGTGAGCGAAAGCGCGTACAACCTTCGCGATCGCCATCAGACCTACCAGTATCGCGCCTTCGGCATTCCCGACCTCGCGCTCAAGCGTGGTCTCGGGCGTGATCTCGTCATCGCGCCGTACGCCACGGCACTCGCCGCACAGATCGACCCGCCGCGCGCCCTGGGCAACCTGAAGACGCTCGAATCGATGGGCGCACTGGGGGAATACGGATTCTGTGACGCGCTGGACTACACGCGACCGGCGCAGGGGGCGAAGGTGTCGTTCGTGCGTGCCTACATGGCACATCACATCGGCATGACGCTGGTGTCGCTCACGAACGTATTGCTGCACGACATCTGGCAGGCACGATTCCATGCGGATTCGCTGGTGAAGTCCGTCGAGCTCCTGCTGCACGAGCGCATCCCGCGTCGACTGGTGATGCAGGACGTGCAGGCCGTGCTGCCCGACGAGACGCGCGAGACGGCCGAGTCGGATCGACCGGTAGTTCGCGAGATCAACACGAGCCTGCCGTCTGCGCCGCGAGTTGCGCTGCTCGGATCACATCCGTACACCGTGATGCTCAACCACAACGGCAGCGGATACAGCAGGTACGAATCGATCGCCGTCACGCGGTGGCGTGCCGACAGCACACGCGATGACACCGGGCAGTTCTGCTACATCAACGACCTCACCGCAGGGCGCATGTGGTCGTCCGCGTACCAACCGTTCGGCGTGCCCGCCTCGCACAGCCGCGCGTGGCTCGCATCGGATCGCGCGACGCTGCATCGCATCGACGGCGACATCGAAACGCGCACCGAGATCACCGTCGTCCCCGCCGACTCAGCCGAAGTGCGTCGGGTGACGTTGACCAACACCGGCAGCGAGCCGCACGAAGTCGAGCTCACCAGCTACGGTGAAGTGGCGATGAACACGCAGGGCGCGGACCTCGCGCACCCCGCGTTCTCCAACCTGTTCGTGGAGACGGAGTGGCACGGATGGTGTACGGCCATCACGGCGACCAGGCGACCCCGCTCACCGGACGACCCGCGACTGTGGTGTGTCCATGTTGTCGACGCAGGACGCGATCGCCTCGGAAGCGTCAGCTGTGAAACCGATCGCGCACGTTTCATCGGTCGCGGGCACACCGTGCGCGACCCGATCGCGATGACTACCAGCGGCGAGCTGTCCGGCACGACCGGCCCGGTGCTCGATCCGATTTTTTCGCTGCGCACACGGGTGAGCGTGGCACCCGGGCAATCGGTCACGGTCGCGTTCACCACACTCGTCGCCACCACGCGCGAAGCGGCCTTCGAACTGGCAGGGCGTTACCACGACTCGCACGCTGCCCAGCGCGCACTCGATTTTGCATGGACGGCGACCCAGATCGAATTGCGGGAGCTTGGCATCACACCCGCCAACGCCGCCGTGTTCCAGGAGATCGCCGCGCAACTGCTCTACCTCGGCGGATCGCTCGCACCGCCGCACGATGAACTGCGCCGCAGCAAGGGGTCACAGCCACTGCTCTGGGCGCACGGCATCTCGGGCGACAACCCGATCGTCCTGGCGAACATCGAGAGCATCGACGGGCTGCCGACACTGCGCGAACTCTTCTCGGCGCATCGGTACTGGCGCCGCCGTGGCCTGACTGTGGACCTGGTCGTGATCAATTCGCAGCCATACGACTATCTACAGGAGCTTCGCGACGGCATCACCGAGGCGATGGTGGCGTCCAACGATGCGTCGCTTATGGATCGTGCCGGCGGGACCTTCATCCGCCGACGGGAACAATTTCCGGCTGCTGACTTCCTCATGCTCTCGGCGACGGCGCGCGTGCACATCGCGTGTGACGGCCGCGCCTTGACGCGTGTGCTCGCCAATGCCGAGTCGAAGACGATCGATGTGCCGAGCGCCATTCCGTCTCTGGTGACGACACGCGCCATCGATCGTGTGGCGCCCGCCAGCAATCCGGTCAGTGAACGTCCGGGCCCGCTGGCAAGCTTCGTGTCGGCATTCCTGCCGCTGGTCGCACCGCTGCTGCCGAGGCCCCGACTGCTGCGCGCAGGTCAGCTGACGGCAGCGAGCGACGACGGTGCGCTGCGATTCGACAATGGAATCGGTGGACTCGATTCGCGCGACAACTATCGCATCGAGGTACGTGACGGAACGTTGCCGCCAGCGCCGTGGGCGAATGTGATCGCCAATCCACACGGCGGGTTTCTCGTCACTGAACGCGGCGCGGGCTGCACGTGGGCGGAGAATGCGTACTTCTATCGCCTCACGCCGTGGCACAACGATCCGGTCTCCGACCCGATCAGCGACGCGATCTACCTGCAGGATGATGACAGCGACGATCTCTGGTCGGCCACACCCGCGCCGGTGGACGGCAGCGGAACGTACCGCGTCACGCACGGCGCCGGCCAGTCTACTTTCGTGCACGAGCGGCGTGAGATTCGCACGCAATTGCGACTCTCCGTACCGCCGGATGCGGCCGTGAAATTGTCGGTGCTGCGCATCACGAACATGTCGGCCGTCACGCGACAGCTGACCGTCACGGCATACGCCGAGTGGACGCTGGGCGCGCGCCGTGACGAGTCGCAGTTCCAGGTGCGTACGCGGTTCGTGCCGGAGCACGGCGCCATCTTCGCGCACAATCACTTCGATCCGCTGTTCACCAACTGGACCGCTTTTCTCGCGTCGAGTGAGCCCGTCACCAGCCATACGGCGGATCGGCTCACGTTCCTCGGTCGCAACGGACATCACGCCGCACCGGCTGCGCTGCGCAGCGGTGAGCTGGACGGCGCGAGCGGTGTCGGCCTCGATCCCTGCGCGGCATTGCAGATGCGCATCACGCTGCTGCCGGGTGAATCGCGCGACGTGACCATCCTGCTCGGCGCAGCGCCATCGGAAGTCGATGCACGGCGCTTGATCGATCAGTTGCGCCCGGTGGCCTCCGCCAGCGCCGCATCGAGTGCGACGGTGGCAGAGTGGGACGCGCGCCTCAGTACGATCACCGTCGCGACGCCCGACATTGCGTTCAACGCAATGATCAACCGCTGGTCGCTGTACCAGGCGCTCTCATGCCGCATGTGGGCGCGCATGGGCCTGTACCAGAGCAGTGGCGCGTACGGATTCCGCGACCAGCTGCAGGACTCGATGGCATTCCTGTACGCCGAACCGCAGGTCGCGCGCGAGCACATCCTGCGGGCGGCCGCGCGACAGTTCGTCGAAGGCGACGTGCAGCACTGGTGGCATGCACACAGCGGACGTGGCGTGCGCACGCGATTCTCCGATGATCTCGCGTGGCTTCCGTTCGTGGTGGACCAGTATGTCACCGTAACCGGCGATCGCGCGCTGCTCGACGAATACGTGCCGTTCATCACGATGAGGACACTTGGCCCTTCCGAGCACGAGTTGTACGAGTTGCCGACGGTGACCGAGGAACACGGCAGCATCTACGAGCATTGCCGACGTGCCCTGCGCCGTGCCTGCACCGCTGGCCCGCACGGCTTGCCGCTGATCGGCACGGGCGACTGGAACGACGGCATGAGTCGCGTCGGCGCCGAGGGGCGCGGCGAAAGCGTGTGGCTGGCGTGGTTCCTGATCCGGACGATGCGTGCGTTCGCCAAGCACGCCGATGCGCGCGGCGACGACGCAGAGGCACGCCACATGCGCGAATGGAGCGATCGTTACGCCGCGGCCTGTGAGGAGGCGGGATGGGACGGAGCCTGGTATCGTCGCGCCTACTATGACAACGGACTGCCGATCGGCTCCGCCTCCAGCGAGGAGTGCCAGATCGACTCCATCGCGCAGAGCTGGAGCGTGATCTCGGGTGCCGCGCCCGTCGCGCGTCAGGAAATGGCGATGCAGGCGTTCGACACGCAGCTGGTGCGTTCCGATGCACGCTTGATCGAGCTGCTCACGCCACCGTTCGGCGGAAGTGACACCGATCCGGGATACATTCGCGGCTATCTGCCGGGCGTCCGGGAGAATGGTGGTCAGTACACACATGCGGCGCTCTGGGCCGTGCTGGCGACGGCCATGCAGGGCGACGCGGATCGCGCGTTCGAGCTCTTCCAGATGCTGAACCCACTCACACACTCGGCGACGCCGGATGCGGTCGCGACGTACAAGGTGGAGCCGTACGTCGTGGCGGCGGACGTCTACAGTTCACCGTCGCATCTCGGTCGCGGCGGCTGGACCTGGTACACAGGCTCGGCGAGCTGGATGTACCGCGTCGGACTCGAGGATCTGCTGGGGTTCACGAAAGTCGGTGACACGTTGCGGATCGCGCCGTGTGTGCCGTCCGGTTGGCCCGCGTATCAGATCACCTATCGCTTCGGCCGCGCAACCTATGTCATCGACGTGCGAAACCCGGCGGGCATCCGAGTGAGCGGCGCGCGCGTGTCGCTCGATGGTGTGCGCCTCATGAGTGGCTTGATTCCGCTGATCGATGACGGAAAGTCACACCGGGTCGTCGTCGAGCCGGAGTCACACTCGAACTGACGACCCGTGGCGCCGACGCCGTGCATGCACTGCGTGCTGCATCGCACGCACCGACGTCAGCGCGTTGCGCCGCGTAGTTGACCCGGGGTGTGACTCGTCCAACGTCGCACGGCGCGGTGAAACGCGCTGCCGTCCCGGAATCCAGTCAGAAACGCCACCTCGCCAAGGCTGAGTGAGGGGTCATCGAGGTACTGGAGTGTCAGCTCCTTTCGCGTGGTGTCGAGCACCTGCTGGAACGACGTATGCTCAGTCGCAAGCCGCCGCTGGAGTGAACGTTGGCTCGTGATCAGGGCGGCAGCCACCGTGGCGACGGTCGCCTCCTCGTGATGGAGTGTGTTGACGATCGCTGTCCGGACGGCCGCTGTGTGCGGCGCATCGCCCAGCACGCGCTCGTGCAGCCGCTCGACCACAGGAGCAAGCGTACGCAACACCTCCGCACTGGCACCCTGCACCGGTCTGTCCAGCACACGCGCGTGGAGGACGAGCGCGTCGACGTCACCGTTGAACGTGGGCCGCACACCAAAGACGCGTTCATGCTCGGCCGTGCTTTTTGGCGGGCCATGGCGAAAAATCACAGCGCGCGCATTGATCGCTTCACCGGTGGTCCGACGGCAGACGGCCAGAATGGTGGCGAGTGCGAACTCGATGGGCTGTCGCTCGACCGGAACATCGGGCATCGTGGCGCCGTGCGTGACGGTGGCGCTGTCGCCGTCCACGATCAAGCGGCTGGTAAAACCGGTGTACATCACGCGCTCGTATCGAATGGCTGCGGCCAGTGCATCGCGCACCGTGGCGCTGCTCATGATGACGTAGCCGAGCGTGCCGAAGCGAAGCGGGTCTGCCATTTCACCCGCGTGGAGGCCGAAACACGAATCTCCGGTGCGCAGGGACGCTTCGGACCAAACCAGAAGTGACGCGTCGAGCGATACCGATGATTCCGGCGAGGCGACTTGCTCTTCGGTCAATCCGGCAGCCGCGAGCAGCTCGTCCCGAGACACCCCAGCGCGCTCGGCATGGCTGAATGCCGCCTGCAGGTGCATCGCTGAGATTGTTGCCGGCGCTCGACTCACCGAGGGGTGGGAGACTGAACGGGTTGGCGGCATAAGCATGAAGATTGGCGCCCAGGGACAGTTCGCGCCACACAGGACGCCGCCATTGTTGGAATGAGCGACGCACACTCAGTGATCGCTCGCACCGTCCCAGTCGAGGTTTACATGTCGTCGTCGCCTCCCGATGAGCCGAGCTCCACGCGGGGCATCGCTCGCATCACGGCTGTATTGGCGATGGTTGCCGCAGTCGGTCTCAACGTGCCGGCAATCATCCTGATGCGAGAGTTTCAGTTTCCCGAAATTCTGCGGCGCCCAGCCATCGAGGCGCTGATGCTCTTTGCCGAACGGCGTGCGACGGTGATCCCGACGTACTATGCATTCGCGCTGGCGTCGCTGCTGCTCATCCCGCTCGCGGTCTTCACGCGGTCGCTGCTGGACGACGTTCGCTCACCGCTGCTCACACTTGCGACCACGCTCGGCGTCCTCACCGGCCTGACACAGGCACTCGGGTTCCTGCGCTGGCCGTTCATGGAACCATCGCTCGTACAACTGTACGTCGCGCCGGGAGCCACAGCCGCGAGTCGGGACGCAGTACTCGTCGTGCACGAAGTGATGAATCGTTACGCGGGCGTCGCCATCGGTGAGCACCTTGGATGGTTGCTGAATGGACACCTGGCTCGCCACGCTGGGAGTGTACGCGATCCAGCATCCCGGTCGATGGATCCCGCGATCAGCGGGGTTGGTGACACTGTTCTGCGGCGTCTGCACCCTCATCAGCACCGCCGAGCAATTCGGCGTGCAATCACCACTGATCGGCGCCAGTCTGTATGCCGGCTATGTGCTGTGGATCGTTCTGCTCGCGGTATGGGCCATCTTTCTCCTGATTCGCATAAACCGGATCGCATCATGACCCGCCACACTTTCACGTCAGATGAGCCGCGCCACGTCGTGATCGGCGCCGGACCACTCGGTATCGCCACGGCAGAAGCGATTGCGGCCGCAGGGACGGCCGTGACGCTCCTCAGTCGCAGCGGCGCACAGCCTGACGGCGTGCCGATTCCTTCAGTGGCCTGTGACGTACTGGACCCGACAGCGCTGTCGGCGGCGCTCAGCAACGTTTCAGTGGTGTATCAATGCGCCCAACCGGCGTACACACGCTGGCGCGAGGAATTCGAGATACTGCAGCGCGCCATCCTGAGAGGCGCGCAACGTGCCGGCGCCCGCGTGATCATCGCCGACAATCTGTACGCTTACGGTGCGGTCGATGGACCGATCGGTGAGACGACGCCGATGCAACCCAATTCGACAAAGGGCGCTGTGCGTCAGCGTATGACGGCCGAAGCGCTCGACGTGTTCGCGCGAGACGGGCTGCGGCTCGCCATCGCGCGTGGATCGGACTTCTTCGGGCCACGAGTACTCGGTTCTGCACTTGGCGACCGTGTCTGGGAACCGATGATCGCCGGCCGAACTGCACGCGCCGCCGGGAATATCGATCTGCCGCACACCTACACGTTCATCCGTGATTTCGGGCGCGCCATGCAGGTGCTCGGCGCAACGGCGGACGGTGATGGTACGGTGTGGCATGTGCCGAATGTGCCTGCGGTCTCGACGCGTGAGTTGCTGCGGCTGGCCGAGCCTCTCCTCGGTCGGCCGATCAAGGTCGCGGGGACTTCGCGGTCGATGATGCGCGTGGCCGGCCTGTTCGTGCCGGAGGCGCGTGAATCCGTCGAAATGATGTACGAGTTCGAAAAGCCCTTCATCGTGTCGAGCGCACGGTTCACTGAGCGATTCGGCGTCGCGGCGACACCGCTGCGAGACGCCGTCGCAGAAACGGTGCAGTGGTTTCAGGTGCAGCACGCATCGCGCCGGGCGGCGCGCTGACCATGGTCTCCGTCCCGCACTTCGCGGCGCCGGCATCACTACATCTTCCAGGAATTCACCATGCGACAGATCCTCGCCGTATTCGTGGTGGCCGTCTCTCTCACGCGCCCGCTCGCGGCGCAGCGCACGCCAGTTTTCGGCGAAGTCGGTATCGGCTTCGGGCAGACCACCTTTTCGGGCGACATCCGAACTCGTCTCGTCCAATCCCTTGGCGGGAGTTTCTCCCCGGGCAGTGGCGGGAATGTGCTGATGGCGTTCCACGTCGCGCCTGAACGATGGCAGGGCCTCGGCGTCGGCGCGCGCATCAAGGGCACGTTCGGCTCGTCCACACGCGGTGATTTCGGTGACGACTACATCTTCAACTATTACAACCTAGGCGCGAGTGCCAAATACTATCCGCTGTCGCGGCGCTTCAATCGCGGACTCTACTCACGCGCCACGGTGGGATTCGGCCAGATGACGACGAAACGCCTGAATGACGCGACGCGATTCTATCGTCACCAGTACGCCATCGGCAGCACCCTGTCACTCGGCACCGGCTACACGCTCCCGCTTCTCGGTCGCTCGCTGAGTGTCGAGGCGGAATACGAAACATCGCGCCGCAGCGGCACGATCGACCAGATCGGCAGCGCGACATTCCGAAGCGGTCAGTTCGGCGCCAATCTCGTCGTGTCGTTCTGATCCGAGCGTCAACGCGCACCGTGCGGCAGATCTCGTCTCGATTGGGTCGTTCGACCCATGTCATCGACGTGCAGAATCCGGTAACTATTCGATCACGCGGTGCGCGCGTTGAGTTGGACGGGATCCCGAACACGAAATATATCTCCCTCGTCGATTACGGCTGGACGCATCGCGTTGTCGTCAAGACTGAAACCAGCGCGCATTGACGACGTAGGAAGGTGACACTCCCACATTCGTATGAGGATCCGAACGTGCTCGCCAGTCCGAATATTCGTCGCGTCGTTTCGACGCTCGGTGTCCTTGTCGTGCCCGCGCTGTCCGCGTGTGAGTCAGACCAGCCAACCGCGCCGACGCCTGTCGTCTCGGAAACGCTGAACCTCTCACAGGTCGGCGCAATCAAGCTGCCAGCCCGCGTCGATTCATTCGACATCGACACGGGTGCCTCAACGCTGCACTACGAGACCTGGGTCGAAGGTGGTTCGCTCACACTCACAGGTAATCCCTCGGCGCACTACGCGGTGGATGTCAAGCTGACGACGTATTCGGTCTCCGTCGTCGACGGGCGACGCTCGATGGTCGTGGCGGGTCGAGCGCGACAGTACGATCGCGGCGTGATCACTCGTGACGCGAGCGGCAATTTCGAGATGACGTCCGAATACATTTCGCCGCTCTCGCACACGGCGCGGCCGCTGATCTCAGGCGTGCAGATGGCGTTCCGGATACCCGGAGACGACGTCGTGTACGATCTGTTCTACCGTCGCGAACCAGACTGACGCGCGTGAGCGGAAGCGCACCCGACTTCCTGTCGGGGTAAATTGCGTCCGTCGTGGCCTGAATTCCCACACGGTCGCCCGAGCCGATGAATCTCTGGTTTCGCATGCTCTGGCTCTGGCTGGCCGGTCGTTCTCGGTCGGCAGTGCCCGTACTTGGTCCCTGCACCACGCCATTTCGCGTTGGCCTGTTCGACCTCGATCTGTTCCGGCACGTCAACAACGGCCGGTACTTCACGATCATGGACCTGGCGCGTGTCGACATGATGCGCCGGTCCGGGTTGCTCACGAAGCTCAATGCCGCGGGATTCTTCCCGGTCGTGGTCACCGAATCGATGGTGTTCCGAAAGTCGCTCAACTGGCGCCAGCGATTCGAGATCGAAACGCAGGTCGTGGCATGGGACGAAAAATCGCTGACAGTGACGCAGCGATTCCGTGTCGGAGGTGACGAGTACGCGACGGCACTCGTGCGTGCGCGTTTCCTGCGCCGGAGCGGCGGAAGTGTGCCGACGGCGGAGATCATTGCGCTGTCTGGTGAAGCGCTGGCACATCCGCCGACAGCGCCGTGGCTGGACGCGTGGATCGCGCAGCTCGATGCGGGCATGCCGGTGCAGCGACCGACGTGAGGCGCGCTGTGCGCCGTTCATGCTTGCTGCCGAATCGCACACGCCGCAAGTTCCGCGCGATCACAACGGCACGCATCCCAGCAGCTTTCGCCACACCGCATGTCTCGCACCCACGGCCGCACCGCGTCGATAGCGCTGTTCGTTGCGCTGGCGGGTTGCGCGTCACACACGCCTTCGCCCACCACCACCATGACCACCCCGGCATCGGCCGAGATCAGCGCCGCACGCGCACGATCGAACGCCGCGATCGCGGCGCACGACACTGCGGCGATCAAGCGCGAGTGGATGCCGGACATACACGTCACGGCATCGACCGGGACGCAGACCGCGGGTGCCGAGGCGAATGCGCGCTCGATGGAGGCGCAGTTCACGCGGCGGCCCGATACCAAATGGGTTCGGACGCCGATTCGCATCCGCACCTTCGAGCCGTGGAGCGTGGCGTCAGAGGAAGGTGAATGGGTCGGAACGTGGACCGATCCCGATGGACCGGTCCGCATCGGCGGTACGTACCTCGCGCAGTGGCGGCACATCGACAGTCGCTGGCGAATTCATGCCGAGGTCTTCGTTCCGCTGTTCTGCGACGGCGGCGCGTACTGTCGCGCGCACCCGTGACTTGCCGGCGTCGGACTCACGGCTCGATGCGACGAACCGCGATCCTGATCACCTGACGAACCCACCGTGCCGGCCTCTGATCGCCGGGTACGACGAGGCGGATCGGTCCCTCGGCGGAGGCGAGCGGTGAACCGTCATGCTGGTCGACGACATAGACGACCGTGCGGCCGACGTCGGGCGCGAGCTCACCGAAACTGAACGTGGCACGATATCCATCGGAGGCCGTTGCGACCACGATCGCCGTGAGCATCGCACCCTTCACGGAGTCGACTGTCACGCCGGCGCGCCGGAGCAGCGCGAGCAGTGAAACGCCGGAGAAAGTGACTGGCTTGCCGTGATCGCTGGCCTGCACGGTGGTGTGCGGCATCACGGCCAGTTCCGTGCCCGTGATCACGAACGGCGCCGCACCGTCGCGGACAATCTCGAGTCGCGCGGTGGCGGTTTGTGCCGCAGCAGAGGATGCACAGCCGATCGCGAGCAGGTGCACAGCGAGCACTCGGCGCATGTTCACGGTATGGGGTGGCAGGTAGATGGATACAGTATCGGGCGAAATACGTGTCGAGCGCTCAGACGATGACCGATCGCGCGTGCAGCAGTGGCGACGCGAGCGACACATCGCCGGTGATTTCCAGTCTGGCCGATGCCTCAGGCGCGTCAAAGGCATTGTACAACAGGCGCCAGACATCGGCGCACGAAACGCGGATCGCGGTGGTCGGCGACACAGCGGCGCCGCGCCAGACCGTCCATCGATCGGCGTCACGCACGAGGGAATACGAAGCGACAGTCTCTCCCGTGACGTGCAACACGACCGCGGTGCCGCGTACGGCGTCCGTTCCGGCATAGGCAACTGGCAACGCGCGCACCGAAATATCGAGCAGCGGCACGAACCAGGCTGGCGTGAGCAGCGCTGCGGCGCCAACCGCGTCGCGAATCTGCGCCTGATGATGCCAGCGCTCGGTGTACTCGCGGCCCGTGTCCATCCAGTTCTCCGACTGCGATTCTCCGGCCCAGCTGACGGCAAAGATGGACGGCGCATGCGGAGGCAGCGCCGACAAAACGTCGGCCACCCACTCTCCCGTGACTTCGAGCAAGTCGGTGATCAGACGTGGACTCAGTCGCGTTGCGAACGACACGCCACTGGCATTGACCTGATTGACGAAGGCCGTCAGGTCTCGATCACTTTCTATGGGCGAGTCCATCGGCAACATGTGCCGATCGCGATACACGGCGATTTTTCGCAGCTCACCGTCGAGCAGATGCGCCGCCACATCGCGGACGCGCCACGAGCCGGCCATGGTCGGACGGTGCCAGTCGTCCTCGGAAAGTGCGCGCAGCAGCGTCAACAGTTCACGCAGCAGTGGCGCAAAGAGGCCGCTGGTTTCCGTGACACCGAGCGCGGGGAGCGTGGTAGAAGGCATCGCGACAGGATATTCACCACACGCGGTCAGGCAATGCCTGATGGGCAGGTGGCGTCCGTCGGGGCACCCTTCCTGTGCCGGTGTACTGGTCGCACAGCGCACTGACTTTCGACACCGACGGCCCATCGCCTTCTGCACCGGAGCGTCCCGATGTCCACGATGCATGCCGCCCCAGCCACGCAGGGCGCGATCGATCGGATCGTGCTGCCCGACGGCCCGATCATCGTCGCGACCGACACCACGCCTGCCTCCGACGCGGCCTTCCCTCTCGCGCACGCGCTGTCGTCGCGATCGAAGGCCGAGATCCTTGCACTCAGCATTATCGAACCGATGAACGTGCCGATCTATGGTGTGGATGGCATGGTCGTGTCGCTCGAGCCGATGGCAGTCAGCGAATCCGCGCGCGAATCATCCACGCGGGCGCAACTCCTCCGCCTGGTGGGCAGCGACGCGCCGTGGCCCGTGATCGTGCGCTCCGGCGACGCGCCGCGCGAGATCGCCAGCGCCGCCGATGCGATGCGTGCGCGACTGGTCGTGGTCGGGCGCGGGCGCCACAAGCGTTTCGATCGTGTGTTCGGCGGAGAGTCCGTGCTGCGCATCGTGCAGCTCGGTGACGCGCCGGTCCTCGCGGTGCAGGAAGGCCTCACATCGCCGCCGCGACGCGTGGTCATCGCCACCGATTTCAGTCCGTTCAGTCTCTACGCCGCACAGGTCGCCATGACCCTCGTGGCTCCGGACGCGACGGTGTGGCTGCTGCATGTCGGTCCGTCGTTCGATCGGTCGGTGCCCTTTCTCAGGGAACGCGGGAACGTCTATCGCGAACAGGCCGATGCCGCGTTCGTACCGTTGCGCAGCGCGCTGGAGCGCCCGAACATGAAACTGGAGCATGTCATGGTCACCGGCAGCCCATCGGATCAGCTGCTCGACTTCATCACCGAACACGATGCGGATCTGGTCGTGACCGCGACGCACGGCTACGGTTTCATCCGGCGCATGATGCTGGGCAGTGTGGCCGCGGCGATGATGCACAGTGCACCCTGCTCCGTACTGATCGTCCCGGGATCGGCGCGGGCGGTGGCGGAGTCGCGTGCCCGCAATGCACCGAACGTGCGAACGCGCGCCTTCGACACCGCGAGGCTCGATCAGGAGCTGGCCGCGTTCACGAACCGCAACGCCGGACGCTGCTGCATGGTGGAGATCGATCAGGACGACCTTGGCGCGCAGGTGCTGGGTCATGAGCTGCCACTCGTCGGCACGAGCTTCGACCGGCGGCACGATGACCTGATGCTCATGTTCGGCACCTCGACGCTCAAGGGCCAGCACCTCACGCACACGATTCCGCACGTCACGGACGTCGACGTCACCACCAATGCAGGCGGTGAGGATCAGGTGATGCGCATCGCACACGCCGGTGGGCAGACGCTCGTCACGCTGCTCTGACACAGCTCGCGGGAGCGCCCTCCGCGCGCATCGCTCCTCACGGGCTAACCGACACCGAAGGGGGATTTTGCGATATATCAGCGAAAGCGTGCGGCAAGGCGTATGCACGCCATGCTCCGCGTCACCTTCGGCGCGAAATCTGCCGTTCGAGTTCGGGAAAGCCGAGTCCGCTCGGTCCACACGCCACGCTCCTGCCAATGTCATTGCCCCGTGTTCGTTTCGTGCTCGTCGCCGCCCTGTGCGGCGTCGTACTTCCGGTCACACTGCGAGCCCAGGCCGCGACGCCCGCCTCGGCCGCCAGCGATTCGACCGACGCGACGATCCGGACGATGGTCGGCCGGCTCGATTTCGATCGCTACAAGGCGACCATCAAGGGCTTGACGGCATTCGGCGACCGGCGTCAGGGCACGGATCGCAATCGTGCGGCGGTGGACTGGATCGAGGCGCAGCTGAAGAGTTACGGCTGCTCCAATACGGAACGCATCACGTATGACTACCAGCCGCCGACGCCGGTCGCGCGTCCGACGACGCCGCCGTCCA
>JACMLX010000147.1 GCA_014379355.1 Gemmatimonadaceae bacterium
CGTGATCGTGATGCCGCGCTCCTGCTCCTGCTCCATCCAGTCCATCGTGGCGGCGCCATCATGGACTTCGCCGATCTTGTAGCTCTTGCCCGTATAGTAGAGAACGCGCTCGGTCGTCGTGGTCTTGCCGGCATCGATGTGCGCCATGATGCCGATGTTGCGATAGAACTGGAGCGGAGTCGAGCGAGCCATGCGCGGAAACTCTCAGATGAGGCTGGAAGGCCAGTTGAGTCCAACAAAAAACCGAATGGATCCAGGCACCCCGATGGGGCCGATATCCATTCGCTGCCGCCGGGTACACGCGGTCTGCGTGGGGACCCAAGGCGCGTCGCCAGAGGCGACGTCTCATTTGTACGATCACACGGCAGCCACAGGGCGCCAGCGCCATCGTTGTGCGAGACAGAATGCGGAAATTAGTGACGAGAGCCCTCAAGTCAATGCCCGACAAACACATCGGCGCAGCGTTCCGCCGCGGGAAATCGAGCCTGCAGGTGATCGAACGTCCGGCGAATTCGAAGACGCTGAAATTCATTTGAACACGCTCGCCGAGCGCGGCGACACGCACGCTGCCCGGTCCCCTGCCGCGCGCCCTGCCGCGCACCGCGTCGAGCGTCTCACCGAACGCCTCACCTTTTTGGTCGCTAGCCGCGCAGCACACGATCGAGATGGCGACGCCAGCGCGCTACGGTTCCGGAACGCGTACCAGCCCGAAGCTCGGACCCCGGATCTGATTCCCGCTCGATCTGCGGATCGGTCCGCTGAAGAGGCGACGTCGTGGGCAAAGGCCCCCCGAGGCCTGAGGCAGGCGCCGTGCGGCCAGCACACCACGGCCAGCTCCCGGCTGCCTCACCGAGCCCTGCCATGGAGCGGCGCCACCAGAAACGCGACCACGCCACAGACGGGCTCGCCGCCGGCGAGTGAAAGGCCCGAAGCACCCACTCGCGCTCTTCGACGGCCGTCAGCATGCGACTCGGTCCGCGCAGCCGCTGCATCGCCCTCTCATCGACGCTGGCGCTGCCCAGGCGGCTCCCCAGCCACAGCGCCCAACCGACGGGCTGCCGAGCATTGATGAGTTCGGCCGCTTGGACGACGCGATGCCACTCATCGGCCGCAGATCCCCACGGGCCGGTGAGACGCTGAAGGTCGTGGAGGTATTGCCAGGTCCCGATCTCGCCCTCGTGATTCCATGCCCAGTGCGCCGATGCATGGACGACGTGCCACGCAGGCGGCAGGACCGTCACCGCTCGTGTGCCCCACAGCCTCGCGACACCACGACCGATCCAGGACTCCGCGGAATCGTCGGCGAATGGATGGCCCGGAGGGAACAGCCCGTCGTGGAGCTCGAGTCGGATGCCGGCGCGCCAGAACAGTGGCGCGTCATGATGGTGCACGTCGTACGACGGATCCGGAACGCCGGTGGCCCAGCCCGCTGCCAGCAGGGCGCGTCGGGCGGTGTCATGCTGGGCAGGGTCCACCAGCACGTCCAGGTCGCCCATGCTTCGCACGCTGAACGCCTCCGCACTCTGCATCGCAAGTGCGGCGCCCTTGAGCCAGAGCGCCGCCACGCCCGCGTGCTCCAGCGCATCACACGCGGCGCCGGCAGCGTCCGACAGTTCGTCGCTCCGGAAGACTGCCACCCGGAAGATGCGCTGCATGGTGTTCGTCACGTCGTCCGGCACCGCGCCCTCGGGTGCGGCACGCAGCAGCCGGAACACCTGCGCGGCTGCGCGCTCGAACGATGTCAGTGACACGAGGGTCGGCCAGTGGACGTCGCTCCACGGCAACTCGCGCACACGCGCGATCCCGCCATCAGGATCGGCGGCGGCGACCAGCACTCGCGCCGACGGTGACAGCAGCGCGCGTGCCGAACGGGTCGTGAGCGGTGCCAGCATCGCGCGTCAGTACTGCGTCAGTGTACCGGCACGACGCGCATGCTGCAGCGCGGCGTGAAACGTGACGCCGCCGATCACGACACCAGCCACGGCCCAGCCGACGAGTTGCAGCAGATCGGGGAGCAGTGCACCGAGCGACTGGTCACGCAGCAGCACCTGCCGCGCGGCACGCAACGCGGGAGTCGTGGGCACCAGCACGGCGAACGGCGCGAAGGCCGATGGCAGGACACTGGCGGGGAAATACACCGTGCCGAGTAACGCGGAGAGTGTCCCGGCCGCCTGCGGAATGAACAGCGAGGAACGGATCGACAACACCAACGCACCAGCGATCAATCCGATGCCGACATACGCGGTGGCCAGCAGCGCCATGATGATCGTGAACTCCAGCATGCGCGGCCACGCGATCGTGGATGTGGCCCATACCCACGCCGTCACCAGCAAGGCCAGGGCGCGCAGCGCCACCCAGCCGAAGCCATACGCGGAGAGACCACCCAGCAATGATGGCCAGCGAATCGGCGTGGTGAGCAGCTGCTCGAGCGTTCCCGACGTGATGTAGCTGTTGATGAGTGACGGAATCGCCGACACTGCTTCTGCCACCACGAACGACGCGACCGATCCGACAACGAGGTACGTGAAATATTCCGTCGATTCGGACGCGATCGCCTTCGCCGCCAGCGGCTGCAACGCGCCGGCGACGAAATACACCGGGACGACCGCCACCAGCACGGTGATCAGGCTGACCAGTGTACGCGTGCGATAGGTGAGCATGCCGAGCGTGTATGCGCGGGCCACGGCGAGCAGTCTATGCATGACGCAACACCTCGCCTGGCGGCGACTCCACGCCAACCGACTCGAGCAGGTCGGCAAGCGTCAGCGGCACCGGTGCGAACTCCGCCACCCGCACGCCCGCTCGCACCAGCGCTTCCACGACGACCGGCGCGTGCACGGCGTCAGGCAGTGTCGCGTCGAGTGCCACCAGGCCATCGATGGCTGGCGAGATCACATCCACTGGCAGATGCAGCAGCGCACGGGCACGCGCTTCATGTGCCGCGTCCACGCGCACGCGCACCCGGGCGCCACCGACGGCCGCCTGCAGGCGTGCCAGTGTGTCGGTGGCGACGACGCGACCGCGTACGAGCAGCGCCGCGCGATCACACAGCTGCAAGGCCTCTTCCGTACTGTGCGTGGCCAGGACGATCGTCGCACCGAGCTGCGTGCAGAGCACGTCGCGAATGAAGCGTCGGAGCTCGCGCGCGGTGACCGGATCGAGGCTGCGTGTCGGCTCGTCGAGAATCAGGATCGGCGGCCGCGTCACCAGAGCGCGTGCAATGAGTGTGCGCTGCCGCATACCCGACGAGAAGCTGCCCACCTGCTGTTTCCCGACGGATCCGAGCCCCACCAGGTCGAGTGCCTGCTGCACGGCAGCGTCCCGCGCTGCGCCCGACAATCCGTACAGCGACGCGAAGAGGCGCACGTTTTCCGTCGCGCTGATGCGCCAGAACAACGCGCGCTCATCGGCCGGAACGACGGCGAGCCTTCGGCGTACCAGCGCCGCCTGCGTCACCACATCGAGACCATCGACGGTGGCTGTACCCGCATCGGGTAGCAGCACCGTCGAGAGGATCTTAAGGAGCGTGGTCTTCCCCGCACCGTTGGCGCCGACGAGTCCGAAGATCTCGCCACGCTGCACGGTGAGCGACACCGCATCGAGAACGGCACGCGGCCGCGTTCCCGCGTCACCGCGCCACCGTCGCCAGAGTCCGCGGTCCGCGCGGAACGACTTCGTGACATCGCAGAGCGTGATCGCCGCCGCGGCAGTGGAACTCATCGTGCGCACGCGGTGGCGGTCGGCACCACGCCGTGCCACTCGAGCAACTGTGCCGTCACGTCGTGCAGTCGCGTGAGGTCACGCGGAATCGCGAGATCGTAGACCGCGGCGCGGTGAGCCAGTTCCACACACCGCGACAGCGCTTCGCCCGCTGCATCGCCGCCGAGCAGCGCCGTGATCTTTCCATGCGCGAGCAACGCAAGAGCGGCAGCCCTCGTCGCGCGTGGCACGCGCTCGATCGCGGCATCACCGCTCAACGGTTGCAGCAGGTAGATCGCAGCGAGCGGCAGCGTTTCATCGGCGACGCGACCACCGATGCGCACCTTGCCCCACGCGTCGGCATCGTCGCTGTGCGCACCGACGGCGCGCGCGGTCTCAGGCCGCAGGCGCAGCGGCACACCAGTCGGCGTGACCGTGATGCCAGCGTGCGTCGCGTTCAGCACCACCACATCGTCGGCGACCAGCGTACAGCCCACCTGCACACAGGCCGCGGCGAGCGTCGACTTGCCGGTGCCGCGCGGCGCACCGAATGCGATCACGGCATCTCCCATGCGCACCGCACTCGCATGCACACACCACGCGCCGCGCTGATGCAACGCCATCGGGAGCACGACACCGATCAGGTCGAGTGCGACGGCTGCGCGATCCACACCGACTGGAGCATGATGCGAGATGACGTTGCACTCCGCCGTCAGATCGAACCGGCCGGTGTCACTGACGAGGATTTCGATGCCGCGCGCACGCTGCGCGAGTGACACCGCAACCGCGCCCGGGTACTCGAGTCGCCCGAGCACCGTGGCATCAGCCGAATGGGTGGCCACGGCCGGCGGTGCGTCACTGGTCTGCAACTCCCAGAACGGAAATTGCCCGTCACCAATGGTCGGGGCGACAGGCAGGCCGGGTAGCGAGCGATCGGTGGCGAGCACTTCGCCGAAAATACGAACCCGCTCCGGCGCGCCCTGCGCGTCTGGAGCGGGGGGCATCACATCATGACCGTGTTGCGCCACCGCCCGGTGGCTCATCACCGGGAATGCAATCACACGAAGCCGCAGTGCCGTTGACGACATTCGAACTCAGCGCAAAGGCACCCAGGTTGAGTGACACCTGGGTCAAGTCGCGGAATGTGCCGTAGCGCTCGAGGCGCGGACGTTCGTACATCGATAGCCTCACAGTCATAGGCGAAATAGTGTCGGATGCGCGCCACAGAGACAAGCCCTCTGTTGCATGCGTCCCATCGTCCGACGCCCGCCGCTAACGGACTGTCACGCCGTCCAGCGAGGAAAACGCCCCTCGCAACGATACAGGCTCAGCAATAGGTATGCCGTCCTGTTCGACCCAGGCGTGCGCCTCGAATCCGGCTGGGCCGCGTCGCACACCGATGCGAATTTCCGCGCGAGGCAGCCCATGCGTCGTGAGCAGGTCGTGGAGTGCTCCGGCGCGGATCAGGCACGCCGAGTCGCCGGGCGTCCATCGGAGCGCCCGATCGACGGCGGCTCCCCACCGCTCACCCTCGCGCCGCTCCTCGGTCGACATGCCCGAGGGATCGTCATCCGGCACTGTGGCCGTCGAGCGGCCGACGAGCGATCCCACAGGTCGCGTCGCGACGGCACGGCGTGCGCGGCGCACTGCGGCGCTCGCGACCAGAACATCGAGTGCGGCGCGTGTCTTCCGCGCCAGCACCGTGATCACCCCACGCTCGTCACGGTGTCCACGACCAGACCTTCGATCGAGAGATCAGCCAGCAGCTCGCGCACGTGGCACGTCACGTCGGTGGTCGTCGCGTCCGGCCAACGGGCGAGCACCGCGCTCACGAGCCCCTCTTCGGATGTGACGCCGGAACCCAGTGCGGACCAGATGACCGTGCCCGTCTCGTTGAGGCCGAAGTAGACCTCGGTGAGCGGGTGGAACAGCACGCTGCCATCGGGCAAGGCGCGCGCGATCACGTCGGGGTGCGGAACGGGAAGGGTCATCAACACGGATCGAGTGAGCAGCACAGGTGAATCTGACGAGTCAACGGGCGTCGGGGAAACGCGCGAAGCGTTTCCATGCCTGCGGCCAGTCACGAATCGTGCCGCAGGATTGTGCGCCCTCATACCGACTGTCCTGGTGCGCGTTCCCGATTCCGACGACCTCATCTTCATCACGTTTCTGCGTTACGGCGCGCGCACGGTCACGCCGGAGACGGGCCTCCCATCCTTCATCACGTAGCGCACGCGCTCGATGGTGGCGATGTCCCGCGTCGGATCACCATCCACTGCCACCAGATCAGCCAGCATGCCCGGCAGTACCGCACCGAGCCGGTCGCCCATGTCGAGTACCTTCGCCGCCGTGGACATCGCCGCGACGAGGGCCTGCGTCGGCGTCATGCCGTAGTCGACCAACAACTCCAGTTCGCGCGCATTCGTCCCATGGGCGAACACGCCGACATCGCTGCCATTTCCGATCGTCACGCCAGCATCAAGCGCCGCCTTCACACTGGCCCGCTTCGAGGCGACACGTGCCGGTTCCGGTGCACTGCCCTTTTTCCAGCCGCCGTATTGCAGCACCGCGTCGCCGGCCGCCACGGTCGGCACCAGCACGACGCCGCGCTCCTTCATGAGGCGGAAGACTTCCGGCGTGCCGTCATCGCCGTGTTCGATCGTCGTCACGCCGCCAAGAATTGCGCGTCGCATGCCTTCCGGCGTGCTCGCATGCGCCACGACGTGGCGGCCACTCGACTCCGCAATGTCCACCACCAGCGCGATCTCCGCCTGTGAAAAGGCGGGACGTGCGGTTCCTCCTGCGCCCCAGCGATAGTCCGCATAGATCTTGATCCAGTCCGCACCTCGGCGAATCTGATCACGGACCACCCTCGCCAGTTCCTCCGGTCCACCGGCTTCCTCGGCGCCCTGCGGGACATCCACTTCCGGCGCGAATCCACTGGGTCCGTACGTCCCTCGCATCACGATGGCACGCGTCACGACTACCAGTCGTGGGCCCTCGATGATGCCCTGATCGACCGCACGCTTGAGCCCCGTGTCGGTATCGGCTGCACCTTCGGTGCCGAGGTCGCGCAGCGTGGTGAATCCCGCTCGCAGTGTGCGCTGCATGTGCACGGTTGCACGCGCGACACGCAGACCGAGTGCTTCCTTCATGACCTGATCGTTCCAGCTCGTTTCGTTGTAGGGATGCAGCAGCACGTGTGAATGCAGGTCGATCATGCCTGGCATGAGTGTCATGCCCGGCAGGTCAACGGTGATCGCGTCGCCGGGCGCCTTCACCGAGGCCGGAGCGCCAACCGCCGTGATCCGTCCGTTCTGTACCAGCACGACGACACCGGTCTGCGGTGCCTGCCCGGTGCCATCGAAGACGCGCGCGGGTCGCAGCAGGTAAGTCGGTGACGGAGCGACCGGTTGTTGCGCTGCTGTGATGGCGGGCGCGGCGAGTGTCAGCAGGCAGATCGTGCGTCGAACGACAGACAGTGAAATGCGCATCAGCGGGTGCAGAGTGAGGGACGGGCGGCGGACGATGGTGCAGCAGCCACGACGCTCTCGCGCGGCCAGACATTGTCGGATGGGTCCCTGTCCGGGAAGCGGCACGCAGGGTCGAAGAGTATCTGTTCGATCGGTCGCTTCCCGAAATCGAGGGCGGCGTCGAACGTCCTGCGGCCGGCGAACCAGACATCCACCGGATACGTGACGATGGCCGTGACGCTGTCCTGCATGACCGTATTCGGCATCAGCTTGATCGGTGCACCCGTCGTCGCGAATCGCACACGGAGCACGACGGGGGATGGCATCTGCCCATCCTGACGCAGTGTCACCGTGGTCTTCGATCCTTTCGTCTCCACGTTGCGGATCGATCCGTCGACGCGTTCGGTCGTGAACAGCCATGCGTACCAGAACCAGCCGAGATCGCGGTTGAGCGCCTTGTTCATGAAGAACATGTAGTCCCATGGCGACGGATGCCTGAACATCCACGCCGTGGCCCACTCACGCTGTGCACGCTGCACCGCACTGTCCCCGACGATGCCGCCGAGCATCGACAACATCAACGGCGTCTTGCCGTAGGTCGTGAAGCTGTACGACGCGCCGGCGACGTTCGCGTTCCACATCATCGGTGGTTCGGATTCGGAACCGCTCGTGAGACCATACGACTGTCCGAGGCGATCGAGATTGGCCGACTGCTTCGCGTTGTCGGCGCTGGACAGGATGTTCATGTATTGATTGAAGCCCTCGTCCATCCAGCCATACCAGGTCTCGTTGTTGCTCACGACCATCGGCCACCACTGATGCCCCGTTTCGTGATCGGCGGCACCCTGATTGGAGTTGATGACCATCGGATATTCCATGCCTGAACTCGGCCCATCCTGCAGCGTCAACTGCGGAAACTGGTACGGGAACCAGAGCGTCGAGTAGAACTGCAGCGCGTGGCGCGCGATGGGGAGTGCGTTGGCGAAGAGCGGCGCGCGTCCGGGCAGGAAGAACTGATGCACCGGCACCATGCCCTTGCCGGGAATCGTCGCGCGTGTCGCCTGCCACACGAACTTCTTCGCTGTCGCCCACGCGAAGTCGTTCACGCTGTCGGCGGTGAAGTGCCAGCGTAGCCGGTCGCCGGGCGCGGTGGCCGCGCCCGGGCCGATCTCGTCAGGACCGACGATCGTCACCGTCGAGTCGCTCTCGAGGATATGCGCGAGTCGCGCACGCGCAGCTGCCGTGAGCACCTCGTTCGCATTCTGCAGCGTGCCTGTACCGCTGACGATCCAGCCGGCCGGCACGTCGATCGTCACGTCGAAGCGACCAAAGTTGTTGTAGAACTCCGATGGACCGAGATACTGCTCCGGATCCCAGCCGCGCAGGTCGTCGTAGACGGCAACGCGCGGGTACCACTGCGTCGGCTGGAAGAGCGAGTCGGCCCAGCGCTGCGTCATGCGGTGGCCGGAGCCGGGACCGCCCGGCAGGGCATGATTCCACTCGATCTCGAGCCGTGCCGCGGTTCGCGGTGCGATTGGCGTCGCGAGCAGCACGCGCGCGAGCGTCGATCGCAGGTTCACCGCGACCGGCGCCGATGGACGCCCGCTGCGAGGCGCGGCGACGTCGAGTTGCACCGGCGCGCCGTTGATGCGTATCCCGTTGATCACCATGCCGTCGGTGAGTTGCGACGGCACCCACGGCAGCGCGCGCGGATTGGTCCCGATGAAGTGATTCGGATCGAGGCGGAGCGCGATCTGGCTCAACGAATCGGGGCTGTCATTGTGCACCGTGATGGCGGCAATCCCGCTCAATCGCTGCGCCGGCACGTCGAGTCTCGCCCGGATGACGTAGTCGGCGCGCAGCTGCCAGTAGTTGCGGCCGGGACGGCCCGACGAGTCACGTGTGCCGGCGGCGTGCGCGGCACGGATCGCGTCAGTCATCGGGATGTCGCGGCGAATGGCGCGTTCGGGCCAGACCGACGACGGCGACTGCGCCGCGACGACCGACGTATCGAGAGACAGCAGCGCCGGGATGAGGCACACGGCGTGACGGATGAATGGGCGTCGCATGCGGAATCGTCGGCACGGCGCGCGTTCAGCGCAAGAGCGAGCAGGCACGTGCGCGAGTACGTCGACAATGCGTGTTCCACGTCGTGCGCCTCGGCAGGGCTGCGCTCAGAAAAACAGAACGCCCCCCGGAAACCGGGGGGCGTTCTGACGATATCGACGACGACCGACTACCAGCGATAGTGCGCGAACGCCTTGTTCGCTTCGGCCATGCGGTGCGTGTCTTCCTTCTTCTTGATCGCGTTGCCCTCGCCCTTGCTGGCGGCGATGACTTCTGCTGCGAGACGCTCCGGCATCGACTTCTCGTTGCGGTCGCGCGAGTAGCTGATCAGCCAGCGCATCGCGAGCGCCGTGCGGCGATCGGGACGCACTTCGACCGGCACCTGGTAGGTGGCACCACCGACGCGGCGGCTCTTCACCTCGACGACCGGCTTCAGGTTGGTGAGCGCCTGCTTGAAGATGTTCACGCCCGGCTGGCTCGTGCGGTTCTCCAC
>JACMLX010000148.1 GCA_014379355.1 Gemmatimonadaceae bacterium
CCCGGGCGCAGAAGAGCGTCAGTGAAACGGTCGTGCGCGCGGAGATTTCAGGCCGGGTCGGACGCGCGCTGCTCGACATCGGCACGCGCGTGTCCGGACCCGCCGACATTCTGACGTCGATCGACATCATCGATCCGGTCTACGTCAGCTTCCGACCGTCGGCCGAGCAGCAGTACCGATGGAAGCGTGATCCCGTGCTGCAGCGCGCCGTCGAGCCGGGCGGCACCGCACGCGTGCAGGCGGTGTTGCCGGATGGCACACCGTACCCCGTGCTCGGTCGCATCGGATTCGTCGACCCCGTCGTCGACGCGAGCACCGGGACGCAGCAGTTCCGCGCCGAGTTCCCGAGTGCCGATCGGCTGCTCCAGCCAGGACAGTTCGTGCGTGTGAAGCTGCTCGGGTTGGTGCGGACAGGTGCGATCCTGGTGCCGCAGCGTGCCGTGATGCAGCAGATGGGCCGGCAGACGGTGTACATCGTCGATGCGACGAGTCGCGTCGTCGCCCGTGACGTGAAGGCCACTGGATGGAGCGGCGACAACTGGCTGATAGAGACCGGGCTCGCCGCCGGCGAGCGCGTCGTGGTGGATGGTGTGCAGAAGATCGCGCCGGGTGCGCCGGTGCACGCCACGGAAGCCTCGGCGGGTGACGCGTCGCCTCGTGCGCCGGTGAGTACGACCGGCAAGGCGGGCGCGTGAGCCACCCATCGCATACTCCATCGGACGTGACGGCCGACGCCGCCGAGCCGGAGTACTTCTTCGTCCGGCGTCCCGTGCTGGCCATCGTGTTGTCCGTGGCGGTGACGCTGCTGGGCGTGATCGCGATGCTGGCGTTGCCGGTGAACCGGTACCCGCAGATCACACCGCCGGCGGTGCAGGTCACCGCCGTGTATCCCGGTGCGAGTGCGCAGGACGTCGCGAATTCCGTGGCGGCACCGATCGAGCAACAGCTCGCGGGGCTGGATGGTCTGCTGTACTACAAGTCGTCCAACAGCAGTGACGGCGTGATGACGCTATCCGTGTACTTCGATATTTCGCGCAACCAGGACCTGGCGGCCGTTGATGTGCAGAACGCGATCGCGGTGGCCGATCCGCAGCTGCCGGCGTCGGTGCGGCAGAACGGCATCACGGTGACGAAGGCGAACGCGGACATCCTGCTGGTCGGGACGCTGACGTCCACCAATCCCGGCGACGATGCCGCCTTTCTCACGAACTACGGCAAGCTCTACATCGAGAATGAGCTCAAGCGGCTTCCCGGCGTCGGCAATGCGTCGTTTTTCGGGTCGCTCGATTTCTCGATGCTGCTCAGCCTGGACCCGGAGCGCATGGCGCAGCTGGGCATCACCGTCGAAGACGTGGCAGCGGCGGTGCAGGAGCAGAATGCCACCAAGCCCGGTGGCCGGCTCGGTCGCGAACCGTCGCCGATGGGCACGCAGCTCACGATTCCGGTGAGCACCAGCGGGCAGCTCACCACAGCCGAGCAGTTCGGGAACATCGTGGTGCGCGCCCATGACGATGGATCGCTGGTGCACCTCAAGGACATCGCGACCGTGCATCTCGGGTCGCGCGCCTACGATGTCGTCAGTCGGCTGAACGGCAAGCAGACCGCCGCGTTTGCGGTGTATGCGCGTCCGGGCGCGAACAATCTCGAGGTGAAGAACGCGGTGGTCGTCCGGCTGAAGGAGTTGCAACAGGCGTTTCCGGCGGGCGTCTCGTGGTCCCTGCCCTTCGACACGACGCCCTTCATCACCGAGTCGATACGCGAGGTGATCGTCACGCTCGTCGAAGCGATGCTGCTGGTGACGCTGGTCGTGTTCGTGTTCCTGCAGAGCTGGCGCGCGACGCTGATTCCCGTGCTGGCGGTGCCGGTGAGCATCGTCGGCACCTTCGTCGGGCTCTACGCGCTGGGTTTCACCATCAATACGCTGACGCTCTTCGGCATGGTGCTCGCCATCGGCATCGTGGTGGACGACGCGATCGTGGTGATCGAGAACACCGAACGCATCATGTCGCAGGAGCGGGTGTCGGCGCGAGTCGCGGTGAGTCGGGCGATGCAGCAGATCTCCGGCGCGCTGATCGCGATCGTGCTGGTGTTGTGTGCCGTCTTCGTCCCGGTCGCGTTCGTGCCAGGCATCACCGGCAGCATGTATCGCCAGTTTGCGGTGACGATCGTGATCTCGGTGGTGCTCTCCGGTCTCGCAGCACTGACCCTCACGCCGGCGCTCTGCGCGATCCTGCTGAAGGACTCGCCTGACACGGAGCAGCACAGCCGCTTCTTCATGTGGTTCAATACGCGCTTCACCCGGCTCACGACGCGCTACACGGCGGCGGCGAACGGCGTGATCCACGCATCGCGGCGCTGGTTCGCCGTGCTCGCGGTGGCCGCAGCGTTGTTGGTCGTGCTGTTCCGTCATGTGCCGGGGGGATTCATCCCGAGCGAAGACAAGGGCTACTTCGGCGTCGCCGTGCAACTGCCGGATGGTGCGTCGCTGCAGCGCACCACGGCAACCGTGCAGACCATCGAGAACATGGTCCGCAGTGATCCGGCGATCGCCAATGTGATCGCCCTGCCGGGACTCGACCTGCTCACGTCGTCGAACCAGACCAATGCCGCCACGATGTTCATCGCGCTCAAGCCGTGGGATGAGCGGACCAGCGCGAACGAGCAGCTGGATGCGGTGCTGCAGCGCGCGAACTTGAAGATCTTCGGCCTGCCCGAAGCCATTGCCTTCGGGTTCAACCTGCCGGAGATCCCTGGGCTCGGTACCACCAGTGGTCTCGAAATGAATCTGCAGCAGCGCAGCGGCGGTGACATCGCGGCCTTCGGCGGCCAGGTGCAGCAGTTCGTCGTCGACGCGGCCAAGAGCGCGGTCGATCGACCGAACGGCGGCGTGCGGACTGACGTTCCGCAGCTCTTCGTGACGGTGGATGAGGATGCCGCGCGGGCACGGGGTGTGGGCACGTCCCAGGTGTTCTCCACGCTGCAGACGATGCTCTCGACGCTGTACATCAATGACTTCACGCTCTACGGGCGCCCTTATCGCGTACAGGCTGAGGCGCAGGCGCAGTTCCGCCAGAAGCCGGAAGACGTGGGGCGCTTCTACGTGCGCAGTACCGCGAACGAGATGGTGCCGCTCTCGGCACTGGTGCATTCACAAATGCGCGGCGCGCCGAGCATCCTCACACGGTTCAACGGCTTCCCGTCGGCGACGATTACCGGCGCACCGAAGGCCGGCGAGAGCTCGGGCCAGATGCTCGCCGCTGTCGAATCGCTGATGCGCGACAAGTACGCGAGTCAGGGCATCGGCTTTGCGTACAGCGGCGAATCGTATCAGGAGCGCGCAGCGTCCGGACAGAGCGGCACGGTGCTGGTGCTCTCGCTGGCGCTGGTGTTTCTCGTGTTGGCGGCGCAGTACGAAAGCTGGTCGGTGCCGTTCGCGGTGCTGCTCGGCGTGCCGTTCGGAGCCTTCGGCGCATTTCTCGCCGTGTGGCTGCGCGGCATGCCGAACGACGTCTACTTTCAGGTTGGCCTCTTCGCGGTGATCGGGCTGGCGGCGAAGAATGCGATCCTGATCGTGGAGTTCGCGACGGCGTTGCGGGCCCGCGGCTACACGGTAGGCGACGCGGCGGTCGAGGCGGCACGCGAACGATTCCGCCCCATCCTGATGACGTCGTTCGCGTTTATCCTCGGTGTCGCGCCCTTGGTGTTCGCCAGCGGCGCTGGCGCCGCAAGCCGGCACTCACTCGGGACCAGCGTGTTCTTCGGCATGATCGGCGCGACGCTGCTCGGCGTCTTCTTCATTCCACTCTTCTTCGTCACGATTCGTGGCCTGGTCGAAGCGCGGCCGTCACCCGCAGCGCGCCGGGCCCACGACCTCATTCTCGCGTCGCGGGATTGATCATGCAACCGACGGAAGATTCCCGGCGGCGCAAGAGCGCCCTCGCCACCGCCGTGCTGGCAGGCGTCGTCAGCGCGCTGCTGGTCGCCGGCTGCG
>JACMLX010000016.1 GCA_014379355.1 Gemmatimonadaceae bacterium
CACCGATGCCGCGTCGGTTCGCGACGGCGAGGTTCACGCAGCCCGCCGCCAGGTCGCCGTCGCAGGCCTGCGCGAAGAAGCGCGCCGCGCGCACCGGATCACGCGCCACACCGCGACCCTCGGCGGTGAGTGAACCGAGGTTCACGCACGCGGTCAGCTCGTTGCTCTGGCAGGCGCGCGTATAGTACGAGGCGGCGCGGCGCGGATTGCCCGGAACGCCGCGCCCCACCTCGAACTTCGTGCCAAGGTTCGTGCAGGCCGCGGCAATTTTCGACATGCAGGCTTTCGTGAGCAACGCCGTGGAGCGCGCCGCATCGGTACCGACGGTGCTGCCGGAATCACTCAGCGTCCCGAGAGTCGCACAGCCGCGCACATCGCCCGCCTTGCACGCGCGATCGTAGAACGTGGCAGCCTGCGCAGCATCGCGCGTGACACCAGCGCCGGTTTCATACATATAGCCGAGTGATGTGCACGACTTCGCATCCCCGGCGTTGCAGCCGGTGCCGTAGAGTGCAAAGGCACGTGATGTGTCGGGCTTCACGCCATGGCCCTGCCGCAGCATCCACGCGGTCTGTCCGCAGGCACGTGCGTTGCCTGCCTGACACGCCTTCTCGAGATAGGCGGTGGCGCGCGTCGTATCGGCGGCGAGTGGCTTGCCGATCATCAGGAGCCATGCCATCGACATGCATGACGTGCTGGTACCGGCGGCGCATTGTGCCTGCAAGGCAGTGGTGTCGGGGCTGGCTACAGCACGGTGTCTCGTCGTGGAGCGCTTCTGCGCGCCGAGCTGTGCGGCGAGCGACGTCAGGATGGCGATGCCGACCCATAGGGAGCGGCTCAGGCGAACGCGACGAGCGCGATGGGGCATATGGCGCATCTGATGACGGGCGGTGGGCAGGACCGCGGTGAACGCACGCGATGAGACAGCCTTAAGAAAGCTATCCCCCGTCGCAGATGAGAAGAGAGGACCGCAAACCGCGTCAGCAGGCTCAGCTGTGCTCCGACGACGTCAGAATGCCAGCATGCGCGTCACCTTGAGCGCCACGGAGCGCTCATTGTTGCCCCACGATTCCGTGTCCCGCCGGTCGGTGTACACGACGAATACATCGCTCAGCGGTGCCCAGCGCCAGTTCACTCGCGCATTCGTGCTGAAGGAGCGTGTCTGCGTGTTGTACTGCACGAACGCGCTGCCGAGGAGCGTGGTGGACCAGGAGTACCGCATGCGCAGGCCGGCGAGGTTCGCGACGAAATCTCCCGTCGCGAGTGTGATCGCGTTCCGCTGATACGTCGTCTCGAGCACCAGCGAGGGCGACGCGCGCCAGGTCATGCCGGCGCCCGCACTGCGACGCGTGCCGGTGTAGAAGTCGCCGATCGTGACATTCGCCGTGCCGATGACGCGACTGGCTGGCGCCATCGTGTACTTCACCGTGCCCTCACGCCAGTGATACGCACCGGGGGCGACGGTGCGACCGGGCACCAGCGTGAAGGTCTGCTCGATCCGATCGAACTGGTCACTCACCAGCATCGACAGCACGGCCTCCGACTTGAGCGTCGCGTCGAGGCCGCCGGAGATCGTGCGTGTGTCCAGCTGCGAGCGCAGGTCGGCGATGTAGTCCACGAGCACGTATGGATTCACCTCCGCGATGCGCGGAATGTTCGGTCTCGGATGAGCGCCGATCGTCATGAACGACTGCTGGAAGTTGCGACGCCGCACGAATCCGATGCCCGGTGCGAACGATTCCGACACACGTTTCAGCATGACGGAGTTGTCCCACAACTTGCCGCGATACGCGGCCTGCACGCGCGCCGCGGTGCCGTCGGACGCCCTGCCCGGTGCATCGCTGCGTGCAGCGTACCCACTGATGATCGTACTCGTGCTGATGCGCAGGTTCGCGTCCATGCCGACGCTGCGATTCCACGTGTTGCTGTCGGTCGCGGCGCGATTCTGGAGCAGCATCCCGATATCTGACTTGCCGAACAGGTTCCGTCGCGCGCGCAACACGCCGAAATTCTCCGCCGGCGTGCTGAACGCGCGCTGCGTCTGCATGTCGAGCGCACCGACGTCCCACGATCCGACGCGGCCGGTGAGGCGCGCACCGCCGACGATCGGGATGACACGGCCATCCGGCGTGAGCCCGATCTGCCGGGAGTTGAAGAACGTGAAATCGCTGGGACTTGCGCCCATCCGATAATTCCGCTCCGTCACATCACCGAACTGGAACGAGCCGGAATTCTCGATGAAGAATTCCCGACGCTCCGGAAAGAGCAGCGAGAAGCGGGTCAGGTTCACCTGTTCCTGATCCACCTCGACCTGGCTGAAGTCGGTGTTCACCGTCGCATCGAGCGTGAGCGACGGCGTGACGCCGTATTTCAGGTCCATACCCACGTCGGCGCGTGAGCCGAGTGCGCTGGAAGGCACCTGCACGCCCGAGGAATTGCCGGCGACCGCGTACGGCTTGATCTGCAGATTGCGCACGGGTCGCAGGCTGTCGAGGCCCGTCAGCGTCCCGGCCTTCGACATGCGATGCAGGCGGTACTGCCGCTCGAGCGGTGCCCAGTACGACGTCTCGCTCGTGCGGCGCACGCGGCGGATGAAGTTCACGCCCCAGTCCTGCGGCGACCGCGAGGCGTCGAAGCGCAGTGTGCGCAGCGGAATCTCCATCTCCACCGTCCACGCCGAATCGCCGATCGCGGTGCGCACCTTCGTCACACCTTCCCACGCTTCCACCACGGTGCGCGAGTCGTTGTACGTCTGCTCGTCGCGCACGGCGCCGGCCGGATTGACGATGAACAGGAAGCTGTTGCGACGATCCTTGAACGTGTCGAGTACGAGTCCGAACAGATCACTCGCACCGGACACGAAGTCACGCTCCTTGCCCGAGACGATCGCCTTCCTGGGATCGGGATCGAACAAGGTCGCCGCGATATAGAGATGATCCGCATCATACAGCACACGCACGAGCGTCTGGAATCGTGCGGGATAACCCGTCCGTGGCAGCTGCTGCACGAAGTTCGTGATCGGCGGCGCCATCGCCCACTCGGCCTCGTCGATGTGGCCGTCGATAGTCGGGCGGTGCGTCGTCCGGAACGCCTCGACGGTCGGTCGCGGCGCGAGTTCGACGTCGATCTTCCCATCGCCACCGTCTGCGGCCGGCGTCACGGAAACCGTCGGACGACCCGGGGACAGCGGCTGAGCCACAGCGCGCTGCGCGACCACGGCAGCGAGTCCGGCGACGAGCAGAAAGCGAGTCAGATGGGAGGGCACGATATGTTACGCGCAGCCGGTTGCGTTCGCTGCCGGCAGTTTGTCATCGCGCTGCTAACGCGTGGCGCATCTTTCCCGTGACATGCCCGCTCGTCGCTCACGTCCGCCCGCCGCCACTCGCGCCGCACTCCCGCCCGCCGCACGCGGCACGGTGTCGCTGGCGCGTGCGCTGTCGAAGCTCGGTCTCTGCTCGCGCTCACAGGCGGAAGAGGCCGTGCGCGACGGTCGCGTGCGCGTGAATGGACGGCGCGTCACCGACAGCAGTCGCCGAGTGGTGCCGGAAACGGACGCGATCGTGCTCGACGGCGCGATTGCGGCGCCGATGGACCGCACCTACGTGATGCTCAACAAGCCTCGCGGACTGGTCACGACGCGCAGTGATCCACAGGGGCGCGACACGGTCTACAGCTGCCTCGATGATCCGACGCTGCCATTCCTCGGTCCGGTCGGCCGCCTCGATCAGGCGAGCGAAGGCCTGCTGTTGTTCACCAACGACACCCAGTGGGCCAACGCGGTCACGGCACCGGAATTCCACGTGCGCAAGACGTACCATGTGCAGATCGATCGTGTCCCCGACGGCGTGATGCTGTCCGCATTGCGACGTGGAGTGATGGACGACGGGGGCGAGGTGCTCGGCGCCACGCGTGTGGACGTGCTGCGCACCGGTGAGCGCAATGGCTGGCTCGTGGTCGAGCTGGACGAGGGTCGCAATCGGCAGATCCGACGGATGCTCGAGGTGCTCGATGTGGCGGTGCTGCGCCTCGTGCGCGTCGCGATCGGTCCGCTGCTGCTTGGCGAGCTCGCGAAAGGGTCCTGGCGACGCCTGACGAAAGGCGAGGCGGCATCGCTCGATGTCCGGAGTCGGAACGCGAGCGCAACCGCGCCTGCGCGCCGTGCCAGCCGCTCCCGAAACGAGTAGCATACCGGCATGCCCCAGTTTCCGTCGCCGACGCTCGACATCGCACATGTGATCCAGCAGGCGGTGGCCCCGGTGTTCCTGCTGACCGGTGTCGCGGCGATGCTGAACGTGCTCACGAACCGCCTCGCACGCGTGATCGATCGCGCTCGCCAGCTCGAGAAGGACTATCATGACCTGCCGATCGGCAACGAGCGTCACGTCGTGCGTGATCGCATGGCGACGCTGTCGAAGCGATCACGCCTGATCAATGTCGCGATCACGCTGTGCACCAGCTGCGCGCTGCTGATCTGCATCGTGATCATGACGCTGTTCGTGGCCGCGATGATCGATGTCAGTGCGTCGCGATGGATTGCGGGCTTGTTCGTGCTCGCGATCCTCGCGCTGATCGGCGGCCTCGTGTCGTTCCTGCGGGAGATCTTCGTCGCAACGTCGTCGGTGCGCATCGATCCGCCGCAGGACCGCATTCCCCGGAATCTCGGAGAGGCATCGTGAACCCTGCTGAGGAAAGTGATCGCAAGCTCGTGGACAGCTGGACCGAGAACGCCGAGGCCTGGACACAGGTCGTGCGCGATCAGCTCATCCCGAGCCGCAGGGACGGGACGGATGCTGCGATCGTGATGGCGTGCCTGACGCTGGGCGCAGGACCGGTGCTCGACGTCGGCTGTGGTGAAGGATGGCTGGTTCGCGAGCTCGGACTGCGCGGCGTGCCTGCCACGGGTGTCGACGTCAGCGCACCCCTCATCACACGCGCGCAGGAGCGTGGCGGCGGCGCCTTTGCCGTGGCGACATACGAGGACCTCGAGCGCGATGCGAACGTGGTCGCGGGCCCGTGGCACGGCATCGTCTGCAATTTTTCGCTGCTCAGTGATCCGCTGCATCCGCTGCTGCGTGCGCTGCGCAGCCGACTCGACGCGAACGGCCGACTGCTCATCCAGACGGTGCATCCGTGGACGGCGAAGGGTGATGCGCCGTATCGCAGTGCGTGGCGCACGGAGTCATTCGACGCATTCGCGGTTCCGTTTCCATCGCCGATGCCGTGGTACTATCGGACACTCGCCTCGTGGCTCGAGGAAATCGCCGTCGCCGGGCTGCGCGTCGAGCGCATCGATGAACCCGTGCATCCGACCACCGGTTCGCCGTTGTCGCTGGTGCTGCACTGCAGGACCGCGTGATCGACTGGCAACGCGCGCTGCACGAACTGTCCCCGCTCGAGGTGGCGGCCGCCGTCGCGACGCTGATCAACGTCTGGCTGCTGGTGCGCAACAACATCTGGACATGGGCGTGGGGTGTGGCATCGGTCACACTGTACGGCATCGTGTTCTACCAGTCGAAGCTCTGGTCCAGCACCGGTCTGCAGGTGCTCTACTACCTGCCGATGCAGGCGTACGGCTGGTGGGTGTGGCTGAAAGCCGGACCGACACATCACGACGACCTGCCGATCACGCGATTGTCGGCGCGCGGGCGCGTGCTCTGGGTGGTGGCGACGCTGCCGATGGCGGCACTCCTCGGATGGGGCATGTCGTTCACCGGCGCAAAGCAGTCGATGGTGGATGCACTCGTCACCGCCGTCAGCGTCTCCGGCCAGTACCTGCAGACGCACAAGAAGATCGAGCACTGGTTCTGCTGGGTGGCGGTGAACGCGCTGTACGGATTCTGGCTGCTGCCGCGACAGCAATTGTGGGTGTCCACGGTGCTCTATCTCGTGCTGCTCGGCCTGGCCATACAAGGCTGGCGGCAGTGGCTGCGCGAGGAGCAGGCAGTTATCGTCGCCGTGGCCGCGTAATGTTCACGCGGCCCTCGTCCGTCCTGTCACACCGGAGCCACTGATGCTGCGACGCATACTCGGTCTTTCGCTGCTGGCCATGCCGCTCGTCGCACAATCCGGCACGCGCTCGCCGGCCATCGACAGCCTGCTGTCCATTCGGGCCATCGGCACACCGCGTCTCTCGCCGGATGGGCGGCAGGTCGCGTACCTCATGACGTCCACCGATTGGAAAGCCGATCGATTCGTCGCACAGCTCTGGCTGCAGGATGCGGACAGCGGCGTCGCGCATCAGCTCACGCGTCGCGACGACGGCGTCAGCCAACCGCGATGGTCGCCCAATGGTGAGTGGCTCGCGTTCGTCGGTACTCGCGATGGCAAGGGAAAGCCGCAGGTGTTCGCGCTCGCCGTGTCGGGAGGCGAACCGCTGCAGCTCACGAAGGCCGAAGACGGCGTCGCGTCCTACGCCTGGTCACCCGATGGGCAGCGCCTGGCGTACACCGCGTCGCATCCGGACCGCGCACGCGAGGCGCGCGACTCGTCGTACGGCGGCTTCGACGTGGTGCGACGCGACTATGCCCGCCTTGCGCTGTTCGTGCTGAACGTGGATTCCGCGATGGTCACGCCGCAGGTGGGAGATCGCCGCACGCAGGGCACTGCGTGGTCCGTGGGTGCGTTCGAGTGGTCGCCAGACGGCGCGGCGATCGCCTTCGACGCGCAGCGCACGCCGGATCCGGTGACGGCCAGCACCGCCGACATCTACGTCCTGCACCTTGCGACCGACTCGGTGCGTGCCGTGGTCACGCGCGCCGGTCCGGATGGCGATCCACACTGGTCACCGGACGGCACGCAGCTGCTCTACACTGAGTCGGTGGACTACTTCCACAACGCGCACCTCGCCGTCGTCCCGGCGAATGGTGGTGCGTCGCGCATCGTCACGGCCACGTTCGACGAGCAGCCGCAGTTCGTGGCCTGGTCTCGCGACGGCGTGCTCTTCTCGGCGCAGCAACGCACCGCCTCGCACCTCTTCCGCCTCGACGTCGCGCAAGGCACGGTGACGCGCGTGAGTGGCCCTGATCCCCTCGCAGGCAGTGGCTGGTCACTCTCCCGCGACGCACAGCGCGTGGCGTTCGTGCAGGCATCGCCGACGGCGCTGCCCGAACTTGCAGTAGCACAAGTCGCGTCGTTCGCGCCACGCACGCTGTCTCACCAGTCGGAGCAGATCACCGAGTGGAAGCTCGGGACGCGCGAAGTGGTGCGCTGGAAGAGTCGTGATGGCGCAGAGATCGAAGGCATCCTGATCAAGCCGCGCGACTTCGATCCATCGAGGAAATACCCGCTGCTTTGCGTCATTCATGGCGGCCCGACTGGCGTCGACCGTCCAGTGTTGCCAGACGCGCGCACGTATCCGGTGGACCTGTGGGTGAATCGCGGCGCGCTGGTGCTGAAGGTGAACTACCGGGGGAGCGCCGGCTACGGCGAACGCTTTCGCGGATTGAACTATCGCAATCTCGGTGTCGGTGATGCGTGGGACGTGGTGAGTGGTGTCGACGCGCTGATCGCGAAAGGCTTCGTCGATCCCGCGCGCGTGGCGTCGATGGGCTGGAGCCAGGGTGGCTACATCTCGGCCTTCCTCACCACGACTTCCACACGATTCGCCGCGATTTCCGTCGGTGCCGGCATCTCCGACTGGCGCACGTACTACTACAACACCGACATCACGCCATTCACGATCAACTACCTCGGTGCGGACCCTGTCGCCGATCCGGCGATCTATGCGAAGACCTCGCCGGTGGACTACGTGAAGAACGCGAAGACACCGACGCTGATCCAGCATGGAGAGCTCGATCGCCGGGTGCCGATCGCGAACGGCTACCAGCTGCGGCAGGCACTCGAGGATCGCGGCGTGCCGGTGGAGATGATCGTGTACAAGGGCTTCGGTCATGGCATCACCAAGCCGAAATCGCAGCGCGCGGTCATGCAGCACAATCTTGCCTGGTTCAATCACTACATCTTCGGTGACCCCATGCCCGACTTCACGCGGATGGTGAGCGTCGTGCAGTGACGAGGGGTGCGAGTCTGACGGTCGACTCGTTCGCGTCACCGATGTCAGCGAGGCAGCGGTGCGTTCTCATCGATGCGCCGACTGATCGCCACGCCGATCAGCGCTGCGGCCGAGATGACGGCGGACACGAGCCAGATGCCACTCCAATCCCGCACGTCGGATGAGGTGGAGTAGAACTGCACCGCGCGCCCGGCCGACCAGGTGCCGAGCAGATTGCCGACACCCATGGTGGCCACCGCCCAGAATCCTTGTGCGGCCGAACGGATCTGCGCCGGCGCGCGCTCGTGCACGATGACCTGCCCCGCGATGTACGCGCAGCCGTAAGCAAAGCCGTGCAGGAGAATTCCGGCGTAGATCAGGGCGAGCGTGGATTCCGTCGCGAGCGAGAACAGGACGCTGCGAATGACCCACGCGCCGGCACCCAGGAGCAGCACGCCTCGCGCGCCGAGTCTGGAGGTCAGGCGCGGCAGCACGAGCAGCACGCCGATCTCCGTCACTTGGCCGAGCGACAGCAGTGTCGCCGGTCGCGGCACGTGCAGATCGGTCAGGTACAGCGCGCCGAACGCGGTGTAGAACTGGTTTGGAATGCAGAGAGCGACATTGACGATGATGAAGAGCGCGAAGAGTGGATCCTTCATCAGCGCGATTGCATCGAAGCCGAGCAGCGTGCTCCAGCTGCGCGGCGCATCGCGAAAGAGCGGGGGCGTCGCCGGCAGCGTGAGACAATACGCGGCGAAGATCAGCGACATCACACCCGCGATGTGGAGAGGCGTCGCCGTCAGCTCGATCCCCAGCGTGCCGACGAGCAACCCGCCGGCGATCCAGCCTGCGGTGCCGAGCGCGCGCATGATCGGGAACTCGACGCTCGGTCGCGCGAGATGACGCAGCGTGAGCGATGGCACGAGTGACAGCGTCGGCAGGTAACAGAACGCGTACGCGAGGATCGCCAGATAGAGCGTCGTGAAGCGCGACTGTCGGGCCGCCACGAGCAGCAGGAGACCGCCGACGCCGTGCAGCACCGCGAGCATGCGTTCCGTATGTGCGAAGCGATCGGCGATCACGCCGCCGAGCAGTGGAGTGACCAGTCCGGCGACCGCGAGCGAGCCGTAGATCATGCCGATCTGCGTGCCGCTGAAATGGAGCGTGGCGCCCAGCCAGCTGCTCAGGGAGACGAACCACGTGCCCCACACGGCGTACTCGCCGAAGAGCAGGACCGCGAGCCGGAATTGAAGCGAGCCCGGCGTGCGCATGGCCAGTGACAATGGCTCAGGCACGCGCGGAACGGGTCAGTTCTTGTGGCGGTATACGATACGGCCGCGCGTGAGGTCGTACGGCGAGACTTCGAGGGTCACACGATCGCCTGCAAGAACGCGGATGCGGAAGCGGCGCAGGTTGCCGCCGATCGTGGCCAGTACGGTGTGCCCATTGTCGAGAGAGACGCGAAACATCGCGCTCGGCAGGACTTCACTGACGGTTCCTTCGAGTTGCAGTGCTTCTTCCTTGGCCATACACCCTTGTCAGACGGAAACCGAAAGACGGCCGACCCAGGGGAGGGGAGCCGCTCGAATATTGGAAACCTAACGAGTCCGGTCACGCAGTGCCGGGTCACGAAAAGCGCGAAGGGCTGATTCGCAGCAGCGAACCAGCCCTTCGTGTGACGACCTCCGAAGAGGTCGACAGCGTCGCTTAGCGCGAAGCCTTCGTGACGTTCTCAGCCGCCGGGCCCTTCGCGCCCTCGACGATGTCGAACTCAACCTGCTCGCCTTCCGCCAGAGTCTTGAAACCCTTCATCTGGATGGCAGAGTGGTGGACGAAGCAGTCCTTTCCGCCTGAGGCCGGGGTAATGAAACCAAAACCCTTGGCGTCATTGAACCACTTCACGGTGCCGGTCGTACGCATTGCTACAGACTCCTGTGGGTTGATCGCGTCGGAGTCCGGCAACCCGGCACTGGCCGACAACGGGACTCGTGGACAGACACAGCTCCCACGAAAGAGCGCTGGATACGACAACGGGTCCGCGCTGGCGGACCCGTGGACCGAACCCAGCCCGCGTCAACTCGACGCGGAGCACAGCGGCATAACCGTATAGTCGAGTTGGCGATCCGTCAATAGACCCTGAGAAACGCAATTCCGGGCGCGGATGGTTCCCTTTTCAGACGAGCTCGCTGGCCCGCCAATTGCAGCGGCCTGAGCCTTGGGTCGGAGTGCTGCGGGAGCCAGTGTCACCACTGGACTCCTCGTTCGTCACTTCCATGGGGCAGGTCGAAAATCAGGGGGAGCCATGCGTCAATTCCGGGTCGGTCTGACGATCACGTTGGCCGTGTACGGCGTCGCCATTCTGGCGGCACCGGTGTCGTGGTCGTTCATCGACAACATCAACCTCCCGGTCCACGAGACCGGGCACCTCGCGTTCGCCGCCTTCGGCGACACGCTGCAACTGCTCGGTGGCACGTTGCTGCAACTGCTGCTGCCGCTCGCGTTCGCCGCCTACTTCACGATGCAGCGCGACGAACATGCGGCCAGCGTCGGCATCTGGTGGGTCGGCCAGAACTTCGTCAACATCAGCACCTACATGGCGGACGCACAGCCGATGTCACTGCCGCTCGTCGGTGGTGGTGATCACGACTGGAACATCCTCTTCAGCGAATGGGGCGTGCTGAGCCACGCCGGACAGTACGCGCAGCTGGCGCATGGCTTCGGATTCCTGGTGATGCTGGTCGCGACGGTGTGGGGATTGTTCGATGCGCTCGACACGCGGCAGCAGGCACCGGCGCCGCGCGTGCGATATAACCACGCACGACGGCGCTGATCGTGCTGCGCCGGTGGACGCTGCGTCCCTGACGCGCTACACTGCGGCTCCACTCAGCCGCGGTGTCGCATGGATCATACGCCACGTTTTCTCGAACTCGTCGACACCGTGCGCGCTCGCGTGCGTGAGGTCTCACCGGTCGACGTGCAGGAGATCCTTCGCACGGGAACAGCACGCGTGTTCGATGTGCGTGAAGACAACGAGTGGCTCGCAGGGCACGTCGCCGGCGCCGCACACCTGGGCAAGGGCATCATCGAGCGTGACATCGAGCGGACGGTGCCGGATGTGCATGCGCCGATCGTGCTCTACTGCGGCGGCGGATACCGCTCCGCGCTCGCGGCCGATGTGCTGCAGCGGATGGGATACACGAACGTTGTCTCAATGGCGGGCGGATGGCGAGGCTGGACCGATGCAGGTGGGGCAATCAGTACCGAGCCGACGTGAGTCGCTGGTCGGTCGCTAGCTGGCGGCTGCTGTCAATCGTGATGTGCGCGACGTCGATGGGATGCAGTCGATCAGGCACGGGTGAGGCGGTCGTGCGCCCGCTGGCCGCGATGACACCGGCGACGTTGCGCGCCGTTGCGACCGAAGCCTCGCTCGATATGCCGGTGCAGGCCTCCGTGTATGCCTGGCGCGATTTCATGCCCACGGTCGGCGATTCAACGCAGGTGCGCGACCTGACGGTGTCGGTGCAGGTGCGAGGCGGCGTGGTGCCACCGAAAACGCTGGCCTGCGACGGGATGTATCTCGTGTCGGGAGATTCGGTGTTCACGGCGCCGCCTGCCGAGCAGCGGCCGGGCGACGGCCCGGGCGCCGTGGAGTGCATCCTGCGCG
>JACMLX010000149.1 GCA_014379355.1 Gemmatimonadaceae bacterium
TCTACATCCACCACGTGCTTCTACAGCGGCAACCGAAAACTTTTCACGCGGGGCCCGCGACGAACGCGGGGAAGAACAAGTGCTGTTGGAAATGCGCTCGCGAGACGCTGTACCAGAACATTTCCCCGTTGTCCTCCCCCGCGTTCCCCGCGGGCCCCGCGTGAAAAGTTGAAGATTTCGCCGACGCTCTCACACTCAAGTTTGTGTACGTTCTGACCAGCGGAGCATGCCGCCGGCCAGGCTGGTGACGCGATCGAAGCCTGCCGCCTGCAGCTGGCGTACGGCGTCGGCGCTGCGTTTGCCGCTGCGGCAGTACACGACGATGGCGCGTGTGCGATCGAGCGTCGGGATCGCAGTGGGGATCGTGCCGAGCGGAATGAGTCGCGCGCCCGCGATGCCGTCGACTGCCGTTTCATTCGGCTCACGCACATCGATCAGCTCGAAGTCGTCGCGGCGAGACAGTCGCGCGGCCAGTTCTTCGGGCGTGATCTCCACCACGGGGTGCGCGGTCATCGCCGACAACGCCGGCGTCCCGCAGAACTCGTCGTAGTCGATGAGCTGGGTGATCGTGTGTGTTCCGCAGGCCGGACATGCCGGATCGCGATCGATGTGCACCGTGCGTGTCTGCATCGTGAGCGCATCGATCATCATCAATCGCCCGGCGAGCGTTTCACCCAATCCAAGAATCAGCTTGATCGTCTCGATCGCCTGGATGGTGCCGATCATGCCCGGAAGGACACCCAGCACCCCGCCTTCGGCACAGTTCTGCACCATCCCGGGTGGCGGTGGCACCGGGAACAGGCAGCGATAACAGGGGCCATCCGCGGTCGCGAACACCGACGCCTGTCCGTCGAAACGGAACACGGACCCATGCACGTTCGGTTTGCCGAGCAGCACACAGGCGTCATTCACGAGGTACCGCGTCGCGAAGTTGTCGGTGCCATCGATCACGATGTCGTAGGCGCGGACGATGTCGAGGGCGTTGGCGGACGTCAGCCACTCGGTGTGTGCCTCGACGCGCACGTGCGGATTGAGGTCGTGCAATCGGTCGCGTGCCGAGTCGAGCTTGGAGCGGCCCACGTCACGCGTGCCGTGAAGGATCTGGCGCTGCAGGTTCGTGATGTCGACCGTATCGCCGTCCACCAGGCCAAGCGTGCCCACGCCAGCGGCGGCGAGATAGAGCGCCGTGGGTGATCCGAGCCCCCCGGCGCCCACGATCAGGACCCGGGCGGCCTTGAGCCGGCGCTGGCCGTCGACGCCGACGCCGGGCAGGCTCAGGTGCCGGCCGTAGCGGTGGCGCTCGTCGGGCGTGAGCAGTGGCAGGTCCGCCGTGAGCGTGGTTGGGCGCAGTGTCGCAGGTGTCACGATGATTTCCGGAAAGACTTGGAGTCAAACTCTGGTCACATGGCTTCCAGTTGGCAATCGTGGCGCGCTCGCGCACCGCTCCTATGTTTGCGCTCACCCCGTTTCAGGAAACTCACATGAGTCGCGTTCGTGTTTTGGTCGGTACACGGAAGGGTGCGTTCATCCTCACATCTGACGGTGTCCGCACATCATGGAACGTGGACGGTCCGCACTTTCCCGGCTGGGAGATGTATCACATCAAGGGGTCGCCGGTCGATCCCGATCGCATCTACGCGTCACAGTCGAGTGGATGGTTCGGACAGATCATCCAGCGCTCCGATGATGGCGGCGGCTCGTGGGCGCCGGTCGACAATCGCTTTGCGTACGACGGGATTCCCGGCACGCACATGTGGTACGACGGCACGCCGCACCCGTGGGAGTTCAAGCGCGTCTGGCATCTCGAACCCTCATTGACCGAACGCGATGTCGTCTTCGCCGGCGCGGAGGACGCGGCCCTCTTCAAGTCCATGGACGGGGGCGCGAGCTGGGCCGAGTTGTCAGGGCTCCGGCTGCACGGCACCGGAGCGCAGTGGCAGCCGGGTGCCGGCGGGTTGTGCCTGCACACCATCATGCTCGATCCGACGAACGAGAAGCGCATGTACATCGCCATTTCGGCGGCGGGAGCATTCCGCACCGATGATGGCGGCAGCACCTGGACGCCGATCAACAAGGGACTGCGGTCGGGCGGCATTCCCGATGAGGATGCGGAAGTCGGACACTGCGTCCATCACATCGCGATGCATCCGGCCCATCCGGAGCGGTTGTTCATGCAGAAGCACTGGGATGTGATGCGCAGCGACAACGCCGGCGAGCAATGGCGCGAAGTGAGCGGCAACCTGCCGACCGACTTCGGCTTCCCGATCGAAGTGCACGCACATGAGCCGGAGACGATCTACGTCGTGCCGATCACGAGTGACGCGCATCACTTTCCGCCGGAAGGCAAGCTGCGCGTGTATCGCAGTCGCAGCGGCGGCAACGAATGGGAAGCGCTGACGAAGGGTCTGCCGCAGCAGGATTGCTACGTGAACGTGTTGCGTGACGCGATGGCGGTGGACCAGCTCGACGCGTGCGGCGTCTACTTCGGAACCACGGGTGGGCAGGTGTATTGCTCCAATGACGCTGGCGACAATTGGCAGGCGATCGTGCACGACCTGCCCGCAGTGTTGTCGGTGGAAGTGCAGACGCTGCCATGATCCGGGTCGTGTTGCCCTCGCCGCTCCGCGCCCTGGCACGGGTGGGCGGCGAGATCGCGGTCGACGTGCGCGGCGATGTGACGCTGGGCACGGTGGTCGATGCGATCGAAGCGCAGCATCCGATGCTGCGGGGCACGATCCGCGACCACGACACCCGGAAACGACGTCCGTTCATCCGGTTCTTCGCGTGCGAGCGTGATCTCTCGCACGCCCCGGTGGACGATCCGTTGCCGGCGACCGTGGTGGCCGGCACGGAGCCGCTGCTGATCGTGGGGGCGATGGCGGGAGGCTGAGCGAGACGCTGGCAGCCAATGGAAGAGTTCGCCAGATGAATCCGGGAAATCCGAATCAGCGGCAGGCGTCGTACTCACGCGGAGTTCCCTGGCGACGCCGGTGCCTCGGGCCATGGATCATGACGCGCCACCCCGCGTCGAGGTCACACGGACGCGAGATCGCCGATAGTCGCCGATATCACATCCGCCGGAGTCGATCAATGCACCACAAGATTCGCAGATTTCTCCCCGCCGTCGGCCTGCTGCTTGCCAGCACCGCCACCACCTTGCAGGCCCAATACGTCGCGTACGGCCTGACCACCAATGCGCAGGGTGCACAGCAGCTCGTGCGCTTCGGCTCCGGCGCTCCGGGTGCCGTGACCACGCTCGGCGCGACTGGCGTGGCGCTCACCGGCATCGACTTCCGTCCGGCGACGAATCAGCTCTACGGCTACGACGGCGACAAGCTCTACACGGTGAACGTCGCGACGGGTGTGGCCACACTTGCGTTCGACGTCGGCAACACGCCGGGCAACGTCGGCTTCGACTTCAATCCGACTGTCGACCGTATCCGGCTCGTCGGACCGTCAGGCACGAACTTCCGTCTCAATCCGCTCGATGGGTCGACCACGGTGGATGGTGCGTACACGTTCGCGATGGGTGACGTGAACTTCGGCAAGGTGCCGTCATTCACGGCCGTGGCCTACACGAATTCCGATACGGATCCGGCCACCGGCACGACGCTCTACGGCATCGATCCGACCCTCGGCGCGCTGATTCAGATCAGCACACCGAACGGTGGTTCGATCGCGACGGTCGGTAACCTCGGCATCGGCGCGTTCGGCACCGTGACCGGCTTCGACATCATCACGGTCGGTGGCGTCAACACCGCCTTCTTCACGACCATCATCGCCGGTGGCCTGTCCAGCAACCTGTACGCTGTGAATCTCGGAACCGGAGCGGCGACACTGGTCGGTGCGATCGGTGCAGCGAATGGCATCCAGGGTCTGGCACTGACGCCGGTGCCGGAACCGGGGACGTGGGCACTGATGCTCTCTGGTCTCGTTGGACTCGGTGTGATCGCGCGTCGCCGTCGCGCCGCCTGATCGACTGCCGGATGACGAAGCGCGCCATGTCGATGCCGACGTGGCGCGCTTCGTCGTTTCCTGCAGGAAAGTCTGACACGATTCGTTCGCGGTGCACATGTCTGTCCGTCGTGTCGATCGACACGAGCCATGCACTCGACGCTGCATGTGCAAGACCATCGCTCTGCGTCACCCTCCGGTCATGTCGACAGATTGCGCGGGGTGAACAATGCATTCGCTTCGGGTGACGGCACCTGCGCCGTCAGGGACGCGTACGTGCCCGGGCCAAGTACTTCCGCTGCTGCATTCCGTATGTGCGCCATCACCGAGCGTGCCAGCCCCGGTCCGACACTCACACGCGCCACGCCGAGCGTGCGCAGCTCCGGCACACTTGGCACGCCAGGTCCGCCGATCACATTGAGTGGTGCACCGACGGCCGCGGCGAGTTTCTGGATCGTCGGCGCATCCGACACGCCTGGCACGAAGATGCCGTCTGCGCCAGCGGCGAGATACAGCTTGGCACGGCGCACGGTTTCATCGAATCGCGTCGCTTCGTCGCCGACTTTCTTCAGGTAGATGTCGGTGCGCGCGTTGATGAACAGATCGACGCCGGCAGAATGCGCCGCCGCCCGGCCCGCCGCGATGCGCGCGGCCTGGACTTCGGCATCGAGCACGAGAGCGCCATTCACGCCCGGTGCATCCTCGAGATTCAGGCCGACGGCGCCGGCATCGATCACGGCCCGCACCGTCTCGGCCACGTCGTCGGGCGTGCCGGAACCGTACCCACTTTCGACGTCGGCGCTCACAGGAACCTGTACCGCGTCGACGATCACGCGAACGGCAGCGGCCATCGCGTCGCGCGACAGGCCCTGGCCATCAGGGCGGCCGAGCGCCCAGGAGATGCCGGCGCTGGTGGTGGCGATGGCCTGCGCCCCGGCAACCTCGATGAGGCGCGCACTCATGGCGTCCCACGCGTTCGGCAGGACGAGGATCGGGTCGGCGTCGGCGGCATGCAGTGCGCGGAAGCGAGCGGCGAGGTCGTGTCGGGGCATGAAGTGGTTGGGATGGAGTGGTTCGTCGTGGCGCTGCAACCTTAGTGCCGTGCGACGACGCAGGTTCCCGGCCGACCTGACGCTAGTCGGATGTTCCAGCGTACGCACGATCCCGGTGCCGTGACGACTCGGCGTCTCTTTCGCGCTGCTCCGAACGCCGAGAGCAGTAACATCCCACGAGCGACGGCCGTCTGCGCGACCGACGACATCGACACCACGACCCGCGGCAGCGGCGCAAGAAAGCTGAGGACTCGTTTCACCGCGAGCGACGATCGCCACCGTCGTCGCTCCACCGGGCATCGTCGCCTCGATGATGAACTGCTGCTCGTCTGCGGCCGCAGCTTTGACACCGGCCGCCAAAGGACCATTCCGTGCGAGCCGACTGACACATCGATACACTGCATCGACCGCCCACCCGGATCCCCACGTGAGTGCCGACCAGAAACGCAGTGATCGCCTGAACATCGGTGTGCTGGGCTGTGGCCCGATCGCGCAGGCCGCGCACTTCGAGAGTTGTACCAAGGCGCGCAACGCGACGCTCTACGCCATCTGCGACGTCGCCGATGATCTGCTGGCGCGCATGGCCATCACGCACGGTGCGACGAAGGCCTACACGACCTATGACGAGATGTTGTCCGATCCCGTCGTCGATGCCGTGATCATCGCCACGTCCGACGAGTTCCATGTCCCGGCGGCGATGCAGGCCGTGCGCGCCGGCAAACACGTGCTCTGCGAGAAACCGGTCGGCGTGTCCATCGAAGAAGTCGACATGCTGCGGACCGAAGCGATGACGCACGACCGGCAGGTGATGGTCGGTCACATGAAGCGCTTCGATCCCGGACTGCAGGCGGCGCGACATTTCGTCCGGCGCGAGATGGGCGACATGCTCGCCTTCAAGGGCTGGTACTGCGACTCCACCCATCGGTACGCGGTGACCGACGCGGTGCAACCGCGGCTCGTGCGGAGCACCAGCGCACGAAAGCCCGTCCGTGACCCCAGGGTCGACCTGCCGCGCTACTACATGCTCGCGCACGGCAGTCACCTCGTCGACACGGCGCGCTTTCTCTGCGGCGAGATCGTGAGTGTGCACGCCACACGCACGCAGCGTTACGGCGCGTACTGCTGGTTCATCGCGACGGAGTTCGCCAACGGCGCCATCGGGCACCTCGAGCTGACGGTCTCGGTACGCATGGATTGGCACGAGGGCGTGCAGATCCATGGTGAACACGGCAGTGTGCTCGCGAAAACGTACAATCCATGGCTGTTCAAGAGTTCCGATGTCGAGATCTTCCATGAAGCGACCGCCACATACACACGTCCACTCGGCGCGGATGCCCATTTCTATCGGCGACAGGTCGAAGCGTTCGCGGAGGCACTCCTGACCGGTCAGGATGTGACGACGACAGGCGCCGCTGGCATCGACGACGGGATCGCGGCGGTGCGAACCATGGTGGCCATCGTCCGATCGGTCGAGTCAGGCGAACGGGTTCGAGTCGCCGCCGCGACGGGCGCGGTGTGACACATGCCGCTGCGATCGCGCCGCCATCGCTCGGCATTTTCGCGAAGACATTCGTCGGTTCGACACCGATGGACGTGCTGACACAGGCGCGCGGCGCAGGCTACGAAACGGTGCAGTACAACATGGCGTGTTCGGGGCTGCCGTCGCTACCGCCAGTCATCGCGCCCGACGTCGTGTCCGCGATTCGCAGCGCGACGCGCGACACCGGTGTCGGCATCGCGGCGCTCTCGGCGACGTACAACATGATCCATCCCGACGCGTCGGTCCGCGCGACCGGTCACGAGTCGCTCAGCGTGTTAGCCGAGACAGCGCACGTGCTCGGCATTCCGATGCTCACACTCTGCAGCGGCAGCCGGAACGCCGCAGATCAATGGGCTCCGCATCGCGACAATGCGAACGCAGAGTCATGGCGAGATCTGCTTGACAGCCTCGCGCGGGCGATCGCGGTGGCGGAGCAGCATGATGTACTGCTGGGCGTGGAGCCTGAGCCGTCGAATGTCGTCAGTTCATCCGCGGTTGCGCGTCGCCTTCTCGATGAATCGGGCAGCGCTCGCGTGGGCATTATCATCGATGCGGCGAACTTGATCGGCGACGCGCTTCGGTATCCCGCGCTGGAGCGACACGCAGTGATCGCTCGGGCCGTCGATCTGCTCGCCGATCGCGTGATCCTCGTTCATGCCAAGGATCGGCGGATCGACGGCACGATCGCGGCACCCGGACACGGTGACGTCGACTTCGTTGAATACTTCAGCGCGCTGGCGAATGCTGGAGTGCGGGTGCCGGTCATTACGCACGGTCTCACCGCCGCTGATGCGCCGCAGGCGGCCGTGTTTCTTCGGGGGTGCATGATGCCGCCAGGACGGTCGTGAGTGTCCGGCAATCGCCGCGTTCGCTCCTGCGGCACTCAACCTGCGAGTCATTGAATCGTCGACACGCCGCCCATGCTTTCATGGGCGCACCGTGTTCGACGCTCGGTCTCATCTCGCAGGAGGTTACGCTGATGGCTCGCGCAAACGACGGAAACAAGAGTGGCAAGGGGCACGCGTCCGAAAAGCAGGGCATGACCGGCGAGGCGCTCAGGAAGGGTCAGGCCGCCGACGGCGAAGGGAAGACGAAGAACGCCGGCAAGGAAAAGAAGATGTACGGCTCGACAGGGTCGAAAAGCTCCGGCGGGACGGGTTCGTCACAAGGGTCCGGCGGTGGCAGTGGAGGTACACACGGATAGGTGACGCGCGCTGCAGAGACGGTGATGCTTCTGCAAATCGTCGACGAGCCGACTCTGTCAGTCTGACAGCCTGCGCTGTTCCGGCACCAGCGATCGATGCATGGCCATCGCGGCAACGGCGCCGGCGGCCGCAGCCCTGATGGCCAACTGCGGCCCCGGCGTGATGTCGCCAGCGGCGAACACGCCGCTGACGGACGTCGCGAAATGTTCGGTGACCGTGATGTGCCCGTGCGTGTCACGCGCACAACCGAGCTGCACGCCGAGGTCGTCCGCGGGACGCTGTGCGATCGTGAAGAACAGTTTGTCGATCTCGAGCGCGTCGCCTGTCGCGAGAATGAGGCCCGTGATTTCGGTTCCTGCGTGCTCGAGCCGGACGATTGGCTCCGTGCGCACGCCGATACCGCAGCCATCGAGCTTTCGCTGCAGTTCGTCATCGTCGAAGTCCGGGGCGCTTCCGTTCGTGGCGATGACGATGTCCGACGTCCAGGTTGTCAGCGCAAGCGCCATCGCGACCGCTCGGCGACCATTCCCGATGACGGCCACACGTTTGCCTCGTGCGTCGTAGCCGTCGCAATCGGGACACACGTGCGCGTTGGCACCGTAGACCTGACTGAGCCCCGGAATGTCGGGCCACACGTCACGCATTCCGATCGCGACAAGCACGCGGCGTACATGGACGGCCGGATGTCCGTCGATGTCGAACGCGAACAGGCCGTCATGGTCGTCGCGCACTGGTGCAACTCCGACGGATGCAACGCGACTGACCGCGGCATCGATCAGCGTCACGCCGTACGAGCGAAGCTCCGTGCGACCGTCGCCGCGCAATTCGACAGGCCGCACGCCGCGCATGCCGAGGTACCCGTTGATGCTGCGGGTTTCCCAGTTGCGCGGATCACCGCTATCGACCAGGACAACGCTCCGACCGTACCGGGCGCTCCAGATCGCCGCGGTGAGGCCGGCGGGTCCGCCGCCGACGATTCCGATGTCGAAGACCGGCGTGGCGGAATGATCCAAATTCGTCATGTCAGCTCATCGGGCAAGAATCAGTCCGGGTCGTTGCGGGATTTCCATCGGCGACGTTCCCGCGTGGGCCGGCAATCCGATGCGGACGACGCGGGAGTGCCGGTCATGTTGCACTGCGATCACGCGCACGCTGCCGAGCGATCTTGTGCGTCGGGAAGCAGGGTTGCAGGATATCTCGGTCGCGTGGATGCGGCTCCATTCTCGATGGGCGCCCACGGTCAGTCGTTTCGCGCATCGATGACCGGGTCCGAAGGGTCGGGGCGGAATACGCTGAGCTGCGATTTCCTCTCGAGCACACGATCCTCGCCCACGTCGCATTCGTGCAGCAGGAGCTCAAATATGGCACGGTTCGTTCAGATGCTCCAGAAGTCCGGCGTATTCGCCGACCAGAACTTCATGATCGTTCCGCAGGGGGGATTCAATCTCGTTTACCTGCGCGATTCGGCGGGCTTCCAGATCATGCATGACCGCCGCCTGAAAGTGCACGACGTGAAAGCCGATCAGGTGGAGCGGATCGCGACGGAATATCTGAGGGCACGCGAGGGCAGTCCAGGCAGCATCGACCGTCTCCTGCAATTGCGGACGGTGATGCACAACAGCGTGAACAAGTCGGCCCGGGGAAAGTTGCTGCAGGTCTGGGCCAACGGGTCCGGCATTCCGGTCCTGACTGCGAAGAGTGGCACGGTTTCACTGAAATTGGACGTTGCCATTCTCCGACGAAAGGAATACACGGTTTCGTTCAAGTTCCTGAAGCACACGATGCCGGCCGGCGCACTTGTTCCGGCGACCACGTTGACGACCGAGTCGACGTCGACCTGGATGAACAAGCTGAACTGGATATTCGGAGCACAGGCGAACGTCTACTTCAAGTCGATCGATGCCGCATGGGTGACGCTCCGGACCACGGCAAGTCAACCGATGACATTCGAGGAATTCGAGCAGTCGCTCATCCCTCACAAGCACAAGGACGCTGCCCTGACCTGTTTTCTGGTCGGCAAGTACAAGGGCGCCAACTCCGGCTCCGAGGCAGCAGGCACGTATTCACCATCGCACAAGGTGTGCGTGCTCGACGATGGTCCGACCCACGGAATTTTCGATGACCTGAACTTCGACTCGTTCATCGGTGTGATGGCGCATGAGTTCACGCACTTCGCAGGTGGTAATCATCACAACAGAGGTCGATTCCTGATGTCACACGGAATCGAAACGCTGGACTTCGACAAGCAGCTGGTCGTGGAGCTGAATGCCTGGTGACGGCGCAATGGCGCCTTGAAACGATATTGGCGCAAATACCGGCGACTTCCGTCGTCTCACGACGATGCGTCGACACCCACCTCCTCTTCATTCGAACACTCCGTTCCCGCATCCCATGAGGACGTCATGCCGCTCCAGGCCGCCGCACCAGTGACGATGATTCCCGACAACGCGCACACCGACATCCCCGGCAATCCGTCGATGGCTGCCAGCAGCACGATCCGGCTGCGGGAGCATGGCGACCCGTCGACGCTGCGTGTGCTGTCCGCCGACGACTGGGCGTTCTGGAAGCACAACGGCTATGTCGTCGTGAAGAACGTCGTGCCGCGCGAGCAGGTCGAGCGCCTTGCGTCGCTGCTCTGGGAATTCGAGGAGAAGGATCCGGCCGACCCGTCGACCTGGTATGCCCCCCCGCGCGCCGAGATGAAGATGAAGGAGCTCACCAACAGCGGGATGGTGGAGCTCTACAATCATCAGTTCGAGTGGGACAATCGCTCCGCGCCGCGCCTGTACGATGCGTTCGTCGACATCTGGGGCACGGAGAAGCTGTGGGTGACAATCGATCGCGCGAACCTCAACCTGCCGGTGCGTCCGGACTTCGAGTTCAAGGGCTTCATCCACTGGGATTACGACCCGGAAACCAGGCCACAGAACGTGCAGGGTGTACTTGCACTCGCTGACCAGACGGATGAGAACATGGGCGGCTTCCAGTGTATTCCGGAACTCTTCCGCACCTATGACACATGGAAGCTCACGCAGCCGGCGGATCGTGATCGCTTCAAGCCGGACGTGACCGGTTTCGACATCGTGAAGGTGACGATGGAGGCGGGCGACCTGCTGATCTTCAACAGCTCGGAGCCACACGGCATCCGCCCGAATCGATCGGTCGACAAGGTCCGGATGGCGCAGTACATCTCGATGTCGCCGGCGCAGGAGGAGAACTCGGCACTGCGCGAGTGGCGCATTGCGTCATGGCGCGATCGTCGCGCGCCGGAAGGCCACGCCTTTCCCGGCGATCCGCGCAACTGGGAACAGACGCGTTACGACACGGCGGTGCTCACGCCGCTGGGCGAGCGGCTGCTCGGCCTCGAATCGTGGGAGAGTCCTGCCAGGGCCGCCGCTCAGGCGCCCTGAGATTGTCGTCACGGCCGAAACGATCGACGTGACCATCTCGGTTTGGTGACTGACTGGAATATCCAGTCGTTATAGGCGTGCGATACACCAGCGACCCACCCCGCTGGCACCCGCTCGACCTCGCGCGCCCACCCACCGAAATACCTGGTCATGCGACCCTCAACGTACACCCGGCTCTCCGCAGCGCTTGTCTCCTGTCTGACTATCGCCGCCTGCGCACGATCGGACGCCGGACAGGAGTCCGCCCGGGCCAGCGTCATCACGATTTCGGCCGCCGCCGATGCCGACGCGCTCATTCCGCCGCTGGTCAGCACCACGCAAGGCAAGCAGGCGGTCGACATGCTCTTCGACTTCCTCGCCGAAGCGAAGACGCCGATCTCGACGAGCGGTGATGGCGGATTCGGTCCGCAACTGGCGACGCGCTGGCAGTGGGCCGCTGACTCGCTGTCGATCGCCTTCTCGATCGATCCGCGCGCCCGATGGCACGATGGGGCACCGGTGCGCGCGAGCGACGTGCGTTTCTCGTTCGCCCTGTTCACCGATCCGAAGGTCGCGTCGATACACGCCGGCAATTTCGTCGGGATCGATTCGGTGAGCGTGCGCGATTCGCTCACGGCGGTCGTGTGGTGGCATGCGCGCTCACCGGAACAGTTCTTCCAGGTTGCGTACAATCTCGCGATCATGCCCGAGCACCTGCTCGGCGCGGTTCCGCGCGATTCGCTGCTGCGGTCGTCATTCGCCGATCATCCGGTGGGTTCCGGCCGGTATCGCTTCGCGCAGTGGCAGCGCCAGCACAACCTCGTGATCGAGGCGGATACCGCGAACTATCGTGGCGCGCCGTCGGCGGCGCGCGTCGTGTGGATCGTCGCGGCGGATCCGACCGCGGCGAGCCTGAGTGTGCTCGCCGGACAGGCCGATGTGCTCGAGTTCGTGCGCGGCGATGCATTCACGCAGGCGCGCAAATCGTCGCGTGTGCGCACCGTGGAATACGGTTCGCTCGACTACGGCTACATGCTGTTCAACTACACGCGTGCGGTCGCGGGCACGCCGCATCTCTTCGCCGATCACGCCCTGCGAGTGGCGCTCACGCGGAGCATCGATCGCGCGTCGGTCATCGCCAACGCGCTCGACTCGCTCGGTCGCGTGGCCCTCGGTCCGTTCACACGGGCCACCGACGGCGTCGATTCCACGATGCGCGAGATCGCATTCGATTCGGCGAGAGCAGGGCAGGTACTCGATTCACTGGGCTGGTTGCGCGATTCAAAGGATGGCTTGCGCCACCGCAACGGCCGAGTGCTGCGCTTCAGCGTGATGGTCCCCTCGGTGAGTGCCACTCGGCAGCGGATCGCCGTCCTCCTGCAATCACAATTCAAGGCCGCCGGTATTCAGATCGACATCGATGCCGTCGAGCCACACGTGTACAGCGCGCGACTCGCCAAGGGTGACTTCGACGCCGCACTCAACGCCTGGCGCACGGATCCGAGTCCGGCCACGATTCGTCAGGTCTGGGCCACCGTGCACGGCAAGGACGTGCAGGCGAACTTCGGGCGTTACTCGAATCCCGGCTTCGATACCGTGATCGACAGCGCCGCTTCGACGTTCGATCCCGCGCGCCGGCGTGCCTACTATGCGCGCGCATATCAGGACATCGTCGACGATGCCGCCGCGATCTGGCTGTATGAGCCTCGCAACTTTGCGGTCGTGAGCAATCGCGTGACACCCGTCGGCATGCGCGGCGACGCGTGGTGGGCCGCGTTACCCGACTGGCGTGTCACTGAGGCGGCCCAGCCCTGACGTCGAGATGGCATCATTTCTCGTCCGTCGCCTGCTGCATGCGATAGCGGTGATGGCCGTCGCCGTCACGCTGGGCTTCGCGCTCGTGCATCTCGCGCCGGGCGACGCGATGACGGGCAGTGTGACGCAGGCCGACCGCAGCAGCGAGGCGCGCGACCGACTGCGCACCAGGGCGGGACTCGATCAGCCGCTGACCACGCAGTACGCGCGGTTCGTGCGCGGGGCGATGCGTGGTGATCTCGGACGTTCCTTCGTCAGCGATCAGCCCGTCGTGACGATCGTCGGCGCGGCGTTGCGGAACAGCCTCGTCTTGTCGGCCGCCGGGTTGTGTGCGGCCATCCTTCTCGGGCTCGGCGTCGGCAGCGCGCAAGGTTGGTATCCGGCGAATCGCGTGTGGCGCGTACTCGGACGCACGCTGACGGCGCTGTACGCGGTGCCGGAGTTCGTGCTGGCGATCGGATTGATCGGCCTGCTCGCGTACGGCGCGGGCTTGCTGCCGGTCGGCGGGATGAGCGATCCCGTCACGAGCCTGCTCGGCAGCACCTCGGAGCGCTTTGTCGACGCCGCGCGACATCTATTGCTGCCGGCACTGACGCTGGCACTGGGGTGGGGCGCTGCCGTGGCACGGCAGCAACGTGCCGCGATTGCGGCGAGTGCCGGCGACGATTTCATTCGCACCGCGCGCGCCAAGGGTCGCAGCGAGCGCGCTGCGCTCGTGTCGCACGCGCTGCCTGCCACGATTGCGCCCGTGATCGCGATCATCGGTCTGATGCTGCCGGCGATGGTCGGCGGTTCGTTCATCATCGAAGTCGTGTTTGCGTGGCCAGGCCTCGCGGTGGCCGTCGTGCACGCGGTGGCGCAGCGTGACGTGCCCGTCGTGAGCGGTGCCATTCTCGTGATCGCGCTGCTCGTCGCGTCGAGCAGCCTGCTGATCGATGTGCTGATTCGCGCTGCGGATCCGCGTCAGCGCGCGGCGTAAACACCCGATGCGCGCTGCCATGACTCGACGTGCGCCGATCGTGCTCGTCGTCCTGATCGCGGCGTCGGCACTCCTCGCGCCGTGGCTGGCACCGCACGATCCCGCCGCGCAGCTCGACATCAGCCTGCTCAAGAATGTCGCGCCATCGTGGTCACATTGGCTCGGCACCGATCCGTATTCACGCGACGTGCTGAGTCGCGCCATCTTCGGTGCGCGCACCTCGCTGAGCGTGGCCGCGCTGGCGACGACACTGGCGCTCATCGTCGGCTGTACGTGGGGCGCGGCCGCGGCGTCCATCAACGCGCGGCTTGGCGATGGCCTGATGTCGATGGTCGACGTGCTGCGGAGCACGCCACGCGTGCTGCTGTTCCTGGCCGTCGCCGTTCTGCTCGGCCCACTCGGGACGGTGTCGCTGGCGCTGGTCCTCGGTGTCACGGCGTGGACAGGGGTGAGTCGGCTCGTCTTCGTCCTCGTGCGCGAGATCAACACAAAGCCGTTCGTCGAGGCCGCGCGCGCGATGGGCGCCTCACGGTGGCTGTGTCTCCGTCGTCACGTCTTGCCGCAACTGCTCGATCCGATCGCGGCCTCCGGCGCGCTGTTGCTCGCCGACCTGCTGGCGGTGGAAGCGGGGCTCTCCTTCATCGGACTCGGCGTCCGCCCGCCGCAGGCGAGCTGGGGCAGCATGCTGCAGGACGGATTGCCGTATATGCGGTCCGCCTGGTGGCTGACGGCGGTGCCGTCGCTGCTGTTGATAGTCACCGTGCTGAGCGCAGCAGCCATCGCCGACGGCCTCGAGCGGCCGCGATCGCGCGGTTGAGCTGGTCGCGGCGACATCCGCCGTAAGAACAGTTCTGAAAATCAGGCGCAAGAATGCCCGATTGAGCCGGGCCAGTGCGTTGCGCCCCGCCAAGAATCGTGCGATCCGCAATAGCTCAGTCTGCTATGCGAAAACCGTGCCACGCCGACTTGCCTGCCCTCGGCACTTCGAACGGTCATCGCCGAAAAGGGCGATCTCCCGGGGGAATCCGGGTCACGACGACGAGAAACCCGACGAATTTCGAATGCTATTGGAATGGCCGAGCCCGCCAGGCACGTGCCGTGCTCAACCATTAGAGCATTCCAGTCTTTTCTTCGGCTGTCCAACCCGCTCACACCCGAATCCACATGAAACATCCCTTCACGTCTGTGCGTCGCCTTGCTGGCCTGAGTGCCCTGGTGCTGGCGGCGACCCTCACTGCCTGTTCCGACGCCACTGGACCGGATCAGGCAGATGCCGGACTACGTCGCTCCGGCTATCTGACGACATCAGCCGCAACGAAGAAGCTGATCGACATCAACTTCAACGTGCTTTACCCCGGACTTGCCACGCAATACCCGAAGGTGTCGATCGTTGCCGACACCACGATGGAGAGCTTCATCGTGGACCCAAGGCTTGGCAGCATCGTCATTCTCGGCAAGAAGACGGAACACATCATCGCAATGCCGGCGAACGCGCTCTGCAACCCGAAAACGAACTCGTACGGTCCGTCGGAGTGGCTGAAGCCGTGCACGCTCGCGACGACGCCGATCAGATTCACCGTCAAGACGTGGATGGATGCCTCGGGCCGACCGCACGCGGAATTCCTGCCGGCCATTCGCTTCACGCCGGACAGCACCAAGAATGTTCGCTTGTACTTTCAGGATCCCGCGCTGAAGAACTACAGCGTCGTTTTCATTCCGTACTGCAACGCCGGAAACCTCTGCCTGAACGAAGCCACGCACGACCCGACGCTCGAGACCTACGTCTCCCCGCTGACCGGTGGCGGCTACTGGGTCTATCGCAAGCTGCGTCACTTCTCGGGTTACAACGTCACGGCGTTCTGAAGTCTGCGCGGCGACGTCAGTGCGGACGTGATGCGATTCAGCATCACGTCCGCGCGTCCGTTTCAGCGACACGTGTGGCGACCGCCACCATAACGCGGCGTGACCGGATGCACTCCTGAGCCGTCAAGAAACGGCCGATGCTCTCGACGGGTCGCTGCCACCGGCGAACTGTCCTCCGTGCACTCCCACACGACGTCGCGCCACCCATTCGTTCCACCCACGCAATGTCCGATTCGGCTCACCCGCCCGAAGCAGTGCCACCATCCGATGCGCACGCAACGGACGTCGATCACCGGTCGGCCGAGGATGCCGATGCGCTGATCGAAACGGGCAACATGCATGAGAGGAATGGCGACCGGAGCGCAGCGCGTGACGCCTATGTGCGGGCGTTGCCATTGCTTGGTGCGGCCACGTCAGCGCGGCGCAAGGTGTCGGTGCTGCGCTGGATCGCGCGGACGCATCAGGTGGATGCGGAGTACGAGCCCGCGCTCAACTTCGTCGAAGCCGCCGAACAACTCGCCACCGAAATCGACGACCGCTCGGGCCTGGGACATTGTCGCATCGTGCGCGCGAACGTCTCGTGGCAGCGCGGTGATCTCGATGCGGCGGTCACACTCTACACCGCCGCACTCGACCTCGCGCACGAGGTGGGTGATGCGCGACTGGCAGCCGTCGCCTCACAGAATCTCGGCGTGGTGGCCAGCGCGCGCGGCGCCTTCGATCAGGCCTTTCATCATTTCCGGGCCAGCATCGCCGCCTACCGCTCGCTCGGATTGCCGGGTGAGACCGCCATCTCGCAGAACAATCTGGGTCGGCTGTACCTCGATCACGGCAACTCGGAATCGGCGGAAGCCGAGCTCAATGCGGCGCTGCCGCTGGCGCTCTCCGTGGGCGATGCGAGCACCGCCACGATGGTCGAGATCAATCTCGCGGACATGTGGGTGCAACGGTCCGACTACGACAAGGCACGCACGATCTGTGAGCGCGTGCTCGCGCGGTCGTCACCGGACGGCGACACACATGCCGACGGCGAGGTGCAGAAGATCCTCGGCGCCATCGCGCTCGCGAAGCAGGACATCGCTTCTGCCGAAGCGCATTTCGCGCGCGCGGAGTCGATCGCGGACAAGCGCGAGGACCTGCTGCTCAAGGCACAGATCGCGCGCGAACGCGCCGAGATGTACCGCGGCCAGGGTCGCACGCGTGAACTCCTGCAGTCACTGAACGGCGCACACCGACTCTTCAGTCAACTGCGCGCGAACCAGGCGATGGCCGCCGTCACGGCGCTCATCCGTCGCCTCGAACGCGACGTGCTCGACGTCGTGCGCCAGTGGGGCGAGTCGATCGAGGAGAAGGACGCCTACACGCAGGGCCACTGCGAACGTGTCGCGGACCTCGCGTGCGCCCTCGCCCGCCGGGCCGGTGTCGAGGAGGAAGTCATCTTCTGGTTCCGCGTCGGTGCGTTGCTGCACGACGTCGGCAAGATCGTGATCTCGTCGGAGATCCTGAACAAGGCCGAGCAGCTGACGGCGGATGAGTGGGATGTGATGAAGCTGCACCCGGGCGCCGGGGCAGACATCCTCAAGGAGATCAACTTTCCGTACGACGTGAACGCGATCGTGCGGCACCATCACGAGAACTGGGACGGCACCGGATATCCGGATGCGCTCGTGGGTGAGCGCATTCCGCTGTGGGCTCGCATCGTCTGCCTGGCCGACGTGTATGACGCGCTGACGTCCGACCGCAGCTACAAGGCCGCGCTGCCGGCCGATGTTGCGCTCGAGGTGATGCGACGCGATGTGCGTCGCCAGTTCGATCCCGCCCTCTTCGCGCTGTTCGAGGATGTGGCGCGCCAGTCGGAGCCACGCACGATCGAGACGACAGCCAGGCAGCGCCAGCAATCACATGCCGCCGATCCCGCCAGCGCGCTCGACGACCTGACCGGGCTGGTGCTGCGCAAGGGATTTCTGACGCAGGCGAACAAGCTGCTCGCCGACGCCACGGAAAAGAACCAGCCCGTCACGCTCGCCGTCATCGACGTCGACCATTTCAAGTCCGTCAACGACACGTTCGGCCACCTGCAGGGCGATGATGTGCTGCGCTCGGTCGCGGGACAGCTGCGCGATACCGTGCGGCGCAACGACCTGGTCGGTCGGTATGCCGGTGACGAATTCGTGCTGCTGTTTCCCGACACGACACAGGCGGAGGCACGCGAGCTGGCGTCGCGCCTCTGCGAAGCGGTGGCGGGCAATCGGCTCGCGATTCGCGAGCGGCGAGAAGGCACGATCGCCGTCACGCTCTCGATCGGCATCGCGACGGTGGATGATCGCACCAGCGATCTGGAGACGATGTTCGCGTCGGCTGACCGCGCGCTCTACGTCGCCAAGCGGCGCGGACGCAATCAGGTCGCCAGCGCCGATGAAGTCACGGGCGATTCACAGGCCGATGCGTTGCGCTTCGATCGCTTCGTGGGTCGTGTGCGCGAGCTGCGCGGCCTCCTGACGCAGCTCGAACATGCCTGCGCTGGTCGGCCACGCCTGGTCGCGATCGTCGGCGAGGCCGGTATCGGCAAGACGTCACTCGTGCGGCAGCTGCAGCCCGAAGTGCGCCTGCGCGGCGGTGCGATGGTGTTCGGCCGCTGCGTCGCCAGCGACGTCAAGCCGCCGTACGGCGCCTGGGCGGAAATCGTGAAGGCCATTCACGAGCAGGGCATCATTCCGCAGGGCGAATGGCACGAACTCTCGCGTCTCGTGCCCGCACTCGCATCGAACGACGGTGCACCGAGTGCCGCCGGCAGCAAGTACGCACTGCTCTCCGAACTCGCGGAATACCTGCGGCAGGCCAGTGCACACAATCCGCTCGCCGTCGTGATCGACGACGTGCAGTGGGCCGACAGCTCGACGTGGGACGCGACTGAATACGTGCGGCACAATCTCAGCGACGAACGGCTGCTGATCTGCATGACGATGCGCGCCGAGGATGTCGGGATCATCGCGGAGCGTCGTCGGCACCTCTCGCGCGATGAACGCTTCAGTGACCTGTACCTCAATCGATTCTCGCCCGAGGAACTGGCGACGTGGCTGGAGACCATCCTCCATCAGGGTGAGATCGGTCGCGAGTTCCTGCGCTACATCCACAAGTACACGGAAGGCAACCCGCTGCTCGTGGTGCATGTGCTGCGCGCCCTGCAGGAGAATGGCGGCATCTGGTACGCGGGTCGACGATGGCAGTGGAAGGACAATCCCGATCTCGATCTGCCGACCGCCGTCTCCGACCTGATCGATGCGCGCATCGATCGCCTGTCCGAAACCGCGCGCGAACATCTCACGATGGCCGCGGTGGTCGGACGCACGTTCGACATCGACATGGTGCTCAGCGCCGGCGCGATGTCCGAGGATGCGCTCCTCGATGCCATCGACGAGGGAGTCGCTGCGCACGTCCTCGAGTCGACCGGTGATCGCAGTGCTGACCGGTACTCGTTCTCGCATGGCCTGATCGCCGATGCCATCCGTCGCCGCGTCAATCGCCGGCGACTCGCGCGCATGCACGGACAGGTGGCGCAGGCGATGGAGACGCTGAGTGCCGATGCCGTCGCGGCCATCGCGGCACACTTCGATGCGGCCGGCAATGGTGCCAAGGCGTACGAATACGCAATGCGCGCCGCCGAGCGTGCTGGCGGTGTATACGCCCACAAGGAAGCGGCGGCGTCATACGCGATGGCCGAGCGCCACGCCGTGTCGGTCGAGGACCGCGTGCAGTGCCGGTTCCGGCATGTGCAGGCGCTCGAGCTGGCCGGCGAATACGAAGCGGCCGAATCGCTCTGCGACCTGATCATCGCGGAACGGGTGTCGATCGGCGATCGTGGCGCGTTGATCAGCGTGCGCCGGATGCGCGAGCGATTGCGCAGCCTGCGGGGCCTCGCGCTCGAACTGACGTGCGATGCCGTCGAGAAGCTGCTCGCCGAGGCCGTGCAGCTCAGGGAAGAGCGCGAGGAAGTCGAACTGCTCGGCATGTTGTCGCGCGTATACGCGCGGCGCGGCGATCCGGTCGAGGCCCGTCGACTCGGACGTCGCAGCGTCGAAGTCGCCGAACGTGTCGGCGAACCCGGCGTGCTGGCGATGACGCTCATGTATCTCGGCTCAGCACTGATCGAGAGCGAGGCCGACGAGGCGCTGCACTGTTATCAGCGTGCGCTGGAGATGTTTTCGCAGCGGGCCGACCTGATCGGACTTGCGCGTGCACACATCAACGTGGGTATCGCGCAGTCGCGCCGCGGCGCGAACGACGAATCCGCCGCGGCCTATGCGACCGCGCTCGATCTCGGCCGCACCACGCACTCGCCGGATATCACCGGGCTCGCGGCGCTGAACCTCGGCGTGCTGAAAATGAAGGTCGGTCTGCTGGACGAGGCGGATGGATGCTTCACCGAGGCGATGGAACGCTTCGCGCTGCTGAACAACGAGCCGCATCGCCTGGCTGCGCTGTACAACCAGGCGAACCTCGCGCGTGACCGGAACGACCACGATCGTGCGGTCCGGCTGTACGGCGATGCCGCGGTGGTCGCGACATCGATGGACCAGCTCGACGTGGAGCTGGGCGCTCGCGCCGGACAGGGGCTCGCGTTCCTGGCGCTTGGCCGCGTTGCCGATGCGCGCGCCTGCCTGCAGTCGTGCAACGTGCGGGTGCGCGATCGGGACACGTGGTGGTTCCAGGGCCGCGAGCTGCTCGAAGCGCTGGCCATACGGATCCATCTGCAGTTCCGCGATGCGTCGGCGGCGTGCCTCCGGTTCCGTGAAGGGCTGCTGCTGGCGGAGGCCTCGGACTCGTATGGCGCCGCCTGGCTGGTGGCCGATGTCGCCGGTCCGCTGGCCGCCGTGGGTGTGCTCACGGCGCACGAGCAGCTGGAGCGGTTCGCCGAATTGGCCAAGGGCCTCGACTACGCGCCGCTGACGGCGCGGTATGCCGAGCTGATGCGGGAACGGCCTGCCGTGCTGAAGCCGCGGCCACACGCGCCGCCGAAGCCGCGAGCGACGCCATTGTCTTCCGCGCTGGTGTGATCGGAGTTCGAACGCCGTGCAGTTCGCAGAAGCTTCGCGCATTGCGCGCCGTACGGCGATGCGGTCTGCCCGCTAAAGTCGCCATTTGAACCTTAGCGACGTTCCGCGTGAGCAGCGCGTGCTCCACCAGCACAGCCGTTACCTTCGAGCGATGCACAACACATTCCGCTGGTTCGGCCGGCACGCCTCAGGGCGCGCCGTCATGGTGGTCGTACTCGCGGGCAGCAGCTCCCGCGTGATGATGGCGCAGGCACCGACGTCCGCGCGTCCCCCTGCCACGAGCTGCCTTCCCAGCGGACAGTTCGCGCCGCCTCCGCCATATCAGTCGGTGGAACAGCTCGCTGACAGCCGCGTGACATTCAGGCTGTGTGCGCCCGACGCGACCACTGTGTCTGTGACCAGCTCCGATGCTGACCCCGCAATTCCGATGGGCGCGGGCGGTGGACCCGCAGGGCTGCCGATGACGAAAGACGCGATGGGGCTCTGGAGCGCGACGACGGCCGTGCCGGTCGCACCGGGGACGTACCGCTTCAACTTCCGCGTCAACGGCGCGCGCGTGCCCGATCCGAAGGCGACGCGCTTCTCCGAGGAACGGACCGGCACGAACTCGACCTTTGAAGTCACGGGCGCGGCCGGTGCGTTTCAGGCGTTCGACCCGAACGTCCCGCACGGTGCGGTGAGCACGATCGAATATTCGTCCGCGACGCTTGGTGTGAAACGCCGTGCGCACGTGTATACGCCGCCCGGGTACATGAAGGGCAGCACGAGTTACCCGGTGTTGTACCTCGTGCACGGCGCCGGCGACAGCGATGACAGCTGGACGTCCGAAGGCCACGCCCACTACATCGTCGACAATCTCATCGCCGCGGGCAAGGCGAAGCCGATGATCGTCGTGATGCCGTTCGGGCACACGCCCGAACGCGCCGGCTCCGACATGCTACGGAACAACGATTTCGGCGACGATCTGCACAAGGACCTGATTCCGTTCGTGGAAGCGAATTTCAGGACGCTGAATGGCACGGCGACGCGCGCAATGGCCGGCTTGTCGATGGGTGGCGCACATACGCTGCAGTTCGGCGTGACGCGTCCCGATCGATTCGGCTACGTCGGCGTGTTCAGCATGGGGCTGTTCGACACGACGCAGGTGACGACGTACGAGTCGCGAAACGGCGCGGCATTGCGGCGCGGCGCAGCTGGTCCGGAGGCGTTCAAGCTCGTGTACTACGCCATGGGCAAGGATGACTTTCTGTACCGCACCGTGGCCTCGACGCGCGCCGTGCTCGACAAGTTCGGCATCACGTACATGTATCACGAAAGCGCCGGCGGCCATACCTGGACGAACTGGCGTGACTATCTCGCGGACTTCGCGCCGAAGCTGTTTCGGTGAAGCGCCGGAGCGTCTTTCGCTGGTTCGCGCTGCTGGTCGTCACCGTTCTCGTCGCGGCCGGCTCGTCGGCCTGGCCGAGCCTTGGTGCGCACCCGGATGGTGCACGCCTGACGCGGATGATGGGTTCGCCGGAGTGGCGCGGTGATCGATTCACGAACGGCTTTGCGATGTGGAGCGACAAGACTCGCGCCGTGACTGAGGCGTTTCGATCGAATGACAGCGATACGCCGACGGTGCCGATCGCGGTGTACGACAGTGCGACGACACAGTACGCGAGGCCCGCAGCGAGTGGATTGCGCGTGACGTGGTTCGGGCACTCCACGTCGCTGATCGAGATCGATGGCGCAACCGTGCTCACCGATCCGGTGTGGAGCACGCGCCCGTCGCCGGTGAGCTGGGCTGGTCCGGCGCGCTGGTATCCGCCGATTGTTGGCATGGACCAGCTTCCACCGTTGGATGCGGTGCTGATCTCGCATGACCACTACGATCATCTCGATCGCGCCACGATCCAGTCGCTCAACATGCGAGGCGTTCGCTTCATCGTGCCGCTCGGTGTCGGAGCACACCTCGTGGCGTGGGGCGTCCCGGAGACGCGTGTCACGGAACTCGATTGGTGGGACTCGACACGCGTTGGAACGCTCGACATCGTCGCGACGCCGGCTCGGCATGCGTCCGGTCGTATCAACCCGCAGCGCGATCGCACGTTGTGGGCTGGGTACGCGATGCTTGGCGCCGCACATCGCGCCTGGTATTCCGGCGATACGGGGATGCATGACGCGCTGGATTCGATCGGGACGAAGTACGGGCCATTCGACGTCACGCTGATCGAATCGGGGCAATACGATGCGGCCTGGCCGGATTGGCATCTCGGGCCGGAGCAGGCAGTGGAGGCGAATCGACGTGTGCGTGGCCGCGCGATGATGCCGGTGCACTGGGCGCTGTTCAAGCTCGCGCATCATGGCTGGACCGAACCGGCCGAACGCGTGCTCGCGGCAGCGCGATGTGGTGTAGTGGTGCGCGTACTCGCTCCGCAACCTGGAAGGGCGATCGAACCGACGACCGTTCAATCGACACCGCGCTGGTGGCCGACTGTGCCGTGGGAGACGGCACATGAGCGGCCCGTCGTGGCCACGCTCCGTGGTGATCCGGTCGAGCGGTATGCAATACCATCCTGCTGACTCAGAGCAGCGCTCGTGCAATGGCAGTGCCTGCTCGCGACGTGGTTCGTGAAATATTCACGTCGCGCGCTGCCATACGCCCTGCAGGGCATGGCTGTTGCCTTACACTTCCACATCCCATCACAAGCGAGACAACATCAGCGACAGCAACAGCGGTTATAAGCACGACGCCAGCGACAAGAAGCTCGACCAGGCGGCAGATGCGGCGAAGGCCGACGACAAGGCTACCGCAGCAAAGCACGGTGCCGGGCCATCGCACGATCCGGCGAAAATCGCGCGCCATGATGACGCAGGCAAGGATCGCCTGTTCGAGAAGCGCGAGCAGCATGACGATGGCGAGAAGGAGAGCGAGCGGTCACGTCTCGCGAAGGATCAGGCGAAACATGCGCATCCGGTGGACGAGGCCGCGCACGGCGCCTGAGGACCGATGATCGTGTGACTGCGGCGGCGCGCCCTCGTGATGCCATGACGTGAGGCGTCATGGGAATTCGGTAATCTGTTCGCCGCCGCAGCCCGGCCTGGCCGTCGTGCGACCGATACTCTGGGCATGAGAGTGATTGTCGATCACCTTCCTGGTCAGTAGGTCACCGATGTCGGTCGGATGAAGAAGCTCGCTCAATTGCTCGCGGCCATGGACATCGCGAACGATTCGCTGGCGATGTACCGGGCAGTCATCGTGCACAATCTCAGTCTGATCGGCGGCGTCATGCTCGGCGCCGTCGGCGTGCTGCACGTGGTCAGCGGGCCTCGCTGGCCGCTTGCGCTGCTGAACTTCGGCGTGTGCGCCATACTGCTCGGCAATATCCTGGCGACCCGATACGGTCGGCGGACGTTCCTCCCATTCAGTGTCGTGGCCGCGCTGCTGATCGCCGCCGTGATCGGCTCGACCCTGCTGCAGGGCTTCAACGGCGTGCTGTGGGCGTACCCGACGCTGTTCATCTGTTTCTTCACGCTGCCGCGCCGACTCGCCCTCGTGCTGAGCGTGGTGTTGATCGTCGGGGTGTGTGCGGCGGGCCTCGAGCGCTTGGGCGCCGGCGCATCGGCGCGCCTCTTCATTTCGCTGGCGTTCGTGCTGCTCATGATCAACGTCGTCCTCGGTGTCCTCGGCGAGCTGCAGCGCGCGCTCGTGACCCAGGCCATCACCGATCCGCTGACCGGCTGCTACAATCGTCGGCACCTGCAATCGTATGTGGATCGCATGGTACCGGCCACCGAGGCGTCGGGCAGCGGCCCTGTGCTGCTGGCAATCGACATCGACCACTTCAAGTCGATCAACGACCGTCATGGGCACGATGTGGGTGACGCGGTGCTCTGTCGCCTCGCCGAGGTGGTGACGGCCCGACAGCGCCTGGGCGACCTGCTGTTCCGCACCGGTGGTGAGGAATTCGCCCTCCTCTTGCCGCGCAGCACTGCGCGCGATGCCGTGCTCGTGGCGGAGGAACTTCGCGCGTACGTGGCCAGCAGTGAATTGCTGCCGGGCGAGAAAGTCACGGTCAGCGTCGGCGTCAGTGCGAGTGCGCTGTCGGCGATGCGCAACGTGAAGGACTGGCTCAAGTCGGCGGACATGGCGCTGTACCAGGCGAAGCATGAGGGGCGCGATCGGGTGGTGCTGGCAGCGTAGTGCCCCCGGCGGGGACGGCGTGCGACACGCAAACGGGATTTTCCGGGGCAGCGTACGTTGCAGGCTGCCGTCACCATCTCACGCCACCGCCGGAGCCCCAGCATGCCGCCACTGTACCTCGCCACCGCCGTCATCCTGCTGGGCGGTGCGCTGCTCTCGATTCAGTCGCCGCTGAATGCGCAGCTCGCGAAGGCGGTCGGATCGCCCATCAACGCCGCGCTGGTTTCGTTCCTGGTCGGAACCGTCGCGTTGCTCACGGTGGCGATGGCGCAGCGCAGCACGCCAACCGGTTCGGCCGTGCGGGCGCTTCCGTGGTACGTGTGGTCAGGCGGTCTGTGTGGTGCCGTCTTCGTCAGCGCCGCGGCATTCGCGGCGCCGCGGCTCGGCGTTGCGACGATGCTCTCGCTCGCGATCGCGAGCCAGCTGGTGACGGCGCTCGCACTCGATCACCACGGCGTCTTCGGCATCCCGCCGCATCCGATCACGGCGGGTCGCCTGGCCGGAATGGCGCTGGTGATCGTGGGGGTGCTGGTGGTGCGGAAGTATTGATCGGCTGGATCGTGGTCATGACGTGTACTTTCCACCGCTCGTCTGGAGACACGCTCACCCCGGCACGCATGTCACGACTCGTACGCGCCTTGTACCACACCGGCAATCGCACGCTGCATTGGGGCAGCGTCCATCGTTCGAGCGTCGATTGGCGTCACGGGTCCGCCGTGCTCGTGGCGGCGCTGCTGATGACCGCCTGTGGCGTGTCGCGGAACGTGGGCGTGGCAGGCGCCGGCAGTCCGACTGGGTTGCGCCCCGCCATTTCACCCGCCGGTCTCGATGCGCCGCCGCTTGCGCGGACGTCCGCACACGTGGACACCGTGCATGGTGTTGCGCTACCCGATCCGTATCGATGGCTGGAAGACACGGCCTCGATCGACGCTCGCGCCTGGGTGGCGTCGGAGGAACGTTTCGCCGCCGCGGTGCTGGCGCGCGCCGTCGGTCGCGACTCGCTGACCGCGGTGTACGAGCGCGCGTTGCGCGACGCGCCGACGCTCGGCAGGGTGACGGACACGCCACGTGGACTCGTCATCACACGTTGGATTGGCGACTCGCCATCGCTGTTCACACGCGCGCATGATGTCCCGTCCGAACGTCCTCTGCGCTCCGCCGCCGAAATCGCCGCCAGTGGTGAGGGGGCGTCGATGCGTGTTGCGGTGCCGTCGTGGGACGGGCGTTTTCTCGCGATTGGCACGACGCAACGCGGAGATGCAGGCGCGGCGATTGCGATTGTCGATGCGACCACCGGGGCAGCGTGGCCGGATCGCATTCCGGATCTGCTCACCACCACCAGTGGCACTCGATATCAGGTGACCTGGTTACCGGGCGAGCGGAGCGATACTTCCTCCACCGCCTTCTTCTATCCTCGCCTCTGGCCCGGTGCACTCAGCGGCGCGACGGCAGATCGTCTCTCGCGCGGTCGGCAGTTCCTTCATCGTCTCGGCAGCCCGCAATCGAGCGACATCGCCGTCTTCGGATTCGGGGTCACTCCGGCCGTCGCAATCGAGCCCGAAGATCTTGCGACGCGAGTGCACGCGGTGCCCGGATCGCGCTGGCTCATCGGCACGGTTTTCCGCTCACGACAGAACGGAACCGAGCACTTCGCGGCGCGCCGCACGCCCGGTGACTCCACCGTGCCGGCATGGGTTTCGTTGTTGTCTGTCGCGGATCGCGCCGGACATCCCCAGCTGCGTGGCGATACGGTCTGGGTCCTCTCACGCCGGTCTGCCGATCGTGCGCAGATACTGCGCCGCGTTCTCGGCGATGCGCTGCAAGCCTCCACGGGGTGGAGCACTGCGGTGGCGGAGCGCCGCGGGGTGATCACGACATTCTCGGTGCAGGACGATGCGCTCTATCTGACGGAACGAGATGCTGGCGCCGTGCACTTGCGCGCACTCCCGCATGGAGACTCGCGGGTGCGTGACGTGCCACTGCCGGTGACAGGGACCGTGACGCTCTGGCCCCGATCGCAGGCCGGCGATGGCGTCGTCGTGTCGGTCGAATCATGGGCGACGCCGCCGCGGTGGTTTCGTGTGCGTGATGCAGGCTCACGCATCGAGGAACTGACCATCGACGACGGAAGCCGCACGAAGCTGTCGTCCACACTCGTGAGCGATCGGCTCGAAGCGCGTTCCAGTGATGGCACGCTCGTGCCGGTCTCGCTCGTGTACGATGCGGCGACCGCTGCCGGAAAGCGGGACGGCACTGCACCATTACTCATCGAGGCTTACGGCGGATTCGGCGTGGCGACCGATCCCACGTTCGATCCGTACATCCAGGTGTGGACGTCACTGGGCGGCGTCTATGCCTACGCGCATGTTCGCGGTGGAGGCGAACTCGGTGACGTCTGGCATCATGCCGCAACGCGCGAGGCGAAGCAGCGCAGCGTGGATGACGTCATCGGTGCGATCGACGCGCTGATCGCACGGCGCTTCACGTCGGCTGGTCGTGTGGCGATCCAGGGGATTTCGTTCGGCGCCATCGTCTCCGGCCTCGCCCCGTTGCAACGCCCTGACCTGTTCGGTGTCGCGTTGTATGACGTCGGCGGGCCGGATGAAATACGCGCCGCCGCGCTCGATCCATCGGCGGCGCGCAACATCGCAGAGATCGGTGACGTCGATACGCCGGCCGGGATTCGATCGCTGCGTGCGGCGTCGCCATATCACATGGTCCCCACGCGGATCGCGCTTCCGGCGATGCTCCTCCACAGTGCGAATGACGACTACAACTTCGGCACTGAGATGCTGGTGGGCAAACATGTCGCGCGATTGCAGGCAGCCAACAGCGGCAACCGGCCCGTGGTGTGGGTGCGTGCTGCCGGCGGACATCGCTGGCTGCAATCGCTGTCGCCGCAGTGGGCCGCGACGGTCACATCGTTCCTGTTCTGGCAGACGGGCGTGCCGGGATACCAGCCGCCAGCACAGCCAAAGCCGTGACTCGCGATGGATGCCGTGGTGGCCCGTCCGCATTCCGATCCATCATCCAACAAAAGGCACTCGCGCCGAGTATGATCGGCAGCCAGTGCCCTGACTCGTGTCCGAACACTCCGTGAGGCCAAGCATGCCGTACACCCGCCGCGACTTCCTCAAGTCGAGCGCCGCTGCCACTGCGCTCGTCGTCGTCAGTCCGAACGACGCCCTGGCCTCGGGGCGCCTGCCGGCGCGCTGGACCGAGACCGAATCCGATGAGCTGATGGCCGCCGCCCTCGGCGCCGCGAAAGCCGCCGGCGCCACCTATGCCGACGTGCGCATCGGACGCTACCGGAGCCAGAACATCGGGACACGCGAACGGCAGATCACCGGGGTGTCGGACGCCGAATCGTACGGCATGGGCATTCGCACGATCGTGAACGGTGCGTGGGGCTTTGCCGCGACGAGCGTGATGACGACGGACGGTGTCGCGAAAGTGGCCCGCGAGGCGGCGCGGCTCTCGCGTGCCGCCGGCTCCGTACAGAAGCGCAAGATCGAACTTGCGCCGACGCCGGTCGTGAAAGGCACCTGGCAGACACCCGTGAAGCGCGATCCGCTCGAGGTCTCGATCGAGGACAAGGTCGCAATGCTTTTCGCGGCCAACGAAGCCGCGCTCAAGGTGCCCGGTATCCGCTTCGTGAACTCGGGCCTGCAGCTGCTGCGCGAGATCAAGCAGTACGCGAACACCGAAGGCACGCAGACGACGCAGACCTTCATCCGCGTTGGCCCGTCGTTCTCGGCCACTGCGGTCGGCAACGGCGGCTTCCAGCAGTACGGCGAGGAACTCGCGCCGCGCGGTGAGGGATGGGAATACGTCGAGTCGCTGAACATGCCGGGTAATGCAGCGAAGTGGGCGTCACTCGCGGTCGAGAAACTCGGTGCGCGTTCCGTCGAACCGGGTCGGTATGATCTCATCATCACGCCCGAGAATCTCTGGCTCACGATCCACGAGTCCATCGGGCACCCGACGGAACTCGATCGTGCGCTCGGCTACGAAGCGAATTACGCCGGCACGTCGTTCATCGCGCCTCCTGAGGCGCAGATCGGGAAACTCAAGTACGGCAAGCCGCTGATGAACATCCAGGGTGATCGCACGCAGGAAGGGTCGCTGGCGCGCTGCGCGTGGGACGACGAAGGGGTCGCCGCCGACTCGTGGCGCATCGTCGACAAGGGCATCTTCAAGGATTATCAGACGACGCGCGAACAGGCGTCCACGATCAGCCGGTTGACCGGCGTCACGAAGTCGCATGGCTGCTCCTTCGCCGACTCGTGGGATTCGGTGCAGTTCCAGCGCATGCCGAACATCTCACTCATGCCGAGCGAGACGAACACGTCGATGAACGACATCATCGCCGCCACGGATCGTGGCATCATCATCAAGAATCGCGGGTCGTGGTCGATCGATCATCAACGCTACAACTTCCAGTTCTCGGGGCAGGCGTACTATGAGGTGCGCGGCGGCAAGATCACCGGCATGCTCAAGGACGTCGCGTATCAATCCACGACGCCGGTCTTCTGGAATTCGATGGACATGATCGGCGGCAAGGACTCGTATTGGCTCGGCGGATCGTTCGGTGATGGCAAGGGGCAACCAGGACAGTCGAACTCCGTCAGCCACGGCTGTCCGCCTGCGCGCTTCCGTCAGGTGAACGTCGTGAACACCGGGAGGGAGGCCTGATGTCCAGCGCACCGAAGTCGCTGTTCGCGGCGCCGCTCGACGGCGACTACCTCACGCGCGACCAGGCCAAGGCACTCGCCGATCGTGTGCTCGCGTTCGCAAAGGCCGACGAGACACGAGTCAACATCGCCACCGGATGGTCCGGCAACACCCGTTTCGCCGGCAATGAAATCACGACCAGCGGCGGTACCACCAACACGTCCATCACCGTCACCTCGACCATCGGCAAGCGTCGCGCGAGTTCGCAGACGAACATCCTCGACGATGCGAGTCTCAAGCGCACGGTGGAATTCGCCGAGTCGCTGGCGCGACTGAGCCCGGACAATCCGGAGCTGGTGCCGGAGCTTGGCGCACAGGACTACGCCGTCGTGAACGGCTACTTCGAATCGTCGGCTGGACTGGATCCGGAGAAGCGCGCAGCGGCGACGAAGAGCGCCATCGCGGCCGCTGAATCCGCCGGCGGACCCGGTGCCAACATCTTCGTCGCCGGATTCCTCGAAGCGAATGCCGGTGCGAACGCCGTTGCGACCAGTCGCGGCCTGTTCGCGTACCATCGCAGCAGCAGCGCCAATCTTGGTATCACTGCGCGCACACCTGATGGCACCGGATCGGGATGGTCGAATGCCGGTGCGCGCGACTGGAACGTGATCGATGCAGCCGCACTCGGTCGCACCGCGTCGGCGAAGGCGGCGGCGAGCCGCAACCCGCGCGCGATCGAACCGGGGCTGTACACCGTCGTGCTCGAGCCGGCTGCCGTCTCGGACATCATGGGGAGCCTGTTCGGAACGTTCAACGCGCGCGCCAACGACGAAGGCCGCGGCACGTTCAGCAAGCCTGGCGGCGGCACGAAGCTCGGTGAGAAGATCGCCGACGAGCGGGTGACGATGTATTCCGACCCGACGGATCCCGATCTGCTCGCACAGCCCTTTGCGCAGGATGGCACGCCGGTGCGTCGTGTCACCTACATCGAGAAGGGCATCCTCACGGAGTTCGGCTACGATCGGTACTGGGCGCAGAAGCAAGGCAAGGTGGCGACCGGCGGCGGTGGTGGTTTTGGTGGCGGCGGTGGCGGTGGCTTCGGCGGCGGGGCGGTGAAGTTCGTCGGCGGCACGCAGACGACGGCCGAGTTGATCGCCAGCACGAAGCGCGGCATTCTCGTGACACACTTCTTCTACATCCGGCCGCTCGACCAGCGAACCGTGATGCTGACCGGTCTCACACGCGACGGCACGTTCCTGATCGAGAACGGCAAGATCACGGCCGCGGTGAAGAACTTCCGCTGGAACGAGAGCCCGTTGTTCATGCTGGGCAAGATCGAGGAGATCGGACGCGCGGAGCCGGTGGGTGCGGGGCGCGTGATGCCGTCGCTGAAGGCGAAGGACTTCAACTTCACGAGCTTGTCGGACGCGGTGTAGGGGGCGATGGGAGGTGTCTGGGGTCAGAGTCCTTGAACTTTCAAGAGCTTTGACCCCTTGAGCGGACTCCTTGAACGACGGAGCGCTTGAACCACGTCATCGTGCACCGGCGCTGTAGACGCTCTGCGCCCCCGTGTGCAGCGCCCACGATCGCCCCCGCCACTCGAGCGTCCCACGCACCCCCGGCGGCAGTGTCACGTGCGCACGCAGTCCACGCGCACCAACGCGCGTGAGTTCCACATCGATGTCACCCGCCGGATGCGCGACGCGCCCGACCGCGTGCTGCAGGGTGCCCAGCGCCGGTGCGATGCGCACGGTCCTGAATCCTGCCGACGCCGGCCGCACGCCCAGCACGGTCGCCAGCAACCCATGCAACGGATGTGCGCTCCACGCGTGTGTGTCGGAGCGCGTCGGTTCAGGATTCTCAGCCGGCGATGTGAGGCCGAGTGCGAGCATGCCACGCCATGGCGCCAGCTGCTCCAGATATCGATCACCGAGTCCCGACTCACGCAACGCCTCGAGCACGTACCAGCGGAAGTAGTAGCTGGCTGGCGCGAGTGTCGTATCGGCAAGCATGCGCGTCGTCACCGCCCGACGCTGCGACACCGGGACTGCGCCGGTGAGAATCGCGAGCGCATTGGTCTGCTGGCTGTACGACGCTGAATCAGGAATGTCTGCCATGGCTCGGTCACGAAACAGCCCGCGCGAATGATCCCACGCATGTTCACGCACAGCGCGCAACACGGATTCAGCGCGCGCGCGATAGAAATCGCCTGCGCCTCGCCCTGTCAGATCGTCTTCCATCGCCGCCGCACGCTGCAGTGCGTACGCGTAGAGCAGACTCACCGCAATCGGATGGCCGTCGGCAGAACCGGGCGGAGTTCCCGTCACCCATCGCGGCGTCCAATCCATGTAGGTCCAGTAGGGTGCCACACCGACGAGCCCCGTCGTGTCGACGTAGCGGCCGTACCAGTCGAGCACCGTGCGCACACCCGGCAGCAGACGCCGCACGAATGCGGGGTCATTGCGCAGCATGTGATAGTCGTGAACCATGGCCACATGCACCAGCGAGAACGGCGGGATCAGCTGCGTGAGTGACGAGGGATAACGACTCTGCGTGATGCCTTCCGGTAATCGCGAATCATCGAATTGCTCGAGGGCCTGACGCGCGAGCCGATCGTCGCCCGGAACGTAGAGCGAAATGAGCGCCTGCAATCGCGTGTCGCCGACATACTGCAGCTGCTCGTAGTACGGCGTGTCCATGTACGTCTCGTACGCGCCGATGCGCGCGCCATTCCAGCTCATCGCCCACACGCTGTCGATCCACGGCGCGTCACTCGTGAAGCGGCCGCGCGCGACGAACGGATACGCCGTGAACACGCCGTGCAGGTCGTGCACGCGCAGAGGTTCATCGCCGGTGACGATGTCGAGCTGCACGTAACGATATGAACGCCACCACAACGGCCGATACTCGCGTCGTTCGCCGGAAGGTCGATACACATCGTGCACGCCACGCATCGTGCGCCCGGTGATCGAGTCGCGATGCCCTTTCTCCGCATGCGAATCAATCAGCGCCTCGGCGTACGTGAGCGTCACCGTCGCACCCGCACCACCGCTCGTATGGAGTGACGGGTACGCGTTGGTGGTGTGCCCCTGATCGACCAGAAGTGCTGCAGTCGTGCGCGGTGGAATGACCAGCTCGCCGGCGCCGCGCAGGAGCGCGTCATCAGGCGCAATGCCGGACACGCGGCGCAATTGTCGGAAGCGTTGCACCGTCTCCTCCATCAATGGCAGCCCGCGCGGCATCAGCTGCCAGCCGGACACTTCACCCGTGGCGGAGCCGCGCGGATCGGCACGCAGTTGCAAGCGGCCCGCCAACTGCGCGCGGTCGCCGGCGATCACGGTGTACCACGATTCGTCGCGATAGTCAGGTCGCTCCCACCCCCATGGCACGCGCGCCGCATCCACCGTCTCACCCGGTGCAGCCGCGTAGTAGCCACCCGCCATCTGATACGTGAACGGAATCGGCGCACGGGCCGACTCCACGCGTAGTTTCCACCCGGGACCTGAGTTCACGAGTGCAGCAGTTTGGGGTGTGTCACCCTGCAGCACGAAGCCGGTTCGCAGCGAATGCTGCGCGAGCGGTCGCTGCGCCCCCCAGTTCCAGATCACGGCGGCGATGACATTGCGACCCTCACGCAGCTGCGGGGCGATGTCGAGCGTTTCGTAGCGCCAGTGCGCGACATCCGCACGTTGCGGCCCGGTCGCGACCGCAACGCCGTTCACGTGGAGGCGATACCGATTGTCGGCCGATGCGTGGACGATGAACGTGGCCGGTCGGGCACCGAGCACGAACTCTCGGCGTGCGTGAAACACGATGAACGTGTCGGTGGCGATGCCCGGTGGCGCGATCCAAAACGCGCGTGGTGCGTCATGGAATGGGAGGGCGGGTTTCGATTGGGCGCTCGTCCTGCCGGGTGCGAGCACGGCGACGGTCAGCAGCGCCACGACGACTCGTGAACGGCGACGTGAGAGCATTCCCGGTACCGTATCTGGAGGAAAACAGGAGCGGCGCCGACGCGCGTGATTCCGGCGCACCGAGTAAATATGGCGCGTGGTCGCGGAGGGAGGCTCCGCACTTCACTCGCTCGAAATCGACCGCAGAGATCGCATCGTGATTCACAAGGTCAGACTCGCCGGGATCGCGCCGCAGCCGTGGCGCAGCGACTGCGGCGCGACGCAGGCACCCGCGACCTCTGGCGCCTCGCCGCTGGCATTCTCACGTCACGCTGTCGACGCCGATGTTCGGGATGATCATGCAGCGGTTGGTGCCGGATGACCACGGAAGTCGGCATCGACACATTCACGCTGCACCGCGGCCACTCACCGCTGCTGATCAGCATCCCGCACGTAGGCACTGCGATTCCAGCCGATCAGCGCTACCGCTACACGGAACGCGCACAGGACGTCGAAGACACCGACTGGTTTCTCGATCGCCTGTATGCCTTCGCGGCAGATCTTGGCGCGACATTCATCGTCCCGCGCTTCAGCCGCTACCTGATCGACCTCAATCGATCCAGTGACAACGCGCCGATGTATCCGGGCCGGAACAACACGGAACTCTGTCCCACACGCCATTTCAGCGGCGACGTCCTGTATCGCGATGGCCTCGCACCGGATGCCGTCGAGGTCGAACGACGTGTGGCGGAGTACTGGCAGCCGTACCACGACGCGCTGCATGACGAGCTCGCGCGTCTCCGGCAGGCCCACGGTCATGCCGTGCTGTTCGACGCACACAGCATCAAGAGCGAGCTGCCCTGGCTGTTCGACGGCCAGCTGCCGCACATGAGCGTCGGGACGGCCAACGGCGCCAGCTGTGCCCCATCACTGTCGGATGCTGTCATGCGCGTGTTCGCGGCACAATCCGACTTCAGTCACGTGCTCGACGGTCGCTTCAAGGGCGGACACATCACGCGTCATTTCGGCAATCCGGGTGAGGGCATTCATGCAATGCAGCTGGAGATGTGCTGGCGTGCCTACATGGAGGAAACGCCACCGTACGAGTGGCATGACACACAGGCGGCCGGCGTGACGCCGCTGCTTCGTACTGTCGTCGAATCGCTGCTGCGGTGGGCGCCGTGAGCAGGCTGCTCTGGGCGCCACGGGCGTGGGTCGAAGGTGCATGGGCCAACGCCGTGACGCTGCGCGCCGGTGCGGACGGCTGTTGGGTCGAGGTCATTGCTGACACGGCGTGCCCGGCGGATGCCGACGTGATGCCCGGCGCGGTGATGCCGGCGATGATCAACGCTCACAGCCATGCCTTCCAGCGCGCGTTCGTGGGACTGTCCGAACGACGCGACAGTGCGCGCGATGATTTCTGGAGCTGGCGCGACCGGATGTACGCTGTCGCGCTGCGTATCACACCGGATCAGCTCTATGCCGTTGCGGCACACTTGTACGCGGAACTGTTGAACGGCGGCTACACACACACCTGCGAGTTCCACTACCTGCACCACGCCGAGGACGGGCAGCCGTATGCGTCGCATGGTGGTGACGACGGGGCGATGAGTGCCGCACTCGCGCGTGCGGCGCAGGATACGGGTATGGGGCTCACGATCCTGCCGGTGTTGTACGAGCGTGCAGGTTTTGCACAGCCGGTCTTGCGCGAGGATCAACGTCGCTTCGCCACGGATGTGTCTCGCGTGCTGCAGCTACGCGATACGATCCGTGCGTGGAAGCTCCCGAATGTCGATGCCGGTGTCGCGATTCACTCGTTGCGCGCCGCGTCGGCCGTGTCGATCCATGAACTCGTACGGGCGTGCGCGAGTGACGCCGCACCGATTCATCTGCACATCGCCGAACAGACGAGTGAAGTGGCGGACTGCCTGGCTGCGACGGGATTGCGGCCGATCGAGTGGCTCACGCGCGAAGTTGCACTCGATGCGCGCTGGCAACTCGTGCATGCGACGCACACCACACCGGAGGAGATCGACGCGGTGGCGGCAACCGGCGCGGGTGTCGTGTTGTGTCCCGGCACCGAGGCGAATCTCGGTGATGGCCTGTGCGACCTGCCGCGATGGCTCGCGAGTGGCACACCGTTGTCGCTCGGCACGGACAGTCATGTGGCCCGCACCTGGCCCGAGGAGCTTCGGCTGCTGGAATACGGCCAGCGTCTCGCGCTCCGGCAACGCAACGTGTCGGCGGAACCATCGGTGGAGGCGAGTACGGCGGCGCGGCTGGTTGGCCGGTGTCTGGCAGGTGGTGCCGCGGCGGTGGGTCAATCGCGGTGGGGACTCGTCGCGGGCGCGCGCGCGGATCTGTTGGTGATCAACGACACGGACCCGGCGTTGATCGGCATTCCGCCGTCACAGCTGCTGGATGCCCTCGTGTTCGCGGCGCCGGCAAGGCCTTTCGCACTGGTGATGGTCGCGGGCGCCTGGCGCGCACCCGCTGACACGAGCGAGGCGTTCGGCGACGCGATGGCGGCGCTGTGGCCGCGCACGTGATTCGAGCGCACGCGCGCGGCGATGACGGTCGTCAGTCCGTGCCGTAGATCATCGGCACGAGATCGAGCACCGCGCCCGTCTGCAGGTCGGTCTGCACGATCCGCCGCACGGAATTGAACGAGCCCATGTCGGCATCGCCATTGATCAGGATGCCGCCGGAGACGATCACGTAGCGGGCAGGGAACGTCGTGCGCGACACAAGCAGGTCGATCCGCTCGGCAATCGCCTCGTACATCACTTCGGTCGCTTCCTTGAGCGGCGACTGGGATGACAGGATGCGCTGCGACTCGCGAAGAAAGATCTGTTCGATCGTACCCTGCTGATAGTCGAATTCCGACGGTGCGGTCGCTGCGATCGCGCCGGCCTGCAGTTTCGCGAGCGCTGCCCGCGCGGCGCCGCAACATCCCGACGTCTTGTGTTGTCCCTTGCGCAGGATGACACCGAGCGCGCCATCGCGGGAGACACCAATGTGTGGGGCATGATAGATCAGGACAGCGCCGGAATCGGGAACGTGCCCGGCGAATGCACCCATGCCCGTCAGTCCGGCGTGCGGGAAACCATCGAGCCCGCCAAGCTTGAACGGGCCGAGCATCGCGCGTGCCGAGTCCGGGTACTCGATGCTGTTGACGTCATCGCTGCAGATGGAATCGGCGAGCAGTACGTCTTCCGGCGACAATCCGCAGGTGCGGCTCAGGTACGCCAGCGTCCGATTGACGGTTTCCGTCGTCGACCGGGCGTTCGGGTAGTGTGCGCGAACAATGGACAGGGACTCTTCGTCAGTCAGCGTCGTCATGGATCACATGAGGATGGAGTTCACCGCGGTCAGCGGCTTCGGAATGTCGGTCTCGCCGAGTATCTGGCGAAGATCGATCTCGATCGTGCGGCTGAGTGCCGTGATCGGCACGTCGTTCGCGCTGCCCTCGAACGGATTCTCGGTGCTCTCACCGACTTTTTCGAGGGCGAGGAAGATCCATGTGACGATCACGCTGAATGGAATCGTGAGCCAGATGGCCGCACTATCCAGTTTCCGGAACTCCTGCAGCATGCCGAACGGCACCAGCCACACGAACAGGCGAATGAACCAGTAGTTCAGCGTCGCGAACTGCCGCGGATACGGGAAGTTCTTGATCCGTTCACAGCGCCCCTGATGCTCCAGCAGTTCGGCGACTTTCGTGACCAGTGCGACGTGTTGCACGCTGTCCAGCACCCCGCGCGCCGCGAGTGTCTGCAGCGTGGCGGATTGCATCGCGAGGATGGCGGTGGCGCGGTTGGCGGCGGTCTGCACGGCAGCTGCGTCGTGGTCGCCCATCAGGCGCTGCAGCTCGGTCGGCAGCTGCCCGTCCATTTCGGATACGGTGAAATAGCGCGCACGGAATTCGCGGTTATCCGCGCGGTCCATGTTCTCCCACACACGCGGTTCGCGCAGCTGGTAGCGCAGTGCGGTGAGCCAGGCGACATGTCGATGCACCAACGTGCGCCGGAACTGCGCGGCATCATCGTCGCTCAGCGACGGTCCTGACGGCACGAAGTCGCGCGCCATGATCCCCCACGCCCGACTGGCATTCACGATGCTGCCCCAGATCTGTCGGGCTTCCCAGGTGCGGCCGTAGGTCGCGTTGTTGCGGAAGCCGACCGTGAATGCCGAGGCAGTTCCGAGCATCGCAACCGGGACCCACGGCACCTGCAGCCAGTCGAAGCCCATCCCGACTGAGAGAATCGTCGGCAGGATGGCCACCGCCGTGAGGAACAGCGTCTCGCGTTTCGTCCAGATGAGGACTTCGAGCAGGCGATAACGTTTGCCGGTGTGCATTCGGACCAAAATGTGTGCGACATGCCACGAACGGAACCGGCATGCCGATCCTGTGACGTTCGGCCGGCGATTGTGCCGCGCCGCCGGCGCGTACGACGCTCCCTGCCCGCGCCACGGACATTGTCAGCACCGCTGACGATTGCCATGTTACCTCGAGGCCCGGCGCGTCGGGCCCTGTGTCACACAGCCCTCGCCTCCGCTGACGCCCATGTCGCTCCGCCTGCATACCTGTCTCGCGCTCGCCGTCGCCTTGGTGATTCGTGCACCGGCGCACGCACAGCCCGTGCGCGCGCACGACATGCCATTGGTCACGGTCGAAGTCGGTGATTTCGCATTCACGAAGCTGCCTGACACGCTCGCGGCAGGCTGGACGCGACTGCGCCTCGTGAATCGCGGCACGGTGCTGCATCACATGCAACTCAACAAGCTGGCCGACGGCCATGGCGTGCCCGATATGCTGCGGGCTTTCCGTCCGGGGTCTCCGTTGCCGACGTGGATGGTCGGCGCCGGCGGACCGTCTGCCGCATGGGCGGGACAAACGATCGAAATGCTGGTGAACCTCGAGGAAGGCAACTACGGCGTGATCTGCTGGATCCCAGCGGCCGATCATCAGTTGCATGTCCAGAAGGGCATGATCGGTCATGTCACGGTCGTCGCGCGCCGGACACCCGCACCGACACCAGCGCCTCGCGCCAGTCTCACGATCACGGCGATGGACTACAACTGGACGATATCGGCGCCGGTGACGCGTGGTCGTCACACGATTCGCTTCGAGAATCGCGGCCCGCAACCGCACGAACTCGTGATAGTCCGGCTTGCGAAGGGCAAGTCGATGGTCGACGCCAGGGAGTGGGCCGAGCGCGGACAGACCGGGGCGTCACCGGGTGTCATGCTGAGTGGAGTCGCCGCGTTGTCACCGGGCCGCAGCGCCTTCGTGGAGAACGACTTCGGCGCGGGACGGTATGCGCTCCTCTGCTTCGTGCCGGATCAGAAGGACCGCATCGGTCACCCGCACGTGCACTATGGCATGATGAAGGAGTTCGAGGTCCGATGACCATCACTCGGTGCACATGAGAACATCGCACGTGCCGCACAGCTATCTCGGCTTCCTCCTGAGCCAGCACGCCGGCGCCGTCCAGCGCGCCACTGCCGAGGCATTGATGCCGCTCGGCATCCAGCCGCGCGGTCTCGGGGTGCTCGAAGTGCTCTCTGCGGGCGGGCCGCTCTCACAACGCGCCATCGGGTACATCTGCCGGGTCGATCGCACGACGATGGTCGCCATCGTGGACGAACTCGAACTCGAGGGGCTCGCGGCACGGGACATGGACCCGGACGACCGTCGTGCGCACCTCGTGCGACTGACGCGCCGCGCCGCCGGCGTGTTGCGCCAGGCGCGCACGCTGGCACGCCGAGTGGAGGATAGACACTGCGCTCGGCTGAGCGCGGGGGAACGCAAGGCACTGCTCGCGATCCTCCAACGCATGCTGCCGCCGGTCACTGACTGCGGGTCACCCGTCAGTGCGATGGCGCACCCTGCGCGACGGGACTGACGCGGCGGCGGTCGAATGTTCAGCTTGAAGCGCTCGGGCGTCGGCGCGGTGCAATCCGACCTCGCTGGAGCGACGGGCGAAGTCTCGAACTCGACTGACCGGCAGGATTCGTATGCGTCGGCACGCCACCGATTCTGGAGCGCTTCTCATGTTGAGTCGTCGCAGCTTCCTTTCCGTCGCCGGGCTGGCTGGTGCCAGCCTGGTGATCGACCGGCGCCCGCTGCAAATCCGCCACGTGTCATGGTCCGCGATGACGATGTGCGGAACGGCACATGCTCACGCTGGCGGTGCGACCACACATCCCGCACCGCGGGCAGGCGTCACCGCCGCCCGGGTCCTCACCGGCGCCAAGCTCGCAAAGTGGCCCGATCTGGTGCAGCTCTTCGACGGCATTCGCGCCATCCCGGCCATCGCCGATGGCATCCGCTGCAGTTGCGGCTGTGCCGAAATTCCCGGGTACTATTCCCTGCTCAGCTGCTACGAAGGCGACGCGATGGCGACCATCTGCCCGATCTGTCAGGGCACCGGCCGATTGGCTGTCAGACTACATGCAGAAGGCCAGACGCTGGCGCAGATTCGGGTCGCGGTCGACGCGCAGTTCGGTTGATGCGTCGGCTGCTTCTGGCCGATGTGAGCAGTCCATCCTCACGCATTGCATCCGGAGACATGCGCTTCCTCACTCGTATCGCTGCGATTGTCGGACTCGGTCTGCTGCTGCGACCTGATGCCGCGGCGGCCCAGATTCGCGCCAGTGAGATGGGCACGATGACGCAGGTCATCGATGGCACGAAGATCAGTGTCACCTATTCGCGTCCGCGCACACGCGGGCGGCAACCGCTGTTCGGCACGCGGGCCGCGCACTGGGGCGAGGTGTGGACGCCTGGCGCCAACTGGGCCACGGTGCTCGAGGTGAGCAAGGACATCACCGTGAATGGTCGGCGCGTCCCCAAGGGCAAGTACTCGGTGTGGATGGTGCTGCGCGAGAAAGGCGACTGGACGACCGTGCTCGATCCGACGTGGCGCATCTATCACATGGAGCCACCAGACTCGAATGCGTCGCAGATTCGCGTCGCGACACCGATCACCCAGGCGCCGTTCGTCGACGTGCTGACGTGGTCGATGCCGGAGCTGACGGTGAGTGGTGGTACGCTTGCCATGCAATGGGCCACCACGCGCGCGTCGCTCAAGGTCGGCGTCACGCCGTCGCTCGAGGTGACGCTGCCGGAGGCCGACGCGCAGGCATATGTCGGACGGTATGAGTACCGCGAGGCGCATCCCTCGGCCGGAAGCAGCGGCGTGAGCACCTTCATCGTGACGTACGAGAATCGGACTCTCAAGGCGCGGTGGGATCCGAACGACAACTACATGCAGACGTTCGCGCTGATCCGTGTCGGTCCGGAGATTTTCACCCCTGGCCTGTACGACAAGGACGGGACGATCTACGAAGTGCTGCGTCCCGAGATGATGTTCACGTTCAAGCGCGTCGCGGGTCAGCCGGTGACGTTTTCCGTGCGCGGTGAGGACGACGCGCTGGAGGCGACGGGGACGCGCACGCCGTAGTCGGATCGCAGTCGCACACGCACACGTATTCCGCAGGCGTCACAATTCCGGTGCACGTCGATGATGTATTTCCACATCAACATCATGTGGGCGACCGTGCTCTTCGGGGTGATGCTCTGGACGACGGTCGCGAAGTACGTACCTGCGGCCATCGTTGACGGTCATTGGACCACAGTGGCCAGGATGGTTTGCATCAACGTCATATCGACAGGCTTCAGCAGATGGTGGTCGAAGCCGGCGTTCGTTGACAAATCGCGGTCGCGCGCTTGACCATATCCGGTGATGGCAACGATCACGACGCCGGAAAGGCCGACCTGCTGCCGCAATCGCTTGGCGACCTCGTAGCCGTCGAGCAGGGGCAGGCCGATATCCAGCAGGACAACCTGTGGTGGATGCTCGAGGGCCATCGTGAGCGCGGTGACTCCATCGTGCGCCAGCCACACGTCCTCCCCTGCCGCTTGCAGCACCATTCCCAGACTCTCGGCGGCGTCGACGTTGTCGTCCACAATGAGAATCCGGATGCTGCGCTCGGTGCGGCGCGAAACGGACGTCGGAACCACAGGCAGTGGCGACAGCGCATCAGGCTCCGCGACCATCGGGAGCCGCACGACAAACTCACTCCCAATCCCGACCGTGCTGAAAACCTCAATGCTCCCCTGATGCTGTTCGACCAGGCGCCGCACCAGGCACAAGCCGACGCCCAGACCGCCTTCCGATCGATCGAGCGATTGTTCAGCCTGGCTGAACAGGTCGAAGATGCGCGGCAAGAGCTCCGGCGCGATGCCGATCCCGGTGTCGCGCACCCGCACCATCGCCATGTCGTTCTCCTCTTCCACCGTCAGCCAGATGCCGCCGCCGGCGTCAGTGTATTTCACGGCATTGTTCAGCAAGTTGACCACGACCTGCTCCAGTCGCGCAGCATCCGCGTGCAGATACAGTTCCCGCGCTGTCAAGGTGACCGTGAGCGAGTGCGCACGTTGCAGGACCAGCAACCCGGTTGTTGCCACGGCTCGCTCGACGATCTGACGGATCGTGCACCGCTCCAGACGCAGCTGAAACATGCCTGTTGTGAATCGGGATACATCCAGCAGATCGTCGACGAGGCGAGTCATTTGCCGGACCTGGCGCTCGATGATCTGCAGGGCCTGCGTGTGCCGTGGCTCTGCACTTGGCGGCAAGTTCAGTATCTCCACCGCGCTCAGCATCGGAGCCAACGGATTGCGCAGCTCATGGCCTAGCATCGCAAGAAATTCGTCCTTGCGTCGATCGGCGTCGGCCAATGCATCCGCCTGCGAACGCAGTTGCAGTTCAGCCTGTTTGCGCGCTGTGATGTCAAAGAAAATGATGGCGACGCGCCGACTGCCCGCACCGCCAAGCCGAAATGCGAACAGCTCGAGCACGCGGTCCACATTGGGAACCGTGCGCTCGAATCGTATCGGCACACCGGTACTGCACACCCGGTCACATGCCGAGAACCATTCCTCCGACTCATCAGGCAGGAGGTGTCGCACGGTCTGGCCGATCTCGCCGCGAATATCGGACTGCGCCAGGAAAGCGGGATTGAAACTGACGTAGCGGAAATCCACGGGCTCGTCCGACGCGCCGTCGATTCTTTCGACGACATACAGACACTCGTTGAGCGAGTCGACCAGCGTACGGTACCGTTCCTCGGATTCGCGCAGGGCCGCCTCGGCGACGCTCCGCTTCGTCGACAACTCGAACCGTTCGATGGAGTTGTCCAGCGAACGACTCAGGCTGTCGGCGGAGGTCCAACTCTTTCCGATGTAATCCTGTGCTCCGGCGCGAAGCAGCTTGGCACCGTCCTCGCGGCTGACACCATCCCAGCCGGTGATCACAACAGTTGGACAGGGGGGCACCGTGTTGTTTCCGCAGAGTGCCTTGAGTACGTCCAGTGCGCTCATATCCGGAAGGTGAAAATCGAGCAGCAGGCAGTCGAACGGACAGGCCGCATCCGCATCGCGCTGCGCGGCCCGGAACAGCTCCACCGCCGACGCCCCGTTTTCGGCTTCGGTAAAGACGTATCGACGTTCTGAGCCGAGCAGCAGCATTTGCCGCATATTGGACCGATCGTCTGGATTGTCATCCACGATCAGAACGCGGCATCGCTGGCTGGTGGACTGTCGATCGCCTGCGGCATCTGGCCCGCCGTTCGCTGTGTCCGACCAGGAAGGCGGAATGGTCATTTGCTCAGGGATCGATGCGTCGGAAGGACAGCGTGGTTGAGCCAGTACGCGAAGATGGTCTGCAGAATTTCCAGATGTGTGGCGTGATTGACGGGCTTGATGTGATACGCATTCGCACCATTGCCATATGCTGTCGCGACATCACGGGGGTTGGCGGATGCGCTCAGCACGACCAGAGGGATCGTGAGGAGTGTGGTGTTCTCGCGGATCTGCACCAACGCATCCCGACCGTCGGCACTCGGCGTATTCAGGTCCAGCAGGATCAGCGCGGGCAACGTACTGCCGTGCTGCAGGCACTCGAGCAGCATGTCGACGCAGTCGGTGCCGGAGATCGCACGACGGAGCTGGTTGGCCAGGCCGGCGCGACGCACCGCCTCGGTCACGGTCTCGTAGTCGTCGTCGTTGTCCTCGACCACAAGAACGTGATCCGTCCGGCTCATTCGCGGATCCGATTGGGTTGCGCGAGCGATGGCAGCGTGAAGTAAAACGTGCTGCCCTGGTCCAGTGTCGAGGCCAGCCAGACGTGGCCGCCGTGCCGGTTCACGACTTTCTTCACGACCGTCAGGCCGGCCCCGACACCACCGCCGAATTCGTCCCGTCCGTGGAGCCGCTTGAACATCCGAAAGATCTGCTCAAAATGTCGTGGTTCGATACCGATCCCATTGTCGCGGACGTAGTAAATCGTCTCGCCGTCCGCGTCCGCTGGCATGTTCGGACGCAGGCCGGGTTCGTCGCTGCGCAGGTAGCCGACGTCGATGCGGGGGTGCGGATCACGATTGTACTTGAGCGCATTGCTGATCAAGTTGCTGAAAATCTCCCGGACTCGCACCAGGTCGCACAGCACGGTGGGAAGTGGGCGCTCGAACCCGACGGTGACGCCTGCGTTGTTCCTGCCGACGCCGACCATCTCCAGCGCATCGGCCACCACGTCATTCAGGTCGACGGCTTCGAACTCGAGATTGGTCCGCCCGACGCGTGAATAGTGCAGCAGGGAATTCAGCAGACTGTCCATGCGCATCGTGAGACGCATCAGGCTGTCGAGGCGGTGGCGATTCTCCGCGCCGAACGTCTCGGCGCTTTCCAGCAGCTGATGGGCGTACCGATGGATGCCCCGCAGCGGCTCCTTGAGATCGTGCGATGCCACATACGCAAATGCGTCCAACTCCTCATTGCTGCTCGTGAGGTCGACGTTGAGGGCGCTGATTCGCTCCCCCTCCGAGGTGGCCAGATCCATGATCAGCAAGCGAAGCCGTAGCGCTGCGTCGAGCTCCAGGGTGGTCCATGGAAGCGCCCGATTCCGCACCGACTCCACAAAAAGTTCGAATGACCGGCGCGGCGTCAATCGCATGCCATTGGGGCCAGGGACCAGCGGCTTGTCATCCGGATGACCCGCCCACTTCACGGTTTGTATCGTCTCCGGCCGAAACCACATGATCAGGTCGCGACGCAGTCGGGAGACCTGCACCGCGATCAGGCCGCTGGCGACGGCGCTGATTTCCAGGCCTGCCGGATACTCGCGCGACAGCGTATCCGTCGCGAATACGGGTCGGGTCAACGAGGAAAACTCGGGCCGGAGAATCACCCAGTCCGCCAGCGCATCGAGCTGTTCCTCGGTCGGTGTGCTGCCGGCAGTCCACCAGCGATCCATGTGGTACAACGCCGCCCCATCGGCGTCCATCGCGTCGAGCAGCGACGGTTGCCGATCCGAAAGCGCCAGCAGGTCGCCTTCTCGGGCGGCCCTGGCCATGAGCTCCTGATGGACCTGTTCCACTCTGAGCCCATATTCCAGCAACTCGATTCGATCGGACGACTTGAGCTGCAAGGACGCGACCTGAGCGAGCAGTTCGCAGGCAGCACGCATCTGGTGCGGAAACGCGGTCGGCTTGCGGTGGTGACACGCGATCAGCCCCCAGAGCTCACCTTCAATCAGGATCGGCATGGTCAGCGATGCGCCGACACCCATGTTGGCGAGATACTCGGTGTACATCACCGATGCGCCGCGCAGGGAGCAGTACGTCATGGTGAGCGGCTTCCCCGTATCGGGGTTCGCCAGCGGCACGAGTTCGATCAAGGGGCCTGCGGCATTCGGGACTGGCCTGATCCAGATGCGCTGATAGATGTCACGCGCCGGCTTGGGGATGTCTGCCTCGGGATAGTGCAGTCCGAGCCAGGGTGCCAACTCCTCCACTTTGCTTTCCGCGACGACCTCCCCGTGGTTGTCCGCGTGAAAGCGGTACACCATCACGCGATCCAGTCCCGTGATGGTGCGCACTTCGCGAGCGATGCGATCACAGAAGGCAACTTGACCCACAGTGCTCTGCATACGACTCACGGCCGCACGAACGGAGGTGAAGAAATCACCCGCTGGATGCAGGAGCGGATCTGCGCCACGTCCACTCGACTCGAACTCCAGAATGAGGACACCGCTCATCGTGTGCACACAGACATCGAGTGGCGCGATGTCGGCCCGTGCCGGAAGCGTGAACGCGAACAACGCATTCCCTTCGATCGCCTCCTCGGCCATCATGGAACGCAGGCGTGCTTCATGCTCGCTGCTCACGAGGCTGCGCAGCGGGTGACCGAGCAGACGGTCGGGTGCTGCACCGAAATACTGTTCGGAATTCTCGCTCACCTGAAGGATGGTCAGGTCCGGGAGACGCGCTGTGACCAATGCGCCGTGTGACTGAATACATCCCGGTGCCTGAACCGGCTCGCTGTCGCAGTTGGTCAGACTGGTGCCATGCCGCTTGATGCTGTACACGCCGTCGGCCCACGGCAGCGGCGTGGCTCCGTCGCGCGCGGCTGTCGTCATGCGAGTGCGTGCTGTGTGGAGCGACGTTCAGTCGCTCCTGACGCGGGCGCGTCGTCGGTCGCGCGCATCCACGCACTCAGCGTGGCATAGGTGGCGTGGGCGCCGGCGAGAATTTCGTTCGTGTCCTCCGTGCGTGCGGCATACGCGGTCAACAGTGCGCAAAACACTTTCCATTGCGGGCCAGTCTGCACACCGTATCCGCTGAAGTACGACGCGCCGGTTTCCGGCGTGAGCCCGAGGCTCGCCTGCAGGTGTCGGGCCACAATCTGCCCGCCGAGTGTCGCGCCTTCGAGCACGTACAGGCAACCAAACACATGTGACGGATGTGCGAGGGGTGGCAGACTCTCGCATTGGCGCATCTCGTCAAGATCGACGGCGCTCGCTCCGAGTGCACAGAGATCCCGTGCCAATCGCGCAGTTTTTCCACGGTCGGCATAGTCGAGACCGATCTCCGCGAAGCCCGGAGAGGACACCAGCACTGCCTCGAGCGGTGTGTGGTATGTGAAGAGCTTCGCCACCATGTGCAGATAGTCGGTCGCGCTCAGATTCGCGTCGAGCAGCGGCATCTGGCGTTCGAGCGCTGCGTGAGTTTCGCGCGTCTCGTCCTTCAACAGTTGTAGAATCATGGCGGCCAGCTGCTGGAAAGGGTGCGCGCGAATAGCACGGTGCATCACGCCCGATTCGACGACACGCTCGGGATCGCTTCACGCCAAGGTCACGCATTGGACGAGTCCGACCAGCGCAGAGTTGCGGACACCTCATTTTGAGTGTGCCCCCGATTCGCGTAGGCCGCAAATGACGTGCGGCGCGGCAACGTCCATCCCAACGCGTTCTCCGACGTCGACGACTCCCGCTGAGCCGAGATGAATGGAAGGCGTCGCAAATACGTCGGCCGCAACTACGATGCGTTGTACTTGAGCATCAAATGACTCGCCACCATCTCGAGGATATCATCACTGTATCGGCCGGCCGGCAGTTGATCGGTGACGCTCAGGACAGCGCATCACGAACACTCGTCATTCCGGGATGTTTCCAACGTGATCAGCAATCCGGACGGTGCGCGGCCTTCTTTCACCGGATCGGCGCACGAATTGGTGCATGCGCTGCAATCGATCCAGCGCGCGGTAGCGCCCGCTGCTGCCACGGTGCGCCTTGGGCCACGCCGCGTAGTGGCTCGACGGGTGAGGGCGGCGACCGCCGTAGGTCACGCGTCGCGTCGAATCGAGGCGGCATCCCGCCGGGCCTTCAGGCGGGAGACGGGCAAGGAGCCAGCGTGCGTGGCAGATTTCGGGGTGCGCGGGAGTATGACAGCGCGCGACGCCGCAGCAGCAGCAACCGTCCACCTGAACAACGTGTCCTCGCCAGACTCATCGATACATGTCCTGATCGGCGCGCCAGACGCCGAAAGGTTTCGTAGGACGCGCTGCGGGTGACGAAGGAAAGGACGGCACACGAGACCGATCAGGAGCCTGCGCAGGAGCAGGCGGCCGTGCCACCGCCGTGACGCGGGAATGCGGCGATCAGCACGAGCGTGGAGTCACACCCTCACCCCAGCAGCGGAGGAAGCGACGTGAAGGCGGCACTTCGGAAGGAATTGCTACAAACTCTGCAGGTGCGATTTGAGAAACATGCAGCGCGTCACGTGGGAATCTCGTGGACTGCAGTGTTGGCTCGACTCGACGCACAAGCGGAGGCGCTGCAGGCAATTGCGGAAATGGAACGCACGGGCGGCGAGCCGGACGTGATCGGTCGTGACGACGCGAGTGGCGCATTCATCGTCTGTGATTGTTCCGCCGAGAGTCCAGCGGGCCGCCGCAGTCTGTGCTACGATCGTGCGGCCTTGGATGGCCGGAAGGAGAACAAGCCGGCCGGCAGCGCGACGGAGCTTGCGAAGACGATGGGCATCGAGATCTTGACGGAATTGCAGTACCGCGAGCTCCAGTCGCTCGGCGAATTCGATCGGAAGACGTCGAGCTGGATCGCCACACCCGCTGCGATACGCGCGAAGGGCGGCGCGCTGTTCTGTGATCGGCGCTACGACCACGTGTTCGTGTATCACAACGGCGCGGAATCGTACTACGCGGCGCGCGGCTTCCGGGGACGGGTGCTGGTGTGAACGCCGCGGTGAATCGTAAGAAAGGGGATCACGACAACTCACGCGACGCCACCTTTCGGTACGCCGAGCGACTGCCACATCCAAGTCTGACACCGTGGATCGCGGCGTACTGGGAATTCAGTGCGCAGGTCGGCGCACCGCCGGTGCACAACGTCCCGCCCGACGGTTGCACGTCCCTGCTGATTCCAACCGGCGGAACGCACGCGGGCATGCTGCTCTACTCGGGTCCGTGGCTCATACCGCTGGTGGTGCCCGTGTCTCCCGGCCATCGATTCGTCGGCGTCCGGCTCAGGCCCGGGGCCGCCGGCATCGTACTCGACGTCCCTGTGGCACAGTTGCGCGATGCGACCGTGCCGGCGGCGCTCGCGGGCGGCGCCGTTGGTTTGGTGATGCAAAGGGAACTCGCCGCCTGCGTCGCAACGGATACCGACCTGGATGCAAACGCGCGTGCATTCGACGCGTTCTGGATGCGCGAATCGCGCCGCTTCGTACGCCCCGATCCACTGGTGAGCGCAGTCGTCGACGCGCTGGTCGCATCGCATGGCGAACGGTTGGTCAGTGAGATTGCGCGGGCGCATGGCTGCACCGAACGCACGCTGCTGCGACGGTTTCGCGGAGCGACGGCGATGGCGCCAAAACAGTTCGCGCGCGTGCGACGCTTGCTCGCCGCTGCGTGGCACGTCGTGGATGGCATCGACCAGTGGGGCCGCATCGCGGCGGAAGCCGGATACGCCGACCACGCGCACTTGCATCATGAGGTCAAGGGACTGCTCGGCCTCCGGCCCGAGGAGTTTGGTGCGCATATCCGGCGCACAGCGCGCGACCAGGTCAACCGGCGCATTCCCGGCGCGCCATGACCGATTTCCTCAAGACGGCGCGGTGGCGCTGACGCAGCTTCCGGGAATACCCTAACCCCGGAGTCGAGTCGCATGCGCCTTCTGCTGTCCATTCTGCCCTTCCTGGTTGCACCGCTCATGCTCATCGCGCAGGCCGCACCCGCGGCAACACCGCCACAGATCGCACTCTTCGCCAGGCTCGTTGGTGAGTGGGAGGGCGAGGCGACGGCGGTGATGGGCCCCGGAGCACGCCACGTCCTGCGACAGACTGAACGAGTCGAAGCGGTTGCAGGCGGCACCGCCTTCGCGGTGCGTGGCACCGGGCATGAACGCATGGCGGACGGCACCGAACAGGTCACGTTCGATGCATTCGCCGTGATCTTCCTCGATCATGATCACGTCACGCCGCGCATGCGAACGTTCACGATGTTCGGCGGCAACTGGGCGGATCCCGATTTCACGATCGACGCGAGCGGGTATCGCTGGTCTATGCGCGATCCTCGGGCCGGACTGATTCGCTACGAGATGTCGTTCGACACTGACGGACGGTGGGTCGAGACGGGCAGCGTATCGCGCGACGACGGGAAGAACTGGACGCCGATCTTCGAGATGAAGCTCACACGCAAGCGGTGAGTCCGATCTGCTCATGGTCTTGCGCGACGTGCGGCCCGCAGCCGCTCGACCGGTGACGTCGTATCGGCCAGGTGCCGCGTGGGATCGAACGCATCGAATCGCGCGGTCGCCAAGGCGAACAACGGCCGTCGCGGGACGAGAAAGTCGCCGATGCTCGCCTGCGGCCCGCATTCTCCCGGCATGCCGAGATCCACGCCGTGGATCGTTGCACGCGTTGCGCCCACCACCCACAGGCCGTTCGGCGCGACATGATACCGCTGGCCGTTCGGCATGCGTCCGGCAAGTCGCACGGGACCGGTCTTCAGAACCATGCGTGCGCATGTGCCGATCACGGACAGCACTCGATCCGACGCGAGCCATCGATCCGGCATGCAGCTGCGTGCGGCATCGAAGAGGCGGGTCGCGGCCGTCGCCTGCAGCATGAGCGTCCAGCGCAGCGCGATGTCGGGTATCTCGACGACCAGCGTTCGTGGGCCGGTCCACGCCATCCCGATGTACATCGCGTGCGCCGCGTCGGCGGCGACACCCGTGTATCGCGTGCAGGCCTGCTCCGGTGAGACGTCGGCATAGAAGGTCCATTTGCCACGCGGCGTGCAGTGCCACACGGAGGTGTACGCCGGTCCGTTCGACGACACGGACCAACGGCGCAAGCCAAGGACGTGGCCCGAAGCGAACGCCAGACCGATGACGCCATAACCCGCGAGGCGTTCGTCATGTCCCTCCGGTAGCGGCGGCGGGTGTTGCTCCAGTCGCATGACGAGATCGCGTGGCGAGGGTGTCGCAGTGTCGTGCGGCGTGACCGGAACACGGAAGTCGGCGGTGGTGGTCAGCATGGACATGGCAGTGAACTCCGGAAATGAGAGCACCCGAACGGTGCAGCGTGTCCGGCAACGACGTGGGATGTCATCGCGTCATGCGACGGCGACGGCCGCAGCGGTGAGTACGAGTGCGACCGCCCACATCATGTCCAGGTTGACCCACGCGCGGCGCAGAACGGACAGCCCGGCGCCGCCGCTCGCATGGCGGTGAACCACGAGCGCGAGCAGCACGGTGACGATCAGGTAGCCGACGGTATGCACCGCAGTGGCGGCGAGGGCCGGTGCCGTTACCGCAGCAACGGCGCCGTGGTGCGCCGCGTGCGATGAGTCGCAGTGAATCGCGTTGGCTCCGCACTGCGCCTGCAGTGCGAAGGGCGCGGCCATCAGGCCAGCGCCATGCGCCGTCGCGACGAGGAACGACCACGTCGTGAGCTCGCGCGCGCCGACGCGCATGCCTCCGTATCGTGGGTGGCGATGTCGGCACAACTGCCACACTCCGAGGCCGGCCAGCGCCACAACGACGCCCCATCGCATCGCTGTCGCAGGCAGCACGCGTCCGAGTCCGATGGCGACGGCCACGGCAACCGTGATCGCCATCGCGTGGCCCGCAGCGAGCGGTGGGAGCGCACGCCAGACTGCGCGCCGCTCCCCCTGTTGGAGCCCGAGCGCGACTGCGAAGAGCCACCCCATCCCTGGGTTGACCCCGTGCAGCGCGCCGAGTCCGAGCAGCATGAGCCATGGCCACACCGTCACGGTGATGTCCACGCCCTGCGCAACACCGGCGAGTGCGGCGACGTGTGAAACGTGCATGAGGCCTCCGCCCCACAACGCACTCACGAGAAACAGAACGAGTCCGACGACGCGTCCCCTCCGGCCAGCCGCACCTGATGCGGGCGGATGCCGTCCTCGAACTCCACCATGAAGTTCGGGTCGAGCGCGATGCCGCCATCGTCGGTCGTGTCCAGCTTCACCATCCAGCCGCAGATGCCGTCGGGATAGAACTGCGCATCCCATGGCGAGTACAGCGAGTTGGTGACGTACACGCGCCGTCCGTCCCGGCTCACTTCGACCATCTGCGGTGCGCCGTTGCGCGGCGTGTCTGGTGTGCCAGGATGTGCGGTGCGATGGACAATGCCACCGATACGCACGGAGCCGGTGAACACGGGATTGAACGGATCGCTGACGTCATAGCGACGCAACTCGCCCGTGCCCCAGCACGAGACGTACAACCATTTGTCGTCCACCGAGAGATTGATGTCGGTGACGAGCGGCGGCACGGCGCCGAATGGCTGCAGCACCGGCGGCAGCAGCGCAGGATCGGCCGGCTCGGCGGAGATCGTGATCACCTTCCGCGCCTTCCATTCGCCCTTCCCGCCGCGCGCCTCACGGTCCAGGAACCAGACGAAGATGGACGACGACAAGTCGGTGAGCGACAGCACGACACCGACGAATCCGTGGGCGCTGCGCGGATCGTGTGCGGGGCGCAGTTCCAGCACCATCTGCTGGTCGGCACCAAGGTCGATCGTCTGCTCGTGTCGACGCGTGCGCAGGTTCCAGACGTGCAGCGCGTGTCCGTACTTGCCGGCCAGCAGCAGCTCGGGATCGACACCGTTCGTCACCATGTTGGGTGTGCCCCACTCGCTGGTGATCATGGTGTCGTGGCCGAGATGCCAGAAGAAGTCGTACGACAGTTCCTGCGGGCCGCGATCCTTCTCCCACCGGCCCTCCACCGCGAACGTCTCGTGGTCGAGTGTGAAAATTCCGCCGGGGCCATTGCCGTCCGGCGCGCCGAGCGCGTTGAGATAGATGGCGTCGGGCCCGCAGTGCACGGTGTGCGGCGCGGCGTAGCCTGTCTTTCGCATCACCTCCTCGCCTTCGATCACCTTCACCAGCGCCGGCGCGCGCGGGTCCGGCTTCGTATCGACGATGTGAATGCGCGACGAATGTGTGCCAGGCACCACGAGATACCGTCGCTCGGCGTGTGCGTGCGGTGCGTACGGGCAGAGGTGCGAACTGCAGGCGTTCCAGCCGAAGTGATGCAGCTCGTTCCCTCCCTGCGGAAAGTCGAGCCGGCCGACGAGGCGACCAAAGGTCGGCGAGTCCACTGCGGTATCGACGACGCCGATGCCATCGCGCTGACCGTTGCCGCCCGGGGCGAGCAGGGCGACATAGGCGTGGGCTTCCGACGGCGCCTGGGCGGCCGACGACGGTGACGGATAGAACGTGGGGTCCGGGGTCCAGCGAGTCATGGTGAATCTCCTCTCGATGTGAGCGCAGGAATTGGTTGTGTCGATGGGCGCACGCGCGCCGGGTTGAGGCGCGTTCAGCGCCTGATGGCGATGATTTCCAGGTATTCGGACTCCACTTCGGTCATCACACTGCCGTCGGCCAGTGGCACGACGCGCGCGTGTTGCGTCCAGTGATCGGTGAGTTCTGCCGCGAACGTCGTGCGTGCATCGACGTCGAGCGCTTCCATGACACGAACCGTGGGGCCGTACGCGGCTTGAAAGAGCGCCGATGTGCCGGATGGTGAGTGCGGGTAGCGGAAGGTCAGCGTGCGGGAGGACGTCGTGAGCTGCCATGTGCGCGCATCGAACCACTCGCGCAGAGTGTCCTCGTCGGCCCACAGCAGCGGGCTCGGCACACCGTGCGGTGCAGGCACGCGTGCCGCGTGCATTGCGAGCATCCGACCCACGAAGCCACCGCGCGTCCAGTTGGCGAGGGCCACCGTGCTGCCGCGATGTGTGACGCGTGTCAGCTCGCTCATGACGTATTCGGGTCGCGCGGCGAACATCACGCCGAACATCGAAACGACGACATCGAAGCGGGCATCGTCGTACGGCAGCGCCTCGACGCTTCCCTCGTCGAGCGTGATGGCCAGCCCTTCACGCTGCGCCCATGCCGACGCCGTATCCAGCAGCGACGGCACGAGGTCGATCCCGGTGACGCGTGCACCCGTGCGAGCAGCCGGGATCGCGAGATTGCCCGAGCCGCACGCGGCATCGAGCACCTCCGTTCCGGCAGTGAACGCGCGTCGCTCGATGAATGCGCGGGCTTCGTCGCGGAAGCCGGTCGAGACGAGGTCGTAGTCGCCGGCACTCCAGATGCGACGCGAGCGCTCCGTCAGCGGGTCGAGTACCTGAAGGAAACTGCGTTCGTCGCCGGCAGGCACGGCGGCGATGACGACGTCGCCTGTCGCAGTGCCACATTCGGTACGGCGTGAGTCCATCGCGGTGGTTCGGCGGTCCAGCATGGTGATCTCCGGTCGGGGGATGGCGCCATCGGGCGTGATCGCGGCGCCTGACATGTCGTGCGAGACGACATTGGAAGCCCCCGCGGACCGCGCCCATGCTTCAGCGTCCGCCTGTTCCGTCCGTGCGTCCGCGTTGTGCGCCGAACATGTTCGCGCTGCCGGATTGCATGCTCCATCGTCCGGCGCCCTGCACGTCTCGGAAACGCATGCTTGCGCGGATGACCAACGTTGTGCAGCGTTGCCCGCATGGATCCCCTCTCCGACGTGTTGCGTGCGGTCCGGCTGACGGGCGCATTCTTCTTCCTCGTCGAGGCGCGCTTTCCCTGGTCTGTGTCGGCGGGCGCAGCGGCAGAGCTCGTACCGCGCGTGCTGCCGAATACGGAGCATTTGATCTCATATCACGTCCTCATGTCCGGCATCTGCTGGGCTGGCGTGGCGGGCGAGGAGCCGGTGCGGATGGAGGCGGGCGACGTGATCGTGTTCCCGCATGGTGATCCGCATTGCGTGTCGGGCAGTGAGGGGTCCGCGGTCGGACCGGTGCAGAACGGCGTGCCGGACCGGCATCTCCACACGGTGCACATCGGGGAGGGCACGGGCGCGCGCGCGACCTTCGTCTGCGGATTCCTCGGTTGCGACGCCCGTCCGTACAACCCGCTGCTTGCGGCTCTCCCGCGTTGCCTGCATGCTCGTGGCGTGGCCACGGGCTGGCTGGGTGAATTCCCGCGACAGGCGGTGGCCGAGTCACGGCGCGGCAGCGCCGGTGGCGCAACGATGCTCACGCGCATGGCGGAGCTGATGTTCGTCGAGGTGGTCCGACGCCACCTGGATGCATTGCCGCAGCAGCAGGTTGGATGGCTGGCGGGCCTGCGCGATCCGATCATCGGGCCCGCGCTGACGGAGTTGCACCGTCGTCCGGCGCACCAATGGACCCTTGCAGAACTGGCGAGTGAGGTGGCGACATCGCGGAGCGTGCTCGCCGAACGATTCTCTCAGGTGATCGGGATCCCGCCGATGCAGTACCTGACGCACTGGCGCCTGCAGCTTGCGGCGGAGCAGCTCGCGAGTTGCTCGACCACGGTGGCGGCGGTCGGAACGCGCGTCGGCTACGAATCGGAAGCGGCGTTCAGCCGCGCGTTCAAGCGCGCGACGGGCGAGTCACCGGGTACGTGGCGGCGGATGCGCCGCGGTGCCTGAGGCACGACCCGCACGCTCGGCATCGCCGTGACCGCGTCGTCGGATGACCTCGCGCGCCTGCTCGTCGGCGCGCCTGACGCCGAGATCGTCGCACTTGAGTCCGAATTGCGACGCGCGCAGCTGAACGCGGATGTTGCACGGCTGGACGCGCTGCTCGCCGACGATCTGCTCTTCACGGGTCCCGACGGTCAGTTGGGAACCAAGGCGCAGGATCTCGCTGCGCATGCGTCCGGCCAGGTGCGTTTTCGCCGCCACGACGTCGAGGAACTCCGCATCCGACGCGTCGGCGTGGATGTCGCGATCTGCGCACTTTCCACGGCGCTGGAGGTGGAGGTGGCCGGCGACACGGTGCGCGGACGGTTTCGCTACACTCGCGTGTGGGGGCGTGAGATGTACGGGAACTGGCGGGTGGTCGGTGGACACGTGGCCGCCGTTTCCTGACATGCGCCGGTGCGCGATGCAGGTCGCGGCAACCGCGCGTCGTCCATCCGGCCGGATCCTCGGCGCCGTCGTAGATGCGGCCGACGAGGTGACCTGAGCCGGCAGTTGAGTTGACGTGGGACCTCGTCACGTCCTGTAATCGTGGGTACACGGCGGGCGTGCTGATCTGCGGCGGTGGGACGGTGACTGGAGATCATACGATTTCTTACTGCTTTGCGCGCTGACCAATTCAAGGAGACGAATAGCATGCGCCTTTACACGTTCGCGCTGACCGGAGCGGTGCTCGTCAGCGCGTCAGTGGAATTCAGGCGCCGCGCCGAACTTCCGGTCGCGCGGCCCAATGACAACACACATCCCGCAGGAATGCTGCGTGAGGGCATCCTCACACTCGACCTCGAGGCTCGGCGCACGCGGTGGAATCCGGATGGTGACTCACTGCCCGGCCTCGACGTGGAAGCATTCGCCGAAGTCGGCCACGCGCCGAGTGCGCCCGGCCCGCTGGTGCGCGTCCCCGTCGGCACCGAGATGCGATTCCGTGTCCGCAACACGCTGGCAGCCGACACGCTCACGTTTCACGTGCCGTCGCGCATCGCTGCCTTGGCGGCGGCGCGCGGCAGTGCGGCGCCGGGCACGGATTCGCTCGTCCTCGCGCCCGGCGCATCAGGCGAACTGCGCATTCGCGCCACGCGACCCGGCAGCTATCTGTACCATGCGAACGGACGCACGGCACTCGACCGCGTGCTGCGACTCCGCGGTCTGCTGGCTGGCGCCATCATCGTCGACCCGGCGGGCGCGCCACCGCCGCGGGACCGTGTACTGGTCCTTCTCGACGTCGTCGATTCGCTGAATACGTACGACGTCCCGCTCACGCGCCGCGAGGTGATGGCGGTGAACGGGCGGTCATGGCCGCACACGGAGCGTTTGACGCATACGGTTGGCGACACGGTGCGCTGGCGCGTGCTCAACGCCTCACCGGCCGTGCACCCGATGCATCTGCACGGCTTCTACTTCCGTGTCGACGAGTTCGACGGCGCGCCCGCTGCGGTGCAGGCCAGCCTGATACCGGGCCGGATGGCGGTGACCGAGCGCATGGCACCGTTCACCTCGATGCAGCTGACGTGGGTGCCCGAGCGCGCCGGGAACTGGCTCTTTCACTGCCACTTTCAGGCGCATGCCGCGCCGCACCGGCCACTCGGCATGATATCGTCTCAAACCATGACGAAGCACGAGGATCATGCCCGGACCGGCATGGGCGGCCTTGTGATGGGCGTGCTCGTGCGTCCACGACCCGGCGAGCGCTCGCTGCCTGTGACATCGAGAACCGGCGCAGCAGGCACTGGCACAGGCGTCACACCGGATGCACCACGTCGCGCGCTGCGCCTGGTGGCAGTGCGCGATTCCGGCTTCCCGGATTCACTGCCGTCGCTTCACTTCAGGCTGGAAGAGCGTGCCACGGGGCGACAGGCGACTGCGCACCCCGGCTTCAGTCCGACGATCGAGCTTGCGCGGGGAGAGCCGGTCTCGATCAGCGTCGTCAACCAACTTGGCGAAGCACTCTCGGTGCATTGGCATGGCATCGAGTTGGAAAGCTATTTCGACGGCGTGGCCGGCTTCTCGGGCTCGCGTTCACGGCTCGCACCGCTGATCGCCTTGCGCGATTCCTTCGAGGCGCGCTTCACGCCGCCACGCAGCGGCACCTTCATCTATCACTCGCATGTCGACGAGGTACGGCAGCATCGTGCGGGTCTGGTCGGGGCGCTGATCGTCCGTGACGCCCCTATCGGCAGCGCGCCGATCGACGAGCATCTCTTCTTCATCAAGTCGGCGCGCGGCTCGGTCGACGCCTTCCCCATGGAAATCAATGGCGACGTCGATCCCGATACGCTGGTGCTGCAGGTCGGCAGGCCATACCGATTCCGTTTCATCAGCTTGAGCGTCACGAGTCCGAATGCGACGGTGTTCCTGACGGCGCGGCCCGACAGTTCGCTGGCCAACCTGCGCGATACGATGTTGGTGCGCTGGCGGCCGCTGGCGAAGGACGGGGCGGATCTACCCGAGTCGCAACGCACGCTTCAGCCTGCGACGCAGGTGGTGGCGATCGGCGAGACGCATGACGTCGAATTCGTGCCGCTGCGTCGCGGTGCGCTCCGACTCGAGGTGCGCCCGCCGTCACTCGGGCGGTTGACGGTGCGGGTGCCGATTCGGGTGGAGTGAGAGCGGGATCACGATACTGCTGCCTGCTTGCGTTCACTCGATCACGCCATCGGTCGACGTCCAAGGATGCAGCGCAGGCATGAACGAACAGGGCCTCGCATGCGCGGTGCCCTGTTCGTCGTATCGTTCCAGGCAGCTAGCGCGACGCGAGCGAAGGTACCGTGAACGTCACCGTCTGGCTTGTGACCGGCCGATGCGTCGGATCCGCCAGCTCGAAACGGACGCGGTGAACGCCCGGTGTGAGTCCGACCAGAATCACCGTCTCCCCGCTCGCATCCACGAAGTGCCATGGCGCGTCGTCCACCGTGATGTGCACATGCGCCAGGCGCGGTGAGACGGTGAGTGCGCCCTTGCCGAACACGGGCAGGATGCGCGCATTCTCCGCACGATACTGGATGTACGCGCGCCCTTCGGCGAGGGCCTCCGGGATCGGCGGATCGACGATCAGTCTCGGCGGGGCTTCGTTGTCGAGTGCGATGAGCGGTGTCGCACCACGAACATCTCGCGCCGTCTGCGCGGACAGATCCGGTGCCGCTTCGTGAAATGCCAGCATGGCGATGACGAGGATGAAGGTGGCGTGCATGCCGCGTGCTCCGGCACAGCGATTGGCGTCAGTCATGCGCGGCCCTGGCTGACGCATCGATGATCACCGCGGCAACGGCGGCGGGATGCGAGAGCATCGGCACATGTCCGCTGGCGAGCACCGTGGTGGTCGCCTTGATGCGCGCCGCCGCCGCCCGTTCGTGTTCCGGTGGCACCATGCGGTCGTTCACGATGATGGACCACGACGGTTTCGTCTTCCATGCCGCGGTCGTGATTTTTTCCGACAGGAATGTCGAGTTCCAATCGCCTTGCGTCGCGAACACCATCGCCCGCTCGGCTGGCGGAATGTCCGGCACGAAATCCTCGTCCACACCCTTCCACGTCAGCCTGAGGTATCCGCCGGCATCCGCCTTCTGCTCGGCGAGCCCCGGCGTCGGTGGATATCCCTTGAGCGCCTCGGACGCCGACTGACCGTCATCGGGAACGATGGCCGAGATGTAGACGAGACCCACGACCTTGGGATCGTTTCCCGCCTCGGTGATCACCATGCCCGCCGACGAGTGCCCGACCAGGATGACTGGACCATCCTGCATTGCGATCGCGCGTCGGGTGGCGGCGACGTCGTCAGCCAGCGACGTGAGCGGATTCTGCACCGCTGTCACGGTGAGCCCGTGGGCACGCAACAGCGGAATGACCTTCGCGTAACTCGAGCCGTCGGCGTACGCGCCGTGCACCAGCACCACGTTCTTCACCGGCGCCACGTCGCGTCGCGAACCCGAGTCAACGACCACGCTGCCCGTCACGGTCGCCGCAGCGATGGCGGCTTTCAGGAAATGGCCGAGCATGGTCAGTACCTCCCGCTCAGTTCATGGTGCGTGACGCCGTGCGGCGGCGCTGTCGCACGCACGGAAGCGCCCATTCCCGAATGCAGTGCCGCTTTCAGCACGCTGATCGTTTGCGCGACGGCACCGCGGGTTGCCGGCGTGTCGGCCAGTGGGTTGAGCATTGCGAAATCGTGCACCGTCTGGTTGTAGCGCACCGACGTCACGCGTACACCGGCCTGGCCGAGCTTGTCCGCGTACTTCTCCACCTGGTCGCGCAGGATGTCATCGTCGGCGATGATCAGCGCGTCGGGCAGTCCGCGCAGTTCTTCAAGCGTCGCGCGCAACGGGAAGGCCGTGGCTTCCTGCTCGTTCCCCGTCAGGCCCTGCAGGTCGAACATCCACTTCATGGTCTGCTTGATGAGCCAGGGTCCGTCGGCGAACGTGACATACGAGCCTGAGTCGTCGAGATAATCCACGAGCGGGTAGAGCAGCACCTGGTGCGCGATCTTCGGACCGGAGCGCTTCTTCGCGAGCAGCGTGACGACTGCTGTCATGTTGCCGCCGACGCTGTCGCCGGCGACCGCAATGCGTGACGCGTCGACGTTCAACTCACGCGCGTGCGCGACCACATGGAGCAGCGACGCATACGCCTGTTCGTTCTGCGTGGGATACTGCGCCTCGGGCGAGTTGATGTAGTCCACGAAGACCACCGCCGCGTGAATGCCGACTGCGAGCTCGCGCACGAGTCGGTCGTGCGTGATCTTGTCGCCGAGCACCCAGCCGCCGCCGTGGAAGTACATGAGCACCGGAAGTGTCTCGGTGGCGCCCTTCGGCCGCACGATGCGAATGCGCGTCGAGCCGGTTGGACCGACGGGGAAGGTGGTGTCCACCATGTCCACTGGCAGCAACGGCACCGGCAGTGACTGCAAGTTCGTGAGTACGGCGTGGGCCGCCGCTGGCTCCAGCTGATAGAGCGGCGGTGATCCCGCCAGCGAGTCGATGAATCGTTGCGTGGTCGGGTCGAGTGACATCGGTGTGTCTCCCCTGTACACTGTCTGCGGATGGCCGAAGGATCCGGCACGCGTCGGAGGTGGCGCCGCGTGACTACAGTGTGCGGCGGCGTGCCGGCGAAATCGCCTCTCTTTCGGAGAGGGCTGACATGCTGTGACTGGATACCAAACTCGTATACCGACAGAGGTATGGCGTACCTGCCTGCCACCTGACTTTTATCACGAAGGCGCTGCAGCATGGGCGGTCGTGCGGCGTCGCGTATTCGATCGATCGGCATCGCGCAAATCCGCATCGGTTCACATTGCACGAGGTCTGACGCATGTCGTTGCACGTTGCCGGGCTGTGGCGATATCCAGTGAAGACACTGGCCGGTGAATCACTGACCTCAGCCGAATTCACGTCTGAGGGCATTCCTGGCGATCGCGTGATACAGGTGTACGGTCCGGAAGGCGTTCGCACTGCGCGTCGGCAGTACAAGCTGCTCGGACTGCATGGAACGCTCGACGCCAACGGGCGTGCGCTCATCGATGGCGTGCCGTGGGACAGCGCAGACGCGCTCACCGCCGTGCAGCGCGCAGCGGGCGCTGATGCGGAGCTGGCGGAATATCACGGCATCGATCGCTTCGACATCCTCCCGCTGCTGGTCGCGACCGATGGTGCCGTCGCCGCCTTCGGTCGCGACGTGCGTCGATTGCGGCCCAATATTCTGATCGGCGGCGTGGTCGGCATGGCCGAGCGGGGGTGGGAAGGTGCAGAACTGCAGATCGGTGATGTGATCATCGGCCTGGATTCGTTGCGTGCGCGATGCCCCATCACGACCGTGGATCCCGACACGATCACGCGTGACCCTGAGGTGCTGCGCGATATCGGACACCGCTTTGGTGGGCGCCTCGCGCTGAACGCGCGGGTGCTACGCCCCGGCTACGTGCGGGTCGGTGATCCGGTCATGCTGACGCTGTGATCACGTCGAGCGGCATCACGCGCTCTCGGGCACTGTGGGCAGTGACACGGTGATCTCGGTGCCGCCGGATGCCACGGCTGTGATCGTCAGGGATCCCCCCGCACGCGCCGCGCGCTCCAGCATTCCGGAAATGCCGAAGTGGCCGCGTGACGAGGCGTCATCCACCGCGCCCACCGCGACGCCAACGCCGTTGTCGCGCACGCGGAGGCGAACGGTCGCCGACTCATAGGTGACCTCGACCACGATCGCAGATGCGCGTGCGTGCTTCAGCGCGTTCGCGACCGCCTCGCGACAGATGCGGTACAGCACCGATTCCACGCCGGGCGACAGGCGTCGCCCATCGCCGGTCAGATTCACACGGAAGTCAATCGGTGCGTCGCCCACCATCCGGCGGCCACTCTCCTCGATCGCATCGCACAGGTCACGATCCTCGAGCTCCGTCAGGCGCATGTCCCAGATCATCTGTCGCGCATCAATCAGCGCCAGATCCGATTCGTCGAGCACGCGCGTGAGTGTCGCTGCGGCCTCATTCGGCGATGTCAGCATCGTTGCGCGGACGGCCTGCAGCTTGAGTGTAATCCCCGTGAATCCCTGCAGCAGCGTGTCGTGCAACTCGCGTGACAGTCGCCCGCGTTCGGCCAGCGTGGCATCGAAGCGCTCGCGCAGTCGGTGCTCACGAGCGGTCGCGCGGGCACGGGTCCGTGAGATGGCGAGCAGCGGCCCACCGGCAACGAGCGTCAGCAGCGCGATCGTGACGAACCCTGTGCTTTCAAACCATCGTGGCAACACTCGCACCGACAGGGAGGCTTCCTGCATCGAGGGCACACCATCCTCATTCCATGCGCGCACGCGGAATCGGTATCGGCCCGGTCGCAGCTGTGAATACGTCGCGGTGCGCAGTGCGTTGCCCGGTACCCACGCATCGTCGACACCATCCAGTCGGTATTCGATGCGAACGCGGGCCGGGATGCGGAGGCTCGTGGCCGTGTAACGGATCTCCACGCGATCGGGTGCCGGTGGAACGACGAGCAGGCTGTCGTACGGGAGCGGACGACCGGAGACTGTCACGTCCTCGACGAGCGCGTGAGGGGCGATGGGATTTCGCACATCGAGGTCATCGTCGAAGATCGCGATGCCTGCTGGTGTGCTGAAGACGACGTCGCCCTCGCGCGTCAGCGCCGCACCGTGACGAGTGGCGTTGCCGCTGATGATCGGCACCGGCAGCCCGTCCTCCCGATCGTAGTAGCGTGGAAGCGGCGGCGGCGCCCGTCCGTCCGCATACGCATTCAGCTCCGTCATCTTCACCCGGCCGATACCGACCGGGCTTGCGAGCCAGAAGTCGTGGCGTCGCGGCACGATTGCCACCGAATTCTGTCGCAGCAGCTCGCGCGCGGATGGAATCTGGAGCTCGCGCAGCCTGTGCCCGATCATGCGCGCGAGTGAACCACCCGCCAACACCATCCACAGCGTGTCACCGCCAGCCGCGCGAATGCGCTCCACCGGATGCGGAAGGCCAGTCGTCGAATCGATCGTCGCGACGATGCGCCCGTCGACGAACTCGTACAGCACCTTCATCTCGTTGATCGCCACCCAGGTGTGATCGAGTGAGTCGACGGCCACCCATTGCACGTATCGTGATTGGCCAGACAGTGGCAAAGGCACCGAATCGACCCGCCCGTCGCGCATGCGCACGAAGCCGGCGGGCGTCAGTGAAATCCAGACGGTGCCGCCCCGATCTTCGGCAAGGATGTTGGATCCTCTCGGCAGACGCAGCGGCATGAACGACGGTGTGCCCGTAGGAGACATTCGGCGCAGGACGCGCTCGGTCCCGCGATGACCGACCGCCCAGATCCCTCCACCACGACTGCTGCCCAGCACCCCATAGTTCTCGACGACGGTCGTCGGCACCGGTGTGTTCCATCGCACGTCGGTCGCGTCGCGCTCGTCCATCGCACCGCCGCGCGCGTGAATGAGTGACCCGCCGTCCCAGGTGTCGATCCACACACCACCCGTCGGATCGGACTCCACACCCAACGGTGCGTCGAACGGTGCGCCATCGCGCCGCGTGAACGTCGTGAACGGTGCAGTGCGCAGGCGGTCCAGCCCGCCTTCAGTCGTGATCCAGATGGAGCCTTCCTGATCCGGCAGTGTCGCCTTGACCACGGCGCTCGTCAGCCCTTCACGCGGCGAAAGTCGCTCAGGACGCCCGTCACGGAAGCGCAGTAGTCCGAGGCCGCGTGCCGCAATCAGGGCATCGTGCTCGCGCGACTCGGAGCCGTGGATCCAGCTGATGGTCTGGCCTTCATACCGTACGCGCGTCCACACGCCGTCCTTCAGCGTGAAGAGGTCATACGCACCGATGTACAGTGTGCCGTCCCGAAGCTGGCACAACGGTCGTGTATGCCGAAACACTTCAGGATCAGGTACGTCGAATTTGTCAAGACGACCGCGGCTCAGGTGCCACACGGATTTGTAGCCGCCGACCCATACGCCGGTCCCGGTATCGGCGATGACGGTACTGGCGACCGTATCGAGCGCCGCCGGCGTGATGCCCGAGCGAACCAGTTGTCGGTCCTTCAGGATGAACAGACCTCGAGCAGTGATGAACCACATGCGGCCTGTGCGATCCTGCACACCGCGCAGGATCCCGACCCGCGACGGGTCGGGGCCGAGTACGGTGGTGAAGCGGCCATCCGCGTAACGCAGCAGCGCGCCATCCGGGCGCGTCGACCACATGGCATTGTCACGATCGACGAACAACGGAACGAAGGCCCCGCTGCTCGTCGTGCGCAACGCCGGTGAATCGAGACTGTCGATCACTCGAAAGCGCACGCCATCGAATCTCAGCAACCCGTCGCGATTCTGGATCCAGAGATACCCGTCTCCCGATCGCTGCATGAGGCCAGTGCCGGCAGCCATCATCCCATCGCTCGCTCCCCACGTCGTGTGATGCTTGTGTCGCAACGCCTGCACGCTACGCTGCGCGTTCGCCGGAGCGGAGGCGAAGCTCATGCCGAGCACGCCCATGGACAGCCAGCCGCCACATATCCGCATCGCCATCCGGCACCCTCGAGATTGTGACGCTGACATGCTCGAATGACCCGCGCTGCACCGCGATCAGGCCCTGCGAAGCCGGCTCTATCCCGCTCGGATGAACCCGCGCTGCACCGCCAGCATCACCGCTTCCGTCCGATCGCTGGCCTCGAGCTTCTGCAGGATATTCTTCACGTGCACCTTGATCGTACCTTCGGTCCGACCGAGGATTCGCGCAACCTCCGGATTGGTGCAGCCTTTGGCGATCAGCTTCAGGATCTCCGTCTCGCGTGGCGTCAGCGCCGCGCGCGGCGTGAACTCGGCCAGCTTCATCGCGACATCCGGTGGAATGCCACGACCGCCCGCGCGCACGGTCCGGATGACGTTCAGCACATCCTTGCGCAGCATGCTCTTGAGCAGGTAGCCCCTCGCCCCGACGTCCAGCGCGCGATAGATGTCCTCGTCGCCGTCGTAGGTCGTCAGCATGATGATTCGTGCATCCGGAAACTCGTCGAGAATCGCACGCGCCGCATCGAGTCCGTCCATCACCGGCATCACGAGATCCATCAGCACGATGTCCGGTCGCAGCGTCCGATACTGCTCGATCGCCTCTTCGCCGTTTCCGGCTTCTCCGACGACCTGCATGTTCGGCTCGGTCGCGATCAGCGCCGCCAGCCCCTCGCGGATGAGCGGGTGATCATCGACGGAGAGGATGGAAACGTGGGCGTGCAACGCATCGGGACACATGCAGGACTCACTCGGATTGCGCCATGCCACCCTCCACCACGTCATGACCGGGCATCGTCGCCGCGTACACGCGAGGATACGCGATGAGGCCACGGCGCGCGTACCTACATGGAGGTACGCGGGTTCGATCGCCGAACACCAGAGGCGCCGCCCGCGAGCGCGAGGCGCCCGCGGAGACCATCGGGCGACGCATCCGCTGCTGGACGAGCGGATCGATTGTACGAGGTGGTGATGTGTCAGCCCTCTCGCTGGCCACGGTCATGTACTGCGCTGCGCGCTCACCGTGCAATATTCACGTTCGCGGATGACGTCGGATCTCGTCACCGTTCAACGCCGTACCTGCCGCCCGCGATGCCGACACACCCGATGACCTTCGAGACCGCGGTCCTCACGGCCGCCTTTCTCGTACCTGCCGCTCCTCTCCTGCCGCAAGGCCTGGACCGTGGCGTGATGCGCGACATCATCGCCGCGGAGCCGATGTCGCCATTGTCTGCGGCTCAACGCACGATCGCGTGCCCGGGGCGCGTGCGCACCCCGGTCCCAACGCCGAGGTAATCGCTTCGTGACGACAGGCCACCCGAGGTTCGTCCGCATCACGCACTGGCTCACGACGATCGCCACGATTGCGCTGGTGATCAGTGGCATCGAGCTGATCATCTCCCATCCGCGCTTCTACTGGGGTGAGGTCGGCAACGTCAACACGACGCCGGTCTTCTCGATCCCGATTCCGTCGTCGCGCGCCACGGTGCCGACCGGCTACGGGTTCACGCTCCCCGACCAGAACGGCTGGAGCCGTTCGCTGCACTTCCAGTCGGCGTGGATCGTGCTGTTCGCCGGTGTCGCGTATCTCGTTGCCGGTGCCCGATCCGGGCATGTCGGTCGGCGACTCGTGCCGGCACGACAGGACCGCAACTGGCGGGCACTGCGTGCCAGCATCGACGAGCACCGGCCTGGAAGACTCTCGGCGCCACCTGCACCCGGTGTCTACAACGTGCTGCAGCGGACAGCGTACCTCGGAGTGTTGTTCGTGCTCTTTCCGTTCGTGATCTGGACCGGCCTCGCGATGTCGCCGGGATTCACCGCCGTCGTGCCGTGGAGCGTGACGAGTCTCGGCGGTCACCAGTCGGCGCGCACGCTGCATTTCGTCTCGATGATCGCGCTGGTGCTGTTCACGATCGGGCACGTGGTGATGATCGCTCGTGCCGGATTCCGGCGCCTCATGCGCGCGATGATCAGCGGCCATACGGAGGCAATGTCATGAATCGCATCTCGCGTCGTTCCCTGCTTGCCGGTGGCGTGACGGCGGCCGTCGCCGCGGTCGGCAGCGCCGTCACCATCGCGGGCCGGCGCTTCGGACTCGTGCCGCCGGATGCCGGCGGCATTTTCGCGGCAGGCAACACGCTCAACTACGCTGCGCACCGACTCTTCGGTCGGAATGCGCTCGCGCGCGAATTTCCACGCAGCATGATTGCGGAGAAACCGTTCGCCAACACGATCGCGCCGCCGTCGGAGGCGTTCGCGCGCCATCAGGCGGAGCACTTCGCGAACTGGACGCTCGACGTGCGTGGGTCGGTGGACACGCCGCGGCCACTTTCGGTTCACGCGCTGCGCGGCATGGCCGTGCGCTCGCAGATCACGGCCGTCACCTGTGAGGAAGGGTGGTCGTATGTGGCCGAGTGGACCGGGACGCCGCTGTCGGCCGTGCTGCAGGCGTGCGGCGTTCGCCCGAGTGCGCGCTACGTGGTCTACTTCGCGGCCGATGGCTGGATGGACAGCATCGACATCGACGAGGCGATGCACCCGCAGACGCTGGTGACATGGGGCATGAATGGCGGCGACCTGCCGGTGGCGTTCGGTGGCCCGCTCCGCATGCGCGTGCCGCGCCAGCTCGGCTACAAGAGCGTGAAGTTCATCGAGCGGCTGTTGGTCACCGACACCGTGGCCGACCTGAAGATCTCCACTGGTGTGCGCAACTATGCGTGGTACAGTGGGATCTGATTCGCTGAACGGCGGTACGTGCGGGCCGAATCGCACGGGCTGCATTCTGCAATCGTGGCGCGACTTGGCGCGGCGCCCGCCGTCGTCCTGCGGACGGCATGTCACGCTGTACGATGCAGTCAGGTCAGGTCACGGACGATCGACGATGTGCGGAGCGACTCCGCGAGTTTGGAAGGCAACGTACACCTTCAGGTGACAATGATCCCCGATGGCGATGCGCACCTGAAACCCGTCTCCGCGGCGCAAGTGCAGGAAATCACGCGGCCCGACCCGCAACTCTGGAAGCTGTATCTCATTTACTCGTTGCTGGCGAACGTGGCGTTCCCGTTCGCCGTGATTCCGTATTATTTCCTCTACCGTACGTTGCGCTACCGCTTTGATGATGAAGGCGTTGCCGTGTCGCACGGATTGTTCTGGAGGCGAGAGACGTACCTGACGTACGCGCGCATTCAGGACATTCACGTCACGCGTAATATTTTCGAGCGATGGCTCGGCATCGGGACCGTGCAGATCCAGACGGCATCAGGAAGTTCCGCAGCCACGGAATCGATCCCGGGGCTGACCGCATACGAGGACGTTCGAAACCACCTCTACTCGCGCATGCGTGGCCATCGCCATACCGGGCAGTCAGGCGTCGCACTCGCAGCTGACCGATCGCATGCTGCGACGGTGACGAGCAACGAAGCGCTTGCTATCGACGCATTGGCCGGGATCCGCGATGAGTTGCGCGCCGTGCGCCGGCTGATCGAGGCGCAGGCGCCGGGACCGCCGGATGTATGAGTGGCTGAAGGGCATCATTCTGCCACTCCTTCGCGTCGAGGGCAGCGAGCCGCACCCGCCGGCGGGGCACAGGCCGGATGAAGTGCGTCGTGTCGAGCGTGCACATCCCGGGTTTCTGCGCTTGAAGATGCTCGGGTGGGGTCTGTACGCGGTCGCGTGGGGCTTTGTGGTGATCATCGCGAGCACACTGCTGCTGATCGCTGATGTGCGTCTGTTGCTGCTGGTCATTCCGCTGATCGTAGTTGCGATCGCGAAGGCAGCCACGCTCTACGTCACGATGCGCCTCGACTACGAGATGCGGTGGTACGTGATCACCGATCGGAGCCTGATGATTCGTGAGGGCGTCTGGAACACGAAGGAAGTCACGCTCACCTTCGCCAATGCGCAGAACGTTCGCGTCACACAGGGTCCGCTGGAGCGTTACTTCGGTTTCTCGACGGTGGAGATCGAGACGGCCGGTGGTGGCGCTGTCGAGGGCGGAGGTTCGAGACATGTTGCCCGGTTGCGTGGCCTGGCCAATCCGCACGAGGTGCGTGAGCTCATTCTCGACGGGCTTCGCCGACTCGGCACCGCCGGGCTGGGCGACCCGGATGATCACGGCGCACATGCTTCGGCGCAGCACCGTCTGTCGGCTGCGCCGCTGGAGCATTCCGAAACCGGCATCACGACGGTCATCGGTGTGAAAGCGCTTGCGGAGGACGCGTGGTGTGAGGCCAAGGCGCTGCGAATCGCGTTCGAGCGCAAAGCGCGATCCGTGCCGGGTTGAGCGTGCGCCATGCGGTCACGGTTCCATGTAGCGGGGTCAGCGTGTTTTGTCTCGCCGCGTTCGCAGCGACAATCCGCGCATTCCGCCTGAGCGCAGTGAACTTCGCCCGTTTCATCGGCGACGTCCGGAACGCCGCGCTGAACGGCTCCCGCGCACCGACCTGCACCCTCCAGCAACGACAAGCCCGGTCGACGCTGGAGGGGCAAATACCGGAGCGCCCGGTCAACTAATCAAGACGTCCCGCGCGACGTTGCCGAGCGCACATCCCCAGACCCGCCAGACCGGCACCGACCAGCAGCGCCGTCGATGGCTCAGGGACCGTCGAGATGGTCCCGATGTAGCGGAACGTATTGTCTGTGGTGCCATCCGGATTGAAAGTCACCGCCCCTTCCACGTGCAGCCGTCCCGTCGCCCCGGCAAACTGACCTGTCCCGCCGGTGATCAGGTACTCGAAGGTGTTGGTCGTCTTACCCTCGACAGGCGGCAACACGACGCGACCAGTGGCGGTGCCGAAGAAGGTGTTGCCGCCCGCGAACAGAAAGCTGAAGAGCCCGTTGAAGAGACTTCCGGTGATCGGGTTGAGGCAGTTGCTCTCCACCGTGGTGAACGCGCCCAGACTGGACGTACCGATGCCGTTGACTCCGGTGATCAACGTGCTCGGCGGGGGACCGCACCGCGCCGGATTCGGCGGGGGAACGGGAATGCGCTGCGCGGTTCGGCTGCCGGCGAATGCGATGACCTGGGCTTGCGAGACTGCCGCAGGAACCAGGAGCAGGGCGGCGACGCGAGCAATCAGTGAGGCGGCAACAAGCATGGGGACAGTGCTCGGAAGCAGTGGGGAAGGGTCGCTCGGCGGGCCGTGACGCTTGCCCGCCGATGTGGGCGCGCGCATTATGGCGGCGCGCCGTGAGGCGTCCGTGAGCTCCGCGTGACATGCACTTCTGCCGTCGATTATGCCCCGATGCTTCGTGTCCACACGCTCGATGGCTGCCGTGTTTCCCGCGACGGGGTTCGACTCGACACCTTCTCCGCTCAGCAAAAAGCGCTCGCGTTGCTGGCGCTCCTGGCAGCTGAACCTGCGGGTGTAAGTCGCGCGGTCGTTCTCGCGTACCTCTGGCCGGAGAGTGACGAGGAACGCGCCCGCACGACACTCCGCCAGTTGGTGCGTGGGTTGCGCGCCGGGCTCGCTGCGCCGGACCTTGTCGAAGGCACGGCGGTGCTCCGACTCGGAGCGGGCGCGGCGACGAGCGACATAGCTGATTTTCGCGCGGCGCTCGCCTGTGGCGACGACGAGCAGGCGGTGACATGGCATTCCGCGCCATTCCTCGACGGCTTTCACGTCCGTGGCACGGATGAGTTCGAGCGCTGGGTGGACACGACGCGCGCGTCCATCGCTGGCGAGCGGATCGGCGCGCTGACTCGACTGGCCTACCGCGCCTCGGCGCGAGGAGACCATGCAGGAGCCGTCGACTGGTGGCGACGAATCGCCGCTGCCAACCCTGTCGGCAGCGCTCCGGCACTCGGCCTCATGCGTGCCCTCGACGCCGCTGGAGACCGACCTGCGGCGCTGCAGCACGCGCGGGTTCACACCGCCCTCGTGCAGCAGGAATTGTGTGCGGAGCCTGACGCGGCCGTGTCCGCGCTTGTCGATGCGCTCCGAAGCCGCCACCGGGTGCTGGTCGCTGACGTAGCCGCGGCCGATTGCAGGCCTGAAGGTCCTGGCACGACAAAGGCGGACGACCTCGAGGCCGCCGTCGAGCCGCCGACGAAGGCCAGCACGAGGTCGTTGCCGAGTAGCGGCAGCCGCACGCGCTCGATGTTGTTCGGGAGTGCAGCCCTGCTCGGCGCCGCCGCAGTCGCCGTTGCCGTCATCCGCCCAGACGAGGTTCCCCATGTCACTCAGCCGTCGACATCTCTGGCCTCGGTTGCAGCAGGCGATGCCGCCGAGCGACAGCACGCGCGCAGCCGAACCGACAGTGCTACGGAGTCGCTGTACAGGCGCGGGCGCCACGCCTTCAACAATCGGATCGACGGCGACGGCATCCGGCAGGCAGTGCGATACTTCGAGGCGGCTGTCACGCGCGATCCCGCCTACGCCCCCGCACACGCCGGGCTCTCGGACGCGTACACGCGCCTCGCCGTGTTCGGACACGCCGACCCGCCGACGGTGCTGCGGCAGGCGAAGGACGAGGCGCTTCGGGCGGTGGCTCTCGATTCCGCGCTAGCGGAAGGGCGCATCTCGCTCGCGCACGTGTTGTTCGTTGGCGAGTACGCCTGGGATGCCGCCGAGTACGAATTCCGGCGGGCGCTCGCGCTCGATCCCGGTTATGCCTTCGGTCGCGCGCCCTTCGCGATCCTGCTCATGGCGCGTGGGCAGTACCACGAGGCGCTCGTCCAGCTCGACACTGCAGGGGCGGCGGAACCGCTCGCTCCTTGGGTCGCGAACGTCCGCGGGCGTGTGCTGGTCGCCGCGGGGCGCCCGCAGGAAGCCGTGCGTGTGCTCGAGGAAACGCTCGCGCTCCATCCTGCCGTTGACTTCGCGTACCAGCAGCTGGGGCACGCCTATCTCGCCCTCCACCAGCCGGCGCGCGCGATCGCCGCGTTTCGTCGCGGCGCCGCAACGAACGGCGCCCGAGACTCGGCGCATCTGGCGTACGCCTACGGCA